>JAEUQF010000035.1 GCA_016789745.1 Bryobacterales bacterium
GTTTCGGCACCCCCGACGGCAAGTGCGAGTTCAAGCCGGAGACCCTGGCTTACGAACCGCCCATCGAGTCGCGCCACGGCGACGCCGCACTCGCCGCACGCTACCCGCTGGAACTGGTGGCATCGAAGAACGACAACAGCATGAACTCCACCTTCGGCCATCGCGACTCCGTCCATGCCGAAACCCGCCGCCTTTGGATGCACACCGAAGACGCTGTCAAACGAGGCATCGAAAACGGCGACGCCGTGCGCGTCTTTAATGAACGCGGCAACGTACTGATGGAAGCTTACGTCAACGGCGGCGTCCGCCCCGGCGCCGTTCGAGCCCCTTCCGTCAGTTGGACCAAGCGCATGCCCAACCAGCAAGGCATCAACACGCTCATGAGCCAACGCCTCACCGATATCGGCGGCGGCCCGACGCTCTATAGTTGCCTCGTACAGGTAGAGAAGTGCGGCGATTAGTCCTGAAACAACTCGCGCTGGGCGCTGCGATGATCGCGGCTGGCTGTAAGAAACCGGTCCGCGTAAAGGCCGACGCCGCGCCCGAC
Source organism: Bryobacterales bacterium (assembly GCA_016789745.1). Taxonomy (GTDB): domain Bacteria; phylum Acidobacteriota; class Terriglobia; order Bryobacterales; family Bryobacteraceae; genus CADEFT01. The sequence continues at coordinate 548 of JAEUQF010000035.1, forward strand.
GAAGAGCCCGGCCTCAAGAGCGTTGTCGCCATGGCTGACGTTGCTGCCTCCATGCAACTCGTGCGCGGTTTCCATGCGTTGGAAGATAAGTCCTGGCGGTGGACCGAAGGCCGGTTCGCCGCCACCATTCGCCCCCCGCTGCATGCCGAGAAGAACGGCGCGTCGCTGTTCGTGAAGTTCACCGCCGCCGCTCCACTCATCGAACGAGTCCCGGCTTTCACCCTCACCGCCAACGTCAACGGCACCGCCATCCCCGGCGAGACGTACAGCAAAGTCGGCGAATACGTCTATCGCCAGAACGTCCCCGCATCGGCCCTGCAGAAGGATGCCGTCACCGTCGAGTTCGCGATGGATAAATTCCTCGCCGCCGGTCAGGTGGAGGGCAGGGAACTCGGCCTCATCGTGCATGCCCTGGGGCTGGAGAGCATGTAGCTGCCGTGTACACGATGCCGCTGGAAGATTGCCGTCGCATTGTCACGATTCATCTGTGCTTTGACACCCCTCAGTTCGCCGACGAACTACTGACCGGGCAACTCCGCTTCTGCCGCAAACACGCCATCCGTCGCCGAGTGGCGTTGCAGGAGATGATGATGCGAGTCCGGGCCAAGCAAGGGCGCTATGCCGAAGCCATGGCGTTCGCGCGCGAAGCGTTCGATACACCCGGGATTCCCTGGACCACCCGTCTGACGGATAGCTATTACGATCTCTGTTCGGAGATCCGCGTTCCGTCCGGCCGGCTCTACCTGCGTGAGTTGGCCCGCCGCATCTTTGCGCTCGATCCCAAGCTGTTCCCAGACCGTGATAGCTTCTTCCCGCTACTCTGCGCCCGCGCCTGGCGACAATTCCCCCGCGAGATCCGCGACATGGTCAGCGCAATGTTCGCAGCCTATGTCAAACGTGTGGGCTTCCCTCCTGAAGAGATCTGGGCAGAACCCGGCCTCCGCGCCCAAATCTTCAACGCCCGCAGCCTCAAACGCGCCGCGGGTGGACGCTACGCCAAGATGCACTTGGCACAATATGAACTGGGTCGCACCGAGAGCGTCGCGTTGATTCAGGAGTACATCGCGCGAGAGTCCGTCGGTCAATACCGGCAGTTGGCGAAAGAGCTACTGTCCCACCGCTCCGCCCAGTAAGCTCAATGCGAGTCTTCGTAAAGTTCCTCGCGATTCCATCGGCAACAATCCACCGCTGGCTGCCGCTGCAGACGACGCAGCAATGCAGTGTGGGCAATTTCGGGATCGGGGCGCTCCCGTGGCTCGTCCGAAGGCTGGGACTTCTCCTTCACCTCTCGATTGTACTGTGGCTCTGGAACGGCCATAACCCTAGCCGTTCGCGACCAAGGGCGACAACGTAGAGGGCCCAAAAAGCGAAGCCCGCGAATCGCACACCGGTGCCTACCTGGAAGAAAACCAGGAGCACGGCGGCCAAGCAAAGCAGTCCAATGATCAGCGACAACAGGGTGCCTCGGAGCCTACCGCCCACCGACCGATGCCAGGGCCATTGCGCCCATCTCCGCATGCTCACTCCCACCAGCAGCCAACCAGGGATCGTGAATGCAATGCTCAACATATGGCCGCGAGGTGTAGTCCCAGACCCACCTCCTCGGCAGCGGTGTACACGTTCCATGCGCCGCAGAACTGGTACGGCGCGAACAACAGCGTCAGGTCTCTGCGAATGTACTCAACCGCATTGAAACTTCGAGCCTGTCGCGAAAACTGCCAGCAGGAACAGCAAACGAGCAGCAGGTGTATGAGCGTCTGCACGAGCGCTAACGTGACTGGAATGCTCCCGGTGCCTCGCGCAAACCCGCCCCGTACACCCCACCCAACCGCTGCGCACTAAACAACAAAAAACGCGGCACATGAAAGAAGCACTTATAAGGGCCCCCCTTCAACTCCAGCGCCGGCTTCCCATACCGGTCGCAATACCCGAACCACTCCCCATACTCCCCATCCGCGAACGTCCGAAACGCATATTCATCCACTCGCCGCAGCCACTCCAGCAACCGCGCATCTCCCGTATGCTGCCACGCTAGCACCAGCGCATAGATCGCCTCCGTATGCGGCCACCACAGTTTCATGTTCGCCTCCAACTGCAAACTTGGCAAACCCTCCGCATCCTGGAAGTAGTACAAGCCCCCATGCTCCCGATCCCACCCCGTCTCCATCGACGCCTCGATCACCTCGCACAGCCAATCCTTACCATCCTCCGTCCCCAACGCCTCCAGCGCATGCCACAGGAACCACGCGACCTCCAACGCACTCCCTGGACATAGCAACCGCGTATCGGCCGACTCCCGGTAGTCCGCCCCATCGAGCGGCAGGTTCTCCAACAAGATCCGGCGCTCCGGAATCCAATGCTCCCGCGCCTGCGCCACACATGCGCGCAACGTCTCGTAATCCCCAAACTCCAGCGCCAGCGAGGCCACCACCATCACATCGGCGGCCTGTCGCACCGGCCTCGCTCCCGCCAGCGCCGGCCGGCCCAACAATGTCCCATCGGCAATCCACTCCCGAATGCGCCCGTACCAGACCCGCGCCTCGGCCCGCAGCGCCTCCCCATCCCCCACTCCGGTCTTCGCATACTCCAACAACGCCAGCGCCAGGAAGAACGCCGCATACGGCTTGCGTTGCTGGAACACCGGCGCCCCAGCCCGATCCAAGCTGAAATAGCAGCGCCCCTCGGCATCCACCGCATGCGCCCGCAGAAACTGCAGAATATGCTCGGCCGACCGCAGCCATTGCTCCCGCCGCTCCACCTCGTTATACAACCGGCAGAACGTCCACACCGACCGCCCCTGCATCCAAATATACTTCCGCGTATCAAACACCCGCCCATCGCGAGCCAGACAGTTGAACTGTCCCCCCTGCTCCCAATCCATCGAGTGCCGTTCCCAGAAAGGGACGATATCGTCCAGCAGATGGCGCAAATAGCGCTCCCGAAGCTCTTCCGCAAACGCAGGCATCCCCTCAAGATAGCAGTGCTTTGATAAACTTTCGTTCATAATGAGATTGCTCGTCGCGCTCCTTGCCGCCACGTCCTGCTACGGCCAGCGCATCGACCCCGTGGAGTTCTTCGAAACCAAAGTGCGTCCCGTGCTGGCGAAGAACTGCTTCTCCTGCCACACGCAGACCAAGCTCGGCGGCCTGGAGATGACCTCGCGCGAATCGCTGCTCAAGGGCGGCAAATCCGGCCCGGCCATCGACCCGGAGCGCCCCGACGACAGCCTCCTCATCCAGGTGATCAAGCAGACTCACCCTAAGCTCAAGATGCCGCCCACCGGCAAGCTGCAGCAGCAGGAAATCAACGACATTCTGCAATGGGTGGTCCGCGGTGCCATCTGGCCGGCCTCGGCGAACGCCACGCCCACAGGCCCCGGCTATCAAATCAGCAAGGAACAACGCTCCTGGTGGGCCTTCCAACCCGTCAAGAGCCCTCCTATCCCGAAGGTCTCCAACAAAGCCTGGACGCAACCAATCGATGCGCTGCTCTATGCCGCGATGGAGAAGAAGGGCGTGAAGCCCGTTGCACCGGCCAGCAAACGCGATTGGATCCGCCGCGTCACCTACGACCTCACCGGCCTTCCCCCCAAGCCCGAAGACGTGGCCGACTTCCTGAAGGACAACACCCCGCAGGCCAAAGCCAAAGTCGTCGACCGGCTGCTGGCTTCCCAAGCCTATGGCGAACGTTGGGGACGCCACTGGCTGGACGTCGCCCGCTACTCCGATGACCTCCTCAATCCCACCCAGGATCAGCCTTACGACAACGCCTTCCGCTATCGCGATTGGGTCATCAAGGCCTTCAATGACGACCTCCCGTACAACACCTTCGTCAAGGCGCAGCTCGCCGGCGATTCGCTCAGCGAGAAGGAGCGCCTCGTCGGCGGCCTCGGCTTCTACGCCCTCAGCCCGCAGTTCCAGGATGACCGCGTCGATGCCACATCCAAAGCCTTCCTCGCCCTCACAGTAGCCTGCGCGCAGTGCCATGACCACAAGTTCGACCCCATCCCCACCAAGGATTACTACGGGATGCTGGGCGTATTCACTTCCACCGCCGAGTCCGAATTCCCCATCGCCTCGGAAGCCGTCGTCAAGGAGTACAAGGCCCGCAAGGAAGCCGCCGACAGCCAGGAGAAGAAGCTTAAGAAGTATCTGGATGAGCAGGCGAAGACCTTGGGCGAAGTGCTGGCTCATTCCACCGCTGCGTATGTAAAGGCTGTCCGCCGCATGGAGGCCGAGAAGATCGACGCTAAGGCCGCCGCTGCCGGCACCGCGCTCGACGCCGAAACCCTGGAGCGCTGGTCGAAGTACCTCACCGGCACCCGCGAGCACACGCTGCTCAATGACTGGCAGGACGAATCGAAACTCGCCGCCGCCGACATCCAGAAGCGAGTCATTGATGTGCTGAACGAGCAGCGCGACATCGAATCGAAGAACTTTGTGCGACTCGGCGGCTCCGACGCCCGCGGCGATCTGGCCCGTGCCGACCTGCTCAGCCTCCCTCGCGACAAGTACCTGCTCTGGCGCGACGTGTTCAGCGATCAGCGCCACGCCAAGTTCGAATCCGGCATCCTTTACTACAAGGAAAAGAAGATTGAACGCTTCCTTTCCGGGCAGTTCAAGGGGCATCTGGACAACCTGCGCGCCGATCTGGAAACGCTGAAGAAAGCCGTCCCGGACCGCTACCCCTACTACCACATCATCAAGGATAAGGATAAGGTTCGCGACGAGCGCGTGCGCATTCGCGGCAGCCAGGAGAACCTCGGCGAAGTGGCCCCGCGCCGCTTCCTCAGCATCCTGTGCGACGATGAGCCGAAGCCGTTCACCAAGGGCAGCGGCCGCAGCGAACTGGCCGAAGCGATTGCAAGCCCTACCAACCCGCTCACGCCCCGCGTGATGGTGAACCGCATCTGGCATCACCTGTTTGGGCAGGGCATCGTGCGCACGCTGGCCAACTTCGGCCAACTCGGCGAAAAGCCCTCGCATCCGGAACTGCTCGATTACCTGGCCGCCCGCTTCGTCGAGAAGAACTGGTCCGTCAAGGCCATCATCCGCGAGATGGTGCTCTCCGAAGCTTACGGACTCAGTTACGCCAACGACCCGGCTTCCTTCACTGCCGACCCTGACAACCGCCTGGTCTGGCGCGCCACGCGCCGCCGCCTGGATATCGAAGCTCTGCGCGATTCGCTGCTGGCCGCCTCCGGCGAACTCGACGCCACCCCGGGCGGCATGCCGCAAAAGCTGACCGAAGATCGCAACCTCCGCCGCACCGTTTACGGCTTTGTCAGCCGCCGCAAGCTGGACGGCACCCTCGCGCTCTTCGACTTCCCCAATCCCAACAACCTCTCCGAACAGCGCATCGCCACGGCCACGCCGCTACAGCAGCTCTTCTTCCTGAACAGCGGCTTCGTCGCCGATCGTGCCAAACACTTCGCCGATCGCCTGCAGAAAGAAGCCGCGGACAACACGGCCCGCATTAACCGCGCCTACCAGGTTCTGTTCTATCGCCAGCCCGCCAAGGAAGAGCTCCAGGCAGGCTTGGCGTACCTGACTTCCGATAACAACGCCTGGCCCAAGTACGCCCAGGTGCTGCTCAGTTCCAATGAGTTTGTCTTCTACTAACATGACGCGCCGCCAACTCCTTTCCACCATCGGTACCGGATTCCCGCTGCTCGGCTTGGGCAGCATGCTGCAGGGCGCCACCGCCGCGCCCAAGGGGCCGCATTTCGCGCCCAAGGCCAAGCACGTGATCTATCTGTTCCTCAACGGCGGCCCGTCGCAGGTGGATACCTTCGACCCCAAACCGGCGCTTACCAAGTATCACGGCAAGCCCGCGCCCTCCGGCAATCTGAAGACCGAGCGCAAGACGGGCTCGCTGATGGGAACACCCTTCGAGTTCAAGCGCTACGCCAAATGCGACACCCAGGTCAGCGAGATCTTCTCCGAACTCGGCAAACACATGGACGACCTTTGCGTCATCCGCTCCATGTACACGGAGCGGCCGAATCACGAGCCGTCGTTATTCATGTTGAACTGCGGCCACGTGCTGCCCGGCCATCCCTCCATGGGCTCCTGGCTCAACTACGGCCTCGGCAGTGAGAACCAGAACCTGCCCGGCTTCGTCGTCCTCTGCCCCGGCCTGCCCGTCATCGGACCGCAGTTGTGGAGTTCGGCCTACCTGCCGCAGCACCTGCAGGGTACGCATATCCCGAACAACGAGAAGGAGCCGGAGAAGCTCATCCAGCACCTGAAGAACACGCAGCTTTCGATGACAGACCAGCGCAAGCAACTGGACCTGCTCACCAAGCTGAACCGCTTCCATCTCGCCAAGGAAGGCGGCGATGCGCAGTTGGAGTCGCGCATCGAATCCATGGAAACCGCCTACCGTATGCAAACCGAGGCGCACGAAGCCTTCGACGTTTCCAAGGAATCCGAAAAGACTCGCGAGCGCTACGGCGACGGCGACTTCGCCCGCGGCTGCCTCATCGCCAAGCGGCTGGTGGAGCGCGGCGTCCGCATGGTGCAGGTCTACTATGGAAACGGCCAGCCCTGGGACAACCACGACGACATCCTCATTCACAAGAAACTCGCCCAGACTTCGGACAAGCCCATGGGTGCGCTCCTGCAGGACCTGAAGGATAGCGGGCTGTTCAAGGACACCATCGTCATCATCGGCGGCGAGTTCGGGCGCACGCCTTCGGTGGAAGTGAGCGGCCTGGTCAAGTTCCAGAACGGCCGCGACCATAACAACCACGGCTTCTCACTCGTCGTGGGCGGCGGCGGCTTCAAGGGCGGCATCACTTACGGGAACACGGATGAGTTCGGCTTCAAGGCCGTCGAAAACCGCATGCATCCGCATGACCTGCATGCCACCGTGCTGCACCTTCTGGGCATCGATCATCTGCAGCTTACCTATCGCTACAGCGGCCGCGATTTCCGCCTCACCGACTTGGCCGGCAACGTCGTCAAAGACATCCTGGCGTAGCGCCGCCGCCCGCGCCCAGTGTGCTGAAATAGAGGTTTACCCCCCGCGCGTAACCGGCCCCGGTAGTCCGACGCCAATAGGTACATACACTCATGTTTCAGCGCTCTTTCTTACTGGCAGTCATCTTACTTGCTCTGAACATCGTTCCTGCCCTTGCCCAGGACGATGCCGAAGGCATTCATTGGCTCACGAGTTATCGTGAGGCTCGGGAGGAAGCGAAGAAGACCGGGAAGCCCATCTTCCTGGAATTCCGCTGCGAGGCTTGAATCGCCGGCAGAAACTTTGACGCACAGGTTGTGCTGTCACCACGCAATTCGCCCCGAGGCAAACTCATGCAGCAGTACGTGTGTGTGCGCGTGCCACGCATGGATGACATCGATATTGGCCTGTTTGATTACGACCGCTACAACACCCTGTACTTCTTCATCCTCAACGCCGACGAACACATCTATATGCGCTATGGCGGCCGCGACGGCGAATCGCAGGATACCTTCCTCAGCCTCGCGTCGCTCGAACTGGCACTGAAAAAGGGCCTGGACCTGCACCAACAGTACGGCAAGGGTCTGCTGCCGAAGAAGGAGCGCCCCGCGCCGCTGTTCCCCAAGGAAATCCCGGCCCTGGTAGAGCGCACCTTCGCCAAGGGAGCCTGCGTGGAGTGCCACCTCATCGGCGACCTCCAGAACGTGCAGCGTGAAAAGGACGGCAAGCTCGACAAGCTCTCGCAGATGTACCGCTCCCCGGACCTCCGCCGCATCGGCCTGTTCCCCGATGTCCCGAAAGGCCTGGTAGTGAAGGAAGCCTCCGGTCCGGTGGCGGCCGCCGGCATGAAACCGGGCGACCTCATTACGGCGTTCGACGGAACGCTTGTCCATACCTTCGGCGACCTGCAGTACGCCTACGACAAAGTCCCGCGTGACGCCAAACAGGTAACGTTCACGGTGGATCGCGCCGGCCAGCAGGAAAAGCTCACCGTCGACCTGCCGGTGCGCTGGTGGTGGACCGATATCCGCTTCCGCCAACTCAGCGTCGACGCCCGCACCTACTTCGATTCCAAGCCACTCTCGGACGACGAAAAGAAGCAGTTGCAACTGCCGGCGAATTCCTTCGCCAGCCGCGTCTCGCATGTCGACTCCATGGCCGAAATGCTCAAGAGCCACGGATTGAAGAATGGCGATATCATCGTCGGCGTGGACGGCACGCAGACCGATCCGATTGCCGACACGGCAGAACTGTTTATCAAGCTGCGGAAGACCGCCGGCGACTCCGTTACCCTGGACGTCCTGCGTGACGGCCAGAAACTTCAGGTGCCGCTTCGCACATTCCGAATGAGTTTCCGAAAATGACCTCTCTTCTTACTTTCGCTTTCCTGCTGTTAACCCCCGCTGCCGCCCAAACCTGGACGGCTCCGGTGGAAGTCCGCCACGACGACAACCTCGCGCTCAGCTATCGCGCCCGGTATACCGGCGACTACCTCGTGGTGGAGACCAAGGTGGAAAAAGGCTGGCACACCTTCGCGCTCGACAACGAAGTGCGCCACACGCAGAAGCTGGCCGGCAAGCCTTCCTTAGGCGTGGAGAAATCCACAGTGGTGAAAGTGGAAGAAGGGTTGAAAACGGAAGGCTCCTGGCTGCAGACGGATCCACAGGACTTCTCCCAGCCCGAGATCCGCCACTATACCTACGGCTTTAATAACGTGGCTCACTTCGCCATCAAGGCCAAGCCCGAAGGAGCCGGCCCGGCCAAAGTGAACATCAAGGGACAAGCCTGCACGGAGTCCGTGTGCAAGAATATCGACGTCACTCTGGCCGTGCCGTTGCAGGCGTCGGCAGGTGCTTTCGACGCCGCGAAACTGGTGCCGGTGCGACAGTAGCCGCCTACGACAGTTCGCCCAGCACTTTGCTGTCGAGTGATCGGAATACGTCCAAAATCTTCGTTAATTCCTCACCCAGTTTCACCGCGGTAAGGTACGTCATGCGGAATTCGGAAAGCGTCAGCCGGCGCATGGAGCGCATGCGGACCGGCTTCATCTTGCCATCCGCGCACGGCATGAGGAAGTACGTCTCCTGGTCGCCCAGTTCGGAGCCGTCATCGCGCACCTCGGCGTAAACCTGCGCGGTTAGCCCTGTCTGACAGAAATTGACGCGGCGGCCAATCGTTTCCGGGAAGAAGGCCCACAACTCGCGCTCGATGTCGATGTACTCGCGGTAGTTGAAGTCCTTCGGAAGACGGTAAAAGGTGTCTGGGTGTATGAAGGTGTAGCTGGACACAATAGACCCCTCTTTCATGCTGCATGATTCTTATTGGAACTGCAACAATTCTGGCCCTAATTGTGTCTATGATGTCGATTAATTTCTCTATAAGAAACGTATACTTCTTACTGTTTGTCGTCTTCCTCGCGCCCCTGATTGGCCGACCCGTGACTTCCGCCCTGCCACTCTTGGCGACCCCCATATGGCATCGGTCCAGCGTGGCCTTTTGCCGGCTTCGGACCTTCGTCGCCGGTGGGTGGCGGCTCGTCGCTCATCGAAGCCTCGCTATCTTGTGACACACTCGCATTGCTGCTTTGATCCCGCCCCACGTGCGACCCGCGGTATTCCGTCTGATCCCCAGGTTCCCCTCGCTTCTGTGGCGGCTTGTCCTTACTCGTTTCTCGCATGCCTGTTGGACCCGCTAACGCCCCTATCCGCTACGCGGCTTCTTCGGCAGTTTCGGCGGACGTTTGCCCCGCAGAATCGCTCCCGCCACCGAAATGTACTCCAGTTCCGTACCGGCTTCCGCCGCCCGTAGCATCAGTCCGCCCCGGCTCATATCCCCACGGCCAACAAACTCAGAAGGAAACACCAGCCTCGATGCGAATACGGGCAGCAGCGGCTCCACATACTTGCCGGACGCCACGCTGCCCAGCAGCACGAAGCGACATGTGTCCACGCATCTGGAAATCAGCGCCTCCGCTTCGCGTACCAGAGGCCCCGTAAACCGGGGTTCCTCCGCATCCACGGGCACCTCCGCGGCGGCCCGGAGCAAGGCCACATCCATCTCCGCCTCCAGTGGCACCAACCCCATCCCGGGCACCATCACCAGCGCCGAAGGCCCATTTGGCGGGGCTTTCGCGAATCGCTCCGCGTACGCCACTTTGCCGCGAAAGTACAGGCTGCTGATGTACGTGTAGATCTCCGCGACGCTCCGCCCACGTTCCCAAGCCCTGCCGTCGAGCAGCGGTTTCGCCCGTGCACCGCCCAGATTGGCAGGCGACAATAGAAAGACGCGACTCTCCGCGACCTTACCCTGATCTGCTATCTCTAGTCCCATGCCCCTGTTCCTTATTGTACTGGCCGCACTCACGGCATCGGCCCAAACCTACGATGTGGCCATCAATCATGGCCGCGTGATCGATCCGGAATCAGGGCTGGACGCCGTGCGTCACCTCGGCATACGCGGCGGCACCATCGCTGCCATCTCCAACAAACCGCTGCAGGCCAAACGCGTCATCGATGCCAAAGGCCACGTGGTCTCCCCCGGCTTCATCGATCTTCACCAGCATGGGCAAACCGACGAGAACTATCGCGTTAAGGCTCAGGACGGCTGCACTACCGCACTCGAACTCGAAATCGGAGTCAGCCCCGTGAACCCCTGGTACGCGCAGCGCGAGGGCAAGGCCCTGGTCAACTATGGCGCCAGCGTGGGCTACATCGGCTCGCGCATGATCGTCATGAAGGATACCGGCGACTGGCTTCCCAAGGACAATGCGGTCACCAAAACCAGCACGCCCGCCGAGCAGAAAGCCATCCTCGACCTCGTCGAACAGGGTATGCAGGAAGGCGGCCTCGGAACCGGCTTCGGCTTCAACTACACGCCCAAAGCCATGCAGGAAGAACTGCAGCACGTCTTCGAAATCAACGGACGCTGGAACCGTCCTGCCTTCATCCACATGCGCTACGGCTCTCATGGCGACCCTGGCATTGCCGCCTCCCTCCACGAGGTGATCGCGTACTCGGTAGTCACCGGCGCGCCGGTGCACGTCGTGCATCTGGGCGCCTCCTCTACGAAGTACTTCCCGCTCGCCATCTCCATCGTCGAGGCGGCACGCAAGCGTAACGTCGATATCACGGTGGAGTCTTACCCCTACGTCGCCGGCATGACGCGCCTGGAATCGGCCATTTTCAGCGAAGGCTTCCGCGAACGCCTTGGTCTGGACTACCAGAATATGGTGTGGGTGAAGACCGGTGAGAAACTCACCGCCGAGACTTTCGCCAAGTACCGCGCCGAAGGCGGTCTGGTGGCCACCTTCACCAACACCGAAGAGATGGTGGCGAAAAACATGGCGCATCCGCTGGTGATGGTCGCCAGTGACGGCATTCTCGAAGACGGCAAGGGCCACCCGCGCGTCGCCGGTACCTTCGCCACCGTGCTCGGCCGCCACGTGCGGGAAAACAAGGTCCTGACGCTTTCCCAGGCCATCCGCAAGATGTCGCTCATGCCCGCCCAGCGATTGGAAACCATGGCCCCCGCTTTCCGCAACAAAGGCCGCATCCGCAAGGGCGCCGACGCCGACATTGCCATCTTCAACCCCGAAACCGTTGCCGGCATGGCCACTTACGACAAGCCGAACATCCCCTCGGCGGGCATTCCCTACGTTCTGGTGAACGGCGTGGTCGTAGTGGATAACAGCAAGGTCGTAGAGGGAGTACACCCGGGCAAAGGCCTGAAGGCAACCAACCAGCCGGGCGCGGCAGCACGATAAACACAAACAGAGTAGACCATGACGACAACTCTCCCCATCCCCTCGGTAGCAGCACGTGACGCCAGCGTGCGCAGCAAGACCGCCGGCTCGCTGGCACGTTACCAGCGCGCCCAGAAAGCCTTGGCTGGCGGCGTCTCTACGGCCCTGCGCCGCAGCGCGCGGCCCTACCCCCTCTATTTCCAGGGCGGCCAGGGCTCGCGTATTCAAGATGTGGATGGCAACCACTATCTCGACTACACCCTGGCCTGGGGCCCGCTCATTCTTGGGCACGCCCCGCCGTGCATCAACGATGCCGTCGCCGCGCAGCTTGCGAAGGGGCACACCTACGGCGCGCAGCATGAACTGGAATACGAAGTCGCCGAACTGCTGCAGAAGCACATTCCCTGCGCGGATCTGGTGGCGTTTGCCAATAGCGGCACCGAGATCGTGCAGGTAGCGCTAAGGCTTGCGCGCGCCGCCACCGGCCGCACCAAGTATCTGAAGTTCGAAGGGCATTATCACGGCTGGGACGACAGCGTGCTGGTCAGCTATCGCCCTACCCGGCAGGCTATCGACGCTGCCCACGGCTCTCCGATCCCGGTTGGCATGGGGCAGCGGCCTAACCGTGAAACCGTCGCGGTGGAATGGAATGATCGCGCGGCAGTCGAACGCGCCTTTGCCGAACAGGGCAGCGACATCGCCTGCGTCGTCTGTGAACCGCTGCTCTGCAACAGCGGCTGCCTGCCCGCTGACCCCGGCTTCCTCCAATTCCTCCGCGACATCACGAAACAGCACGGCGCACTGCTCATCTTCGACGAAGTGATCACCGGCTTCCGCCTCAGCCTGGGTGGCGCGCAGAGCTACTACGGCATTACGCCCGACCTCGCCACCTTCGCCAAAGCGATCGGCGGGGGACTGCCGCTCAGTGCGCTGGCGGGCACCACCGAGTTCATGTCGCTCATCGCCGATGGCAAGGTGGTGCACGCCGGAACGTTGAACGGCAACCCGATCTGCCTCGCCGCGGCCAAGGCTGCCCTGCTGGAACTCGAAAAGCCTGGCACCTACGAAGCTCTGTGGGCCAACGGCGAAAAGCTACGTACGGGTATGCAGCAGTGCCTCGCCAGCGCGGGGTATCAGGTGGTCACCTCCGCCGCAGGCCCGGTGTTTCACCTCTCGTTCAACGGCAAACAGGCCCGTACCTATCGCGAAACCCTCGACGCCGATACCGCGCTCTATTCGGACTTCGCCCTGGCGCTCCTCGACGAAGGTGTCATGGTGTTGCCCGATGGACGCTGGTACCTTTCCACCGCCCACACCGAAGCCGACATCGACGCCACGCTCGCAGCCGTCGACCGCATCATCCGCGCCTGACTAGCGGCGCCACAGCCAGTACGACGCCGCCCACAGCACGCTGGTACCCGCGGCCCAACTCCACGCCGCAGGGCCATCGCCCACGGCCACATGGGCAATCACGGCCGACACCAAGGTGATCGCAAACCCGGCGTATGCCCACTCCTTCAGCCGTGCCGGCACGGGCGTCAGCAGCGTGGCGATTCCCAGCAGCTTCGCCATCGCCAACTCCACGCGGAAGTACGCCGGAAAGCCCAAGTGGCGGAACGACTCCGCAACCTGGGGCAGCGACAACTGGGCATAAGCGGTGAAGCCCATCTGCAGGCACAGCAGCACGGTCGCGACCCAGTAGGCGCGCCGCGTCCTCCCGGCTACGCCTTCCCTGGCCATCCCGGTGCCTCCAGGCCGAACTGCGCCGCATACTCGCCGGTCAACCGCTGCCAACCGTCCAACTGCATCACTGCCGGACCCACCATGCGCCCCAACGGATCGCCCCCAAGAAACTGATCCAGCACGTCCAGGCAAACGTGCCAGCCTGCCGCACCCCAACTGATGTAGCGCCGGTCAATGTTGTGCCACAGCGTCAGCCGCGTCCCGCTGCCCACCGGCTCCAACTCCCACCGCAACTCCTGCCCGCCCCAGCTATACTCCAGCAGTCGCGGAGCTTCTGCCCGCTTCACAACCGTCTCCACTACGTGCGGTTGCGGCGCCGCCGCCGTCGTCAGCCTCACCGTGGCTCCTGTCATCCCCATGCTGCCATCGGCATCAAACGGTGCCCACTCGCGCAGATGCTCCGGGTCCGTCAATGCCTGCCACACCTTTTCCGGCGAATGGCGCAGTTCGCGGACGACAATCAGCGTCCAGTTATCGCCATCCTTCTCCACGCGTGCGCCTTGGGCCGCACCCGGCGTGTACTTGCGATCGCTCACTGTCTCCTCCTTGTCTTCTTCTTCGTTGGGGTGGCTCCGGGCTCATCCATCAGGTCCAGGTGCCGCTCCAGCGCGTCCAGGTGCGCCGACCAGAAGCGCCGGAAGGGAGCCAGCCATTCCTCCAACTCCCGCAGCGGCTCCGGCTTCAGGCGGTAGAGCCGGCGCTGCGCATCCACCGTCGCTTCGACAAAGCCAGCCTCGCGCAGCACGCGCAGATGCTTGGACACCGTAGTCTGCGGCATCCCTAGCTGCCGCTCGATGTCTCCTACCGATTGTTGGGAAGTTGCCAGCAGCCGCAGAATCGCCCGGCGGTTCGGCTCGGCAAGGATCTCGAAGACGGACTCCACCCTTTGTTTATGCCCCACGTAGTATATGCGTGTCAAGGTATATTAGCAGGCGGCTCACTCCACCTCAAAAAAGTCCCAGAAGAAGATCACGGCCGCCTGCGCCGCCGGTACATCCCGCACCGACCCGATGATCGACCCATTGCGCCGCACCGTACCGTCGCTCTCCACCCTGCCCGTAAGCGCACCGCGCACCCGCACGTCGCCATCCTTCTCCACCTTGCCCACCAGCGAGCCATGCTTGCGGATATCCCCATCGGCCTCAATCCGGCCCACCAGACTGCCTCGCACGCGGATATCGCCATCACTTTCGAACCGGCCAACCAGACTCCCGTGCAGCCGCACGTCGCCGCCCGATTCGATGCTGCCGATCAGCTTGCCTCGATAGCGAATGTCACCGGCCACAAGCCCACCGGCGAATACCAACAGCCACAGCAACACCTTCATGGCATCGAGTGTAGCCTCTGTTTCCGCCGGGGTGTGTTCGATTTTGGGAACCTGCTGCTATCATAAATCCGTTTACATCAGTGAAAGGTAGGTTGGCCTTCATCTATGGCAGTCCGAATTGAAAAGGGCGGTTGGCTGATGATCTTCCTGGTGGGAGCGGGGCTGTTCGGATACGCTCTCAACAAGTACGGAGTGTTTGACCGCTTCCGGGGCGACGGCTCCTCTTCCGACAGCAGTTCGTCCACGGTGGATACCACAAAGCCCCTCAACACGGCGTCCACAGGTTCGGAGTCTAACCAGGTGCGCGTTCGCGTGAACATCTGGGTCGGCTGCGTCGGAGGCCTGGTCGCCAACGGCGGGCTGGACACCGCCACCGGCTCCATCTACGACAAGAAAGGCCTCAAGGTCTCCTTCAAAATCATTGATGACTGGACCGAAGGCGCCACAGCCCTCGCCACCGACAACGTCGATGTGATGCTCACCACCGCCGACGTCTGGGCTAAGGACTACGCCCAATTTCGCGAAAAAGGCATGAACGCCCGCGCCGTCTACATGGTGGATTGGTCGCGCGGCGCCGACGGCGTCATTGGCAAACAGGGCATCACTTCCATTGAAGGACTAGCCGGCAAGAAGGTGGCCTACGCGCCCTATACGCCGTCGCATTTCCTGCTCTACAACGGACTGAAGAACTCCGGCCTCACCACCGAGCAGCGCAACGAAATCTTCGCCAACGCCGTGCATACCAAGGACGGCATTGAGCCCGCGACGCTCTTTGCCCAGCAGAAGGTGGATGCCGCCGTCGCCTGGGATCCCGACATGTCGGATGCCGTGGCCAAGCGCCCCGGCTCGCGCAAGATCTACGACACGAAGATTGCCAATCGCCTCATCGCCGACATCCTCGTCGTCAGCGATAAGTTCGCCGCCAAGAACCCCGGCACGCTGTCGAAGTTCCTGGAAGGCTGGCTGGAAGGCGTGGAGTTCATCCGCCAGGAGCCCAACCGCGCCCACACCCTCATCGGAACCATCAAGGATTTCAACATCCCGGCCGATCTTGCCAAGACCATGCTGGAAGGCGTGCGCCTTTCTGACTATGCCGACAACAAGAGCTTCTTCGGCGCCCGCGGCAGCGATGCCGACTACCTGAACATCATGCGCTCGGCCACCGAAATGTATCGCGAACTGCGCCTGGTGAAGGGCGTGCCGGATCTCGAAGCCTCGGTCGACCGCCGCTACATCGAAGCAATGAGCGGCAAGTTCAGCTCGCAATCTACAGAAGCGCCGGTCACGTATCAGGCTCCCGCGCAGGGCGCCAAGCCCTTCGCCACACAGCGCCGCGCCATCTACTTCGAAACCGGTTCCGCGCAGATGAGCGTTGATTCTCGCGCCGTTGTCGATGAGATCGGCGGCTTCATGCGCGCCTATGAGAACACCGTTGTCGACATCGAAGGCAACACCGACGCCACCGGTTCCCGCGACCTCAACGTCGCCCTCTCCCGGGAGCGTGCCGCCGCCGTGAAGGCCTATCTTATGCAGAAGTACAACTTCCCGGCCGCCCGCATGCGCACCGTCGGCAACGGCCCGGATAAGCCTGTCGAAACCAACGATACGCCGGACGGCCGCGAGAAGAATCGCCGCACCGACATCAAAGTCTACGCTAATCCCGGCGCGCAGTAAGGGATCCGGACGCACTCCATGTGGAAAGTCCGCGGGCCGATTCCTCAAACCACGCAGATCGCGCTCGGCGTCGCCGCCTGGGCGCTGGTTATTGCCATCTGGTTCGCGCTCACGCACTCGAAGGTGCTGCCTGCCTTCTCCCTGCCTGATCCGCTGGGCGTCGTGCAGGCGTTCGCGAAGCTCTGGACCGAGTATGACCTGCTCGGCAACGTCTTCATGAGTTGGTGGCGCATCGCGCAGGCGTTTATCTGGAGCGGCCTCGTTGCCATCCCGCTCGGCCTGTTGATGGGCGCTTTCCCGCCGGTCTACCACTTCGTGAACCCCGTGGTGGCGCCCATGCGCTCCATGCCCATCACCGCCTTCCTGCCCGCCTTCATGGCGCTGTTCGGCATGGATGAAGGCATGAAGGTCGGCTTCCTGGTCTTCGGCATGCTCTTCTACCTGCTGGCCGTCGTGGTGGAAGAGGTCAACAAAGTGGACGAAGCTCTCCTCGAAACCGCCTACACACTCGGCGCCAAGATGCCGCAAACGCTATGGCTCATGTTCCGTGCGTCGTTTCCTGGCGTCTTCGGCTCCTTTCGCATCCTTTACGATATCGGCTGGACCTACGTGATCCTCGCCGAAATGGTGAATGCCCGCAAAGGCGTCGGGTATATGATTGAAGCCGCCCGCAAGGTGCTCGACTTCGAACGCGTCTATGCCGGTATCATCGCCATCGGCGTCGCCGCGTTTCTTTTCCGCTGGCTGCTAACCGTGGCCGAAGTGAAGCTGTTCCCGTGGCGCCAACCGGCCGGCGTCAATGCGGCGGCCGCCGCGGCAACCGCGGGGAAGGGAGCCAGTGTCCGTGGCTAACAAGGGTGTCAAGATCAGCCTGAAAGGCGTGGGCCGCACGTTCCAATCGGCCGATGGCCGCCAGGTGGAAGCCTTGCGCGACGTCAACCTCGACGTAGTCGACGAAATCAGCTACGACGGCCGCGATGTCGGCGAGTTCCGTGTCCTGCTTGGCCCATCGGGCTGCGGTAAGTCGACCATACTCCGCCTCATTGCCGGCCTCGACTTCCCCACCACCGGCGAAGTGCTGGTCAACGGCAAGCGCGTCGAAGCCCCTGGCCCGGACCGCGGCATGGTCTTCCAGAAGTACACGTCCTTCGCCTGGCTCACCGTATCGCAGAACATCGAGTACGGGCTCAAATTGAAGGGTGTGGCCGATGGCGAACGGCGAGACATTGTCTCTCACCTGGTGCAGGCCACCGGCCTCGCGGGCTTCGAACATGCCTATCCGCATACCCTCTCCGGAGGCATGCAGCAACGCGTCGCCATCGCCCGCTCCCTGGCCGTGCGTCCCAGCGTCCTTCTGATGGATGAGCCCTTCGGCGCCCTCGACGCCCAAACCCGCTCCGGCATGCAGGACCTGCTCATGAAGATGTGGAACGAGAGCGCGTCGACCATTCTGTTCGTCACCCATGACGTGGCTGAAGCGGTGTATCTGGCTGATCATCTCTATGTGGTCAGTGCGCGCCCGGGCACGATCGCCGATGAGATCCAGGTGCCCTTCGGCCGCCCGCGCGACGAAAGCCTTAAAGAACAGCCGCAGTTTCGCGAGCTGGAAAACCTGGCGTTAGCGAGCCTCCGCCGCGCCGCCGGCGGACACCAGGGCGGTCACGTGCGCGTCTCCGTGTGATCCGTGTCCAGGCGCGAACTACACGACATGCTCTTCGCCATCCTTGCGGCCCCCATCGGGGATCGCACTCCACAACTCTTCCGGTTCCAGGACATTGTCTTCAACGACAAGCATGGCATCGACCTGTCCGATCAGGAGCAGTCGATCCTTGGCGACCTCGCCTACGATCTCGATTTCTACCAGCCAGACCCGGCAGCACGCCGCCACCCTTGCTACGGCGAGGATCGACTGGCAACCTTCATACACGAAGGCCTACAGACGCTGGCTTTGGAACACCCCGAGTGGCGCACCAGCCATTAAGCCCTGACTGCTGACAACGAAAAGCTCAGCGGTAGCCAACGCTTCCCCGGCCATCGATACATCCCACCCTCAGCTTCCACCAACTGCCCAAACATCCGCCACGGCACGCCGTCGTGCTCCCTTAGAAACTCAATCGCCATCCCATTTACCCGTAGCGCCTCCACAACCTCACCAATCGGATGCAACCACTCATACGTCCGCTTATTCCCCAGCCGCGCCGCCGCATCCGAATAGTCCCGCTCGTCATCCAGCACCAACGGGCCGCTATGAAAGTACGGCGCGAACCATCCAGGCATACCGTCGTCTCCCGCCGCCAGATCATCGAACACCAGCGCGGCCGGATGGCCTTCAATCAGGTACAACTGCCCGCCCGGCCGCAGGTAGGAGCTCACCACCTTCGCCCACCCCACCGTATCCGGCAGCCAGCACAGCGCTCCCCACGACACGAACACCCGGTCAAAGCCGCCCGGCTCCGGCAACACTTGCGGCGCCTCGTAGACATTCGCTTCCACGAACCGCGCCGTCAGCCCTAACTCCATTGCCAGTACACGCGCGGCCGCAATCGCCACCGGGGAAAAGTCCACGCCCGTAACCACTGCTCCGCGTTGCGCAAGCGTCAGCGTATCGGCCCCGAAGTGGCACTGCAGATGCAACACCCGCTCACCCGGCGTCACCTGAAACTCGCCCTCTTCAATCGGATGCAACACCCCGCGGCCCGCCCGCAACGCTGTCAGATCATAGCTCCGCAGATGAATCGGAACCCGCTCATCCCAGTTCGCCCGGTTTGCCGCAAACCACTCCGGCGCACTCATAGGAACTACCCGCGCCCAACCCCCAACTCCGCCGCCCGCAATCGCAGTTCCGTCCGATCCATATCGCGATACTCGGCCGGCAGCAGATCCCGGCTGGTACACTCCAACACTGCGGCCACCTTCTGCAACTCGATCTCGCGCGGATCGGCCGCCGGAATGAAATCCGACAGTGCCTGCTGCAGATCGGCAATCGTGATCGCCCGTTCTTCCAGCGCCGCCCGCATCTTGGACCGCACCAGGATCGCCTCGATATCCGCGCCTGACAGCGCATCCTTGTGATGCGTCACCACGGCTTCGGCGTCGGCCGCTGGCTCAATCTTCGCACCGGTCTTCTTCTGCATCGCGCGGAACATCGCCACGCGCTCTTCGGCTGTAGACGGGTAGAACAGTGCCAGATGCTCTTCGGCCCGCCCCTGCCGCTTCAAGTCCACCGGCAGCAGATCCGGCCTGCTCGTCAACAGAAACCAGATGACCTTACCGCGATGCTCCGTGTTCCCCATAAACTGCGCAATCTGCGCGAACACGCGGTTATTCACGCCCGAATCGCCGCTCGACGACCGGTCGCCCAACTGCGCATCGGCCTCATCCACAATCACCACAATGGGGCTCATCGCCTTTAATAACGCCAGCACTCGCTCCAGATTCGCTTCGGTCTGCCCCTGCCACATGGACCGGAAGTTCTTCAGGATCACCGCCGGAATCCCAACCTCGCCCGCAAAGCAGTTCGCCAGGAAAGTCTTGCCCGTGCCCACCGGCCCGCAGATCACATACCCCATCGGCAGCACTTCACTGCGCCCCGTGCGAATGGCCTTCGCCGCGTCGAACAGTTTCCGTTTCGCTCCCTCCAACCCCGCCACCATCGACAGGTTCCAGCGGCTTTGCACGAACTCCAGCATCCCGCCCGATTCGGCTTCGATGAACTGCTTCTTGCGCGACCCCAGCGATTCCACCGTCAGCGGCTTCTTACTCCGCGCCGCCTGCGACAGTACCATCTGCAACTGAACGCGTTTCAACCCTGCCGTTAACTGCACCAGCGCATCCACAGAAACATCGGAGCCCGCCGGCAGCGGCGATGCCGCTAGCGCCCGCTCCAGCACCGCGCGCCGCTCCGCCGCATCCGGCATCGGCACATCCACCACCGCCACGCCCGGTAACTGTACAATGCCCTGGTTCAGCTCCACCAGGTTCTCCGCTACCAGCACGATGGTGATGTCCGCTTTCAGAAACGCCGGGTTATAAGTCCAGCGCTTCAAAATCACCAGCGCGTTGCGGTCCTCGGCCGGCATACGGCTGACCTCGCCCGCCGGCGCCAGCGTCTCGGCGTAATCCAGGATCAGTGCGATCTTCCGCCCGTCATGCAGCCGTAGCCGCAGGTAGTTGTCCAGGATGTTCAGAACTCCGTCGGGATTGCGCGGCAGCGCCCGCGTGTAGTTTGTCTCATGAAACGCGTCATACCCCGACAGCGCCGCGCGAAAATCCTGGTGCATCTCCGATGTGGCAAAGTGCAGCCCGCCGCCGCGGTCATACCGCAGCACCAGGTCGCGCCCCGCAAACAGCACCGTCTCCAGATAGCGGTTCAACGACACCGGCCCCTGCGAGCCGTCCACCGTATCGTGCACGTTCCCATGCAGGACAAACATCGTCACCGCACCCGAGACATACTTCTCCGAGATCTCATCAGCCCAGCGGGGATTCATGTGGGTAAGTATTCCTTAGCTTCGCAGGCGGTCATCAAAGCCGGAACCCGTGCCCGGCTGCATTAGGGATTCAGCCTCTGGCGCGATCTGGAACACCTGCTCCATCTCGCGAATCGTATCCTCGGTCCCTTCCACGTCTTTCACCAGCACTTCCAGCCGATCGCTCACCTGCTGCGGGTCGGACATCGTAATCGACTGGTCCCGTATCAGGTGCAGCACGTCTTCAATCGCCCGTGTCTGCGCGAAGATCACCTGCTGGTTCTCGCTGATGCGCGTGTTCTTATCCAGCCGCTTCTGCAGAATATCCACGCGCTTGCGATTGATCTCCTGCACCTTCTCCGGCAGCTTGCTCATGGTGCGCTGCAACTGCTCCAATTCCTTGCGGATTGAGCCAGGGTCGGTGTTCTGCAGATACTCCCGGTGCTGCGCCAGCGCGCTGTTCAGCCGGATGTGCGACGTCAACAGCCCCTGCAGTTGCTTTTCCAACTGCTCCAGCATGGCCTGTGATGTCGGCGACAACCGGTCGATATTCTTTCGAATGTCCGCCGCGATTACTTCCAACTGGTGATACCGTTCCCGCGCCTCAAACGGCAGCCGGTCGCGCAGCTGCCGCATCTGGTTGTCGTGTACCTTCTGCTGTTCCCGGAAATCCCAGGACCGGACCAGCCGCTGGAAGCGCGACCAGTTCGGAATCGTGGCCATGTACATCAGCTCGACGCCGGCACCCAGCACCAGCGGCAGTTCGCTCCCGGACATCATGGCAAATGCCGCTGCGCCGGCCAGCGCAATCAGGTTGTACTGCCAGAAAAAGGCCGCCTTGAAGTAGTTGGGCTCCTGGCGCCGTCCTGCGAAATCGTCAGGCATGGGAATGCAATCAACCGCCGAGGCGCTCGCCCTCGCGGTTACCGATGGTCTTCTCCGGCGCCGCTCCGGAAGAAGCCTGCGGGCTGATCAGCCCCATCTCGATCTTGAACTGCTTCACCAGTTCGTTGGCGCGCAACGCTTCGGCATCTTCTTCGATCTTGAACTTCTGCTGGTCGATGTTGTTCAGCGCCACATCCATGCGCGCTTCATTCACCGCCGTCTGCTCTTCGATCTTGCGCACCATCTCATCGTGCGTCTGGCTGATGCCGGCCACGTCGAACTGCTCCATCACGTCGGCCACCTTCTTCTGCCACTGCGCGCGGCGATGGTCACGGATGGCGTTCATCGCCTCCTGCGTCTTGCGGTCCTTTTCGCGCAGGAAGGCCTTCTTCACGTTGTTGGCTTTATCGAAGGCCAGGCGCGCGGTTTCCAACTGCCCTTGCGTCCGTGCCAGTGCCGACTTCACCGATTCCAGACGCGTGGCAAAGCTGGCCGCCAGGTCATCGCGCCCGCCCTGGATGGCCGCCTTCACCTTCGACATGAGGTCCTTCACCTCTGCCGCGTACCGGGCCTCTTCCTTCTCGAGCAGAGTCACGTTGGCCTTCACCATCGCGATGGACTCGTTCATGCGCGGCACCTGGTCGTTCATGTCACGGATGTTCTGTTCCAGAATCAGCACCGGATCTTCGGCAATGGAGATGAACATCCCCATGAACGAACGCGCGGCGCGTACCAAACGGCTCCACATATGGCACCCCTCCCGACTCTCAAATTCGTACGACTACTCTATTACAAGCGCATCAGAACGCAGAAAGCTGGCAGCCGGTGTCTAAATACCGGTGCCGGGTTTGGAAGCAGCGGGCGCGGAGGAACGGCCGGATGTGGTGATCGGATTCTCGGTCACAAAGTGAGATACGGCATCGGCGATCTTTTGTTCCTCGATTTGTTTCTGCACCCGCCAGGCGTAGAACGCTTCCTTACGCTTCTCTGCCTCCTCCGTATTCGCCTGGATCTTGGCCTTCTGCTCCGCCACGAACCGGTCCAACTCCGCCTGCAACTTGCGGTTCTCCTCCAGCTTGATGCCTTCGAAGTCCTCCACCTGCTTCTGCTGCAGCCGTTCAAACGTGTCCAGTGCCTTATCGCGCCGCACGGCGTCCTGCACGATCTCTTCGATCTTGACGCCCGCCGCGTCCAGCGCCACCATCACGGAGCTGCGCTTCACCTCCGATGGCAGCGCGGCAATGTGCGGACTCTTCAACATATCCGCCACTTTCAGAATCGTGTACCCGTGCCCGGGCGGCGTGATGTCGGCGGCATTGTAGATCTCGCCAAACGATAGCGGCGCGGCCGAAGGCATGGTAGCCGCCATTGCTCTTCCCAATGCCGGGGCCGATCCAAGGGATGCGGCCGGTGCCACCATCGGCGCAAGCTTGGCATCCACCGGCTGGATGGAAGCGGCAATATCGGCAATTGCCTGCGCGGCCGACCCGGCATCCTGCCCGCCGCTGCTCTCGCCCCGCTGGCCCTCGGCCCCTGGATCGATGGAAACGAAGAGGTTATACCACTTCTTGCTCATTGAGCTTGATTATAACGCTCTCGTTTGCCAGACTACGGCGAATCGCTAGCGAACTGCCACCCGCCGCCGCCCCACGCCCGCGCCGCTCATCACCGCCGCCAGCACCAGACCCGCCAAAAAACCTCCAATGTGTGCCCCATAGGCGATCCCGCCGGTCTGCTGCGTATCGGCCAGCGCCGCGTACCCGTTGATGAACTGGAAGAGAATCAGAGGCCGATCATCAGATAGGCCGGCACGCTGGTAACACCGTACCCCATCAGCACGCGCACGCGGTTGGACCCGAACTTCACGATATACGCCGCCATCACGCCGCTGATCGCCCCGCTGGCTCCCACCGCCGGAATGGTCGAGTTCGGCCCCAGCAGCGCCTGTGCCACCGCCGCCGCCAACCCGCACACCAGGTAAAACACCAGGTATGGCCCATGGCCGAAGGCATCCTCCACGTTGTCTCCAAACGTCCACAGGAACAACATGTTGCCAAACAGGTGTGCCCAGCCCCCGTGCAGAAACATGGACGTCAGCAGGGTCTCCAGGTCTTCGCCCCGCGTCAGTTCCGCCGGGATGGTCCCCCAGGTCCGGATGAAGCTTTCCGGATTAGGCTGCATCACTTCAAAGAGGAACGCAATCACGTTGATCACGATGAGCGCCATGGTTACCACTGGCGTGGTCATACGCGCGCTATTGTCGTCACCGATCGGCATCATCTGCGCTGGGGCCTCCTTCGCTCCATCGCAGGTTGGACAACCCATACGGGCTGCGCGTTGCAGTGCGGCATTTGCCACAAGCACGTTGACGGGGTGCGTGGGCAAATCACGCACAACAATGTCAATATTGCGCAATTACCGATTCCCAGTCGTGGCAACCCGCGTGCAAATGTTTGTTCAGGGACCGCCCGCGGCTGCTTGTTCATGGCCTGCCGCAGTTTACATCAGGGGGATTCGTATGCAGCCCATCGCACTTCGACTCGAACGCAGCGTCGACTTTCTCGAAAAGCTCGAACTGTTACGGGACTTCTCCGGCGACGCGGATCTCGGCGCCGCCGAAGAGCAAGATGTCATTCAACGCGAGATCCTCGACCTCGAACTGTCCGAGGTCGATTCCGAGATCCAGCGGATCTGCGATCTGGCCGCTTAGCTTCAGTTCAGAACGTGAACCCCACCATCAGGTCCACCTGGTTGGCATTGGCCTGCAGCGAACCATAGCGCGTCTGCACAATCACATCCTGGAACCGCCGCGAATAGCGCAGCTCCGGCGTTAGGTGCTTGCCGGCCAGGCTGATATCCAACCCCGCACCCAGCGCCATTCCTTGCGAATTCTTCACCGCGGTCACCCCGGTGATCTTCGTGAAGATCGGCCCCGCGCCTACAAACGGCCGCACCACGATGCCCGGGAACCGGTAGCGCACCATTAGCGGAAACTCCCACTGCGCCGCACCCTGATCCCCCTGCGCGGTCTGGAACGAATACCGCCGGTACAGCGCATCGAACGACGCCCCAAAGCCCATCGGCAGGCGCAACTCCAACGTCGGCCCCACCACAAACTGGTTAGCCCCCTTCACGTTCACATCGCGGTTCTCAATCCGCTCAAAGGCATCGCCAAACGGCAACCCGCCGCGCACGCCCAGGTCAATCGCAAACACCGGCACGGCCATCGTAAAGGCTATGGCCAGCAGGGAACGCATCATGCTTTTGTTCTCCTCCGTTACGGCACCGCGCGCACTCCGGCGCGCAGCGCTCCTAGGAGTATGATCCCCTGGTACGGCTCCCCGTTCCAGTTGATTTCACGCAAACCGCAGTGCGAACACGTCGGCGTCTTTCAGAACCAGCCGCAGCCGCACGGGTTTGCCGGCCAGGGATGACACATCCGGCCCCTGCTGCCAGCGCACAGCCCGTTCAATCTGATCGCCGATCAACTCCACGCTATCGGCCAGCGTGAAGCCCGGCAGCGGCTTGCCCGTCTCATCCTGCATCTCCACGCGCACGCCCCCGGGCGCCGACGTGGAATAGTTCAGATGCAGGCGCGACCCGGTAAACGCCACCACCTTCGTCAGTGCCTCGCCGCCCGCATACCCCGCCCGTATCGACGCAAAACGATCCATCGGCAGCGAGTAACGCCGGATATGCGTCCCCGGCTGCCCATAGTTGCTCACCGTATAGAACGAGATCTCCTCCGGCCCCGTCGGGACGGTGTTCAATACCGGGTAGTTGTTGCGCGACACCCAGTTCTCCATCCCCAGGCCCGGCCGCAGGAAGGCCTCCAGGAATGTGCGGTCATAGGCGGTACCGCCGCGCGAAGTCAACAGCACCGCATCGGCGCAATCCTTGTAATAGCCGCCGTTCACACCCAGCGTGCGCGCCTCTTCATCGGACAGCACCTGCCGCCCCGGCATAAACCGCGCCGCCAGCGCGAGGTAGATATGCGGCGCGCGGTAGTAGGCATGCGTCTGGTTCACGTACATGTGCTCGGGCGGCGCATCGCCGAAGGTCATGTCTTCCGGCTCAGCCCAGTCCACGAAGTTATCGCTGGTGGTTCGGCTGATCCAGCGCACGCCGCGCCCATCGATCCGCTTGAAGGTCCGGAAGTACATCACGTACTTGCCTTCGGTCTCCGACCAGAAGGCAAGGTTCTGCGAGTCAAACACACCCTTCAGAAACACGCCCTCTTC
>JAEUQF010000042.1 GCA_016789745.1 Bryobacterales bacterium
TTCGATGAGGCCCGGTTCGAGGGAAGCAGCCTTCTCCAGCCAGGCAGCGGCCGGCTTATAGGCTCCCTCCAGGATCAGCAGGCTGGCCAGGGGGCGCATGACGTCGGTCTGGCCGGGATTGACGCGCAGGGCGGCTTCCATTGCGGCGCGATGCCGCTGCCGGTCGCCGGAGAGCTGGGCTTCGAACAGTTCCAACTGGGAGGTGGACCAAGGGTCAGCCGCCTTGGCGCGGGTGGCGCGGAGTACGGCGATGGCTTCGTCGCGGGCGCCGCGGGTCAACAGCAGGCGCGCCTGCAGTAGTGCGGCGGGAGCGAACTGCGGGCTGGCTGCCAGGGATTTGCGGAGCCCATCCAACTGCGCGTCGGGAGACGGAGCGCGGAGGGCGTTGCCGTAGGCTTCGAGCCCGGCCGCGCGGATGGACGGCACGTTGCCGAGGCCCATTTGCGCGGCGATTTGGCCGATCAGCGCGCCGGTATCGGCAGCCGCGCCCTGGGCCTCATAGACCGCCAGCGTCTTCTGCGATTGCGGATCGCGCAGCACGGCCTGCAGCCGCACGTTGTTCCCCGCCACCGTGTAGTAGCCCTGTACCACCTGGGTGGCGCGCAGCAGCGGGTTCTGCTCCTCGCGGCCGACGGGCAGCAGGACACGATCAGCCGTGCCCGGGGCCATCGCCAGCGTGGCGGGAATGGCCTGGCCCAGCCAGTCCCAATCCGGGTTGTCGCTCAGGTTGTCGAAAGGCGCCAGGACTACCCGCTCCAGAGGCCGTCTGGAGGCTTTGGAGTTACATCCCGTGCAGGCTGCCAGCAGAAGAAGGGCTGCCGCGATGCGCCGGTAAACGGCGCTATAGAACACGATTCTCCATGGTCAGGATCTGTTGAAACTCCGGTAGCTGGCGTAGCGGCTCAAACTCCGGATCCTCATTGAACTTGTTTCTTTCCTTGAAGCCTTCTTCGATGGCCTTGCGCATGTAGAGCAGGGCGCGTTCGGTCTGGCCGGATTTGGCGTAGGTCTTGGCCAGGTAGAAGTGGAACTTGGCGCGTTCCTGGACGCTGCGTTCCTGCAGCAGCACGCCCTGCGAGCCGCGATGTTCGAACACCTCCGGATCAAGTTCCAGCGCTTTCTGGTACGCCGTAAAGGCGTCCGCGTATTTCTTGCGGGCAAAGAACGCCGTGCCCAGATTGCTGTAGATGGATGCCGAATTCGGGGCGTGTGCAAGGGCGCGTTTGTAGTAGGTGATGGCCTTACGGTAGCCTTTCGACGCGTAGTGAACCGTGCCGAGATTGTTGATGGCTTCCGAATACTTCGGACTCAGTTTGATGGCTTTCTCGTACTGCTTGCGCGCGAGGCGCAATTCCAGCATCTGGTGATACGCGATGCCGATTTTGTTCTCAAGGATGGCCGACTGCGTGGGCCCCTGGCGATAGGCTTCCACGGCCTCCCGATACATCTTGCGCGCCATGTAGATATCGCCGCGCATTTCCGGGGTCAGCTTGGTTGGCTCAGGCCGCGGTGTTGCGGGCACCGTTGCCGCGGCACGCCACTCCGTGCCGGCGGGGGACTGGGCAGAAGCCGCCGGCTGGCCCGAAACAGAAGACTGGGCCCACAGCGGGGCTCCCAGCATCAGAAACAGGCATGATGTCTTCACCATGGCCGCCTCCTTCAACCGCTATTTAAGCATATCCCGTATTCGGCCGAACAACCCTTTCCGTTTACCGGGTGCGGGTTCGGCGGGTGTGGGCTGTTCGGCGGCCGCGGCTGGGCGGCGAACCTCGGCCACACGGCGTGGTGCCGGAGCCTGTTGGCCGGAGCCGTTGGCCGGGGACGAAGCGGCTGGCTCTTCGGTATCCCAGGAGGCTACTTGCGTGACGCCGCCGCGATGAAGGCGGCAGGATTCATGCGGTTGGCTGCCCGCAACGAACATCTCCGTGCGGGTGTTCGGGCAACTGGAGGTGGCCAACCCTCCGGAGAGCGGATCCACTTCCACGCTCATGATGCCTTCGGGAGCCGAGAACGGCCGGGCCGCCGCATACTGCCGGTGCGAATGGGCGCGCTTCATGAACTCGGCCCAAATCGGCAGCGCGGTATGCGCGCCTTCGAGTTCAATGTCGCGGTTGTCGTCAAAGCCCACCCAGACGACGCAAATCAACTGGCTGGTGAAGCCGGCAAACCAGCCGTCATGGGAACTCCCCGTTTTGCCCGCGGCGGGCAGCGTGAAGCCTTTGCCCCGAACGCCGGCGCCGGTGCCGCTGCGTAGCACTTCCTCCATGAGGTTGGTCATGAGGTAAGAGATGCGCGGCTCCAGCACGGGGCGGCCCTGCGGCTTATTCTCAAAGACGACTTCGCCTTGCTGGCTGCGGATGCTGCTGACCCACACGGGCTTCATGGCGACGCCGCGATTGGAGAAGATGGTGTACGCGCCGGCAATCTCCAGCGGCGTGACTTCGTAGGCGCCCAGCGCTACCGATGGGGTGGCGTGGATATTCATGTTCAGGCCGGCGCGTTTGGCCAGCGTAACGACATTCTGGTAGCCCACCATCTCCGCCAGCTTTACCGTGGGGATGTTCATGGACTTGGCCAGCGCCTGGCGCAGCGTTACCGGCCCATAGTGCGCGCCGTGGTGATTGCGCGGTTCGTAGGTGCGGCCGTCGAAGTAAAACGTGGTGGGCTCGTCGATGATCTGCGTGGCGGGCGTGATGGGACGTCCGGTCTCGGCCAGGGCTGTATTCAGGGCAGCGGCAAAGACGAAAGGTTTGAACGACGAGCCGGGCTGGCGTTTGGCCAGGGCGCGGTTCAACTGGCTGGTGCCGTAATTGCGGCCGCCCACCAGGGCCCGCACTTCGCCGGTGTGCGCATCCAGCGCCACCAGGGCCACCTGCGCTTCCGGCACGCTGGCGCCATAGCCCTTGAAGCGCTTCTTCAGCCGTTCGTCCACTTCCTTGATCGCGGCGCGCACCGCGTCGGCGGCATCGCGCTGCAGATCCATGTCGAGCGTGGTGTAGACCTTGTAATGATTGTTCTGGAAGTCGTGGTTCTGGAACCGCTCGTTCAGCTCATCGTTGACCAGATCGACGAAATAAGGGGCATCGGTGGATTCGACACCGCCGGTGGACACCTGCATGGGCGTGGCGGCGGCTACGGCGTACTGGCGGTCGTCGATGTAGCCGTTGTCGCGCATCATGGTCAGGATGATGTTGCGGCGTTGCGTAGCGCGCTCGGGCCAGCGGTAGGGGTTGGTAGCGCTCGGGCGCTGCACCAGGCCGGCCAGCGTGGCGGCTTCGGCCAGGGAAAGCTGGCTCAGGTCCTTGCCGAAGTAGGCCATGGCTCCTTCGGCAAAGCCGCGAATGGCGAAGCTGCCGCGACGGCCCAGGTCGATCTCGTTGGCGTAGTATTCGAAGATCTGCTCTTTGTTCAGCCTGCGCTCCAACTCAATGGTGATGAGCACCTCGGCGGCCTTGCGCTTCAGTGTCTTTTCCTGGGTCAGCCAGAACATGCGGGCCACCTGCATGCTCAGGGTGGAGGCGCCCTGGGCACGGTAGCCGGACCGCACGTCGACATAGGCGGCTTTGAGAATGCGCAGAGGATCGAAACCGGCATGCTGGAAGAAGCGCTTGTCTTCGGCCGAGATCAGCGCATGCACCATGGTCTTGGGGATGTCCTGGAAGCGCACCAGACGGCGCTTTTCACGCTTGGCGTCGAACAGGCTGGTGATGAGTTCCGGCTCCAGCGTGTATTGGGTGCGCTCGGTGTTGTCGCGCAGGGAGATGATCTGCGAGACGCGGCCTTCGTTGAACTTGATGACGGCTTCTTCCTGCTTGAAGTAGGAGTCAGAACCGGGGTAGATCTCCAAAGTGCCGTTGCGCAACTGGTAGCTGCCCATGCGCGTGGCCTTAGATTCGCTATAGCCGCTGCGGCGCAGGCTGACAATGATGTCTTCCGGCGCGGTTTCGTCGTTCAACGTCACCAGCCTGGGCGCGCTGAACACCATGGAGGCGTTGCGGAACGGTCCGGCGGCGAGTTTCTCTTCTATCAGCCGCGCGTACTTGAGATAGAAGTACAGGAACGTGCTCAGACCGACAGTGATTCCAATGGCGCAGAGAGCTAGGAAGATCCGGCCAAAAGGAGTCTGTAGAATCCGCGAAACCAGCGAGCGGCGCGGAACAATGATACGTGCACCCACAGGAATACCGGTACCTATTGTCGCACCGAATCTGAAAATCCGCGTAGCAGGCAGGCGGCGCCGCGTGTCTTAGGCCTATGGCCTACCGGACGGAGACGATAGGCACGTGGGCGCAGTTTCGTGAGCTGGCCGACAGCCCGGAACGGAAACGCTGGGCGTTTCGCGGGCAGGCCCAGGTGGACGCGCCCCTGTACTGGTCGCTTTCCCGTTACCTGATGACCTACGGCGTGCATCCGGACGCCAGGCCGCACCAGGAACTGCGCATCCTCCTCATTATTCACCGCAAGGGCCATCAGCGGATGGACCAGCCGCCCGCCGAGGAGGATCTGTTCCAATGGCTGGCGTTGCTGCAGCACCACGGGGCGCCGACCCGGCTTCTGGATTTCACCTGGTCGCCCTATGTCGCGGCATTCTTTGCCCTGCAAGCAGCCATCGGACCTGCCGTCGTCTGGGAGCTGTGCCCACCACTGCTGCCGGTCCCCGAAGGCATGGCCCCGTGGATCCCCGGCAGCTATGAGCGCGATTTCGTGCCCAACCGGCATCGTGTGCTGGCGGTGGGAGAACCGCGCCGCATGAATCCGCGCCTCAGCGCCCAGGCGGGCACCTTCGTTGACTCCAGGCATTCTCGATGAACCATTGGAGCGGCTGACACCGGAAGACGCCCTGATACAACTGGTGCTGGACGCGCCGCGCATGCGCAGTCAGGCGATGGAGTCCCTCTACAGCATGAACATCAACTACTCCACGTTGTTCCCTGACCTGGAGGGGCTGGCGCGCTCGCTGGCCTATGAACTGGAGTTCCATTGGGGCTTCGATCCTTTGGTTGGCGGGCCTGGGCAGGCTGGCGGCTGACTAGCGCCCGGATCCCGCCGTTCGGGCCGCCGGAACGCCCGCCATCACCGGAACCTTCTGCGAGAACTGGTCGCTCAAGGCTTGCACCGCGCCGCGATATTGGGCGGCGATGGTGTCGGAGTCGAACTTCAGGATTTCGATCTCGCAGCCGTACTGCGGCTCATAGTAGGGCGGCAGCGTCGCCTTGCCGAACCCCAGCGGGCGGCCTCCCAGGCGCTTCAGGATTGCTGCCGAGTGGTTCTTCCGAGTCGCCGTACACACACCGACGGCACCACCCAGCACCTGCGCCAGTGCGAAGCCGCCCAACGCCAGCTTCACCGCATCCATACTGCCGCGGAGTTCCGGCGCGATCACCCATCCGCCCGGTTCTCCGAAATGAAAGTTGCGCCGCCGCGCGCCGGCCAGTTCCTTCTCGATCGCCGCCCGCAGGCTGAAACTCCACTCCCGCGATCGTGCGAGCGTGCTGTGCCAGATGAGCAGGTCGGTCGCCCGCGACGAGGCCGCGTGCGCCGCATAGCGCATACAGCCCGCGATGCGCCCTTCTTTCAGCAATAGCAGGTGCCACGATCCATGGTCCACGGGCATTTCGTGACGCCCGTCCGGACTCAGTTTCGAGGCGCTGACCGCCCCCTCTTCAAGAGCAATCGCGCCACGGAACCGCTGCATGGATTCCAGTAACTGGTGCCGGGCACGCCAGTCGGATATGACGTTGGCAAATGCCGGGCCGTGGACGGATAATGACGCGCCGGTGCGCCCCGGCGCCAGCAAAACCAGATCGCTGGCAGGAGCAGCCGTCTGGAAAGCCATTGGGGCCTCCTTCGAAATAGAGTTACGGGGAGTAACTGGTACCTCGATCGTCCGGTACGCGAGCCGGGAATAGGTCTATTCTCCGTATACTTTTGTAAGTAAGGGATTTACCTTTCCTATGCTTACTAGGTATAAATTGGCACCTGATTTTCTCGCCCCGAATTCCGCTACGCTAAGAAAAAGCCGAACATGACCCGCTTTGAAGCCCGTCCCTTTTTTACTCCGGAAGTCCCGTTACGCTATCTTCCCGAAGGCCCCAGGGTGCTGCGTCACGAAGGTGACGGAAGCCGCTACTTAGGATGGGTGGCCATCCAGCATGGGCCTGGAGAAACGCCGGGCAGTGTGAACGTGCTGCACCTGGGAACCGGGGAGAATGACTCGCATCCGCTGCCGGGGCGGCCGGGCTTTTTCGCGGAAACCGACCAGCCGGGCGTGCTGGTGGTGGGGATGGAACGCGACCTGGTGCTGTACGATCTGCACCGGCGCCAACTGGTATCGAAGCGGCTCCGGGTGACCGATGATCCGCGGGTGATCATCAACGAAGGGCTGGCGGTTGCCGGGGGCTTGCTGTTCGGCACCAAGCACACCAGCTTCAGCGAGCCGGTGGCGAGCCTGTACTGGTTCGATGCCGCTGCCGGGCAGTTCCATACGCTGGATGCGGCGCAGGTCTGCGCGAATGGGAAGTTTCTTCGCGACGGCCGGCTGGTGGATATCGACTCGTTCAAGAAGACGCTGGACGAGTACCCGATCGACTTCACCGTCCCCCGTTTGGGCGAGAGGCGCATTGTCGCGGACTTTCGCGAAACGCCTCTGTTCCCGGACGGCCTGCGTCCCTGTCCGGACGGCGAGTCGGTTGTGGTGGCCTTCTACAATCCGCAGCCGGAGCCCGCGGGCGTGGCGCGGCAGTTCCGCATTGCCGATGGCGAGGTGCTGGCCGAGTGGACGCTGCCGGGATCTCCCCGGGTGACATGCCCGGAGTTTGTGAAGCTGGACGGCAAGGTCTGCCTGGTGTTCACGACGGCGATTGAAGGAATGGATCCGGTGTCGACGCACGCCGGCAGCCTGTTTGTTGCCGAAACGCCGTTTGACACCATGCCGCCCGCGCCGCCGTTGTTTCCGGCCGGCGCGTTGTTATAGTCCGGGGTTGATGCTGCCGCGGCAATTGGGCGCGCCGCAACTGCAGACATTACGGAGAGCGCTGGGGCGAAAGCGATAGTCGTAGCTGAGTTCCTCGCCTGGCTCAATGGCGCGCAGGCTCATGAGCAGGATATGTCCTTTGGCAACCTGGATGCACAGGTTCGGGTCACAGGAGTGATTGATGTACTGGGCGCCGCTGCCGTTCACGGCGCCGTCCACGATCAGGTTGTCATTTATCACGAAGAGGTAATGCTGCGGCCGCAAAAGACGCTCCTGGGCCTCTTCGGGCGTGAGACGTTCGCCAGTGTATTCGATGACTTTGCGGCGGGCGGGAATGGCTTCGCCGGCGAACACGCCCCAGCCCTGGATGCGCGATGCGGCCACATTCAGGCGGAAGCGGGCGTAGCGCGGGTCGATGCCGGGTGTCTCCTGGCCTCTGCGGCCCACCGCGTAGGCAACCACCGTCCAGTTGTCGGCCATGCGGCCTATTGTATCGGGAAGTAGCCGTGCCGCCAGTAAACTCGCAGTCCACGCGGATTGCGCAGTTTCACCTGGACACGGCGAAAGCGCCCATCGCTTCCGGCTTGGGGGACGAAGCCGGCCACATAGTGGCGATGCACTTCCAGGTCCTCGACGATGT
>JAEUQF010000050.1 GCA_016789745.1 Bryobacterales bacterium
TCGGTGCGGCGGCGTCTCGCCAGAGTGCGGTGCTGGGCAGCCGTGAGGAGTTGGAAGCGCGCATCGCCGAGCTGCGGGAGCAATACCCGGAAGGCGACGTGCCCTTGCCCACGAACTGGGGCGGGTACCGGCTTGTGCCGCGAAGTTTCGAGTTTTGGCAGGGGAGGGCGAGCCGGCTACATGACCGGATCTTCTATGAATCGACTCCCGATGGATGGAGGATCTCCCGGCTTTCGCCCTAACACCCGGAAGTGTATCATTTTGCCCCACCCTGTTCCCCATTGACACAGCCTCGCGCTCTTGGTAAGGTAGTCAGTCTAGAAGTACGTAAGTTTACTGGTACACGTTGGGCGGAACGGTGTTACGCCCGTTAGATCTTGCGGCATACCGTTCAGTCAGCAGAATCATGAAGCAGCAGTACTTTATTCTCGTCATAGCTCATTCTCTCCACGGCCGTCTCCGTCGCGTTCACGTTCCTTACTCGGCCCTGTACGCGGTGCTCGCTCTCGCCCTTCTTGGCAGCTTCTCTCTTTTCGGCATGGTTTCCAGCTACTTCCGCAGGGTGTGGAAGGTGGCGAACTATAATACGCTTCGCGCAGAAGTGAATTCCCTTCGCGATCGTTATCGGGAACTGGAAAAGAGCGCTGACCAGACCAACCAGCAGCTGGCCACCCTGCAGTTGTTTGCCAGTGAGGTGTCCACCGCCTACGGATTGAAACGCCAGCTGGAAGGCCCACCCGATATCGTGGAGGAGGGCCGCCTGGTTCCCACGATTCGCGAGTCCTTGGCCGAGTATGACTTCCTCAAATCCGCCCGTATTTCCTCTGCCCACCGCCGCAATACTTCCATCTTCCTTAATGGTGTTCCGAATCTCTGGCCTGTGATGGGCCGCCTGACCAGCCACTTCGGCCAGCGGACCGATCCGTTCTCCGGCAGTGGTGCGTTTCATGCTGGGGTGGATATTTCCGTTCCCACCGGGACGCCTGTTCGCGTCACGGGTGATGGCACGGTGATTCGAGCCGGTTGGATGTCGGGGTATGGGAAGGCGATCATGGTGGAGCATTCCTCCGGGATCCAGACTTTCTATGCGCACCTTTCGGGAATCCGGGTGCTGGCGGGGCAGGAAGTCCGGCGTGGGGATGTGATCGGAAACTCCGGTTCAACGGGCCGCTCCGAAGCTCCGCACCTTCACTACGAGGTACGGCGTGGCGGTAGCCCCATTAACCCGCATAAGTACCTGAAGGAAGCTCAGTTCGCACTGGCGGCTCCACGCAAAGATTTACCTTTCTAGTCTTGCCAGCCGGCAACCCCTCCCTCACGGGCTTGTGTAGAAATCCTGCTCCGTTGAAGACGCACTACCCAAGCGTTTCGCGCCAAGCTCACCAAGCTCGCCAAATTAGCCAGCCAAACGATAGAGAAACGGGCTGGCACGCGTCTTCCTGGTTATGGGCGGCCCGGAGGGCCTGGGATACTCCCTCACGGTCGGGGTTCAGTCTCGGCGTCACCGCGTGCACGACGGTGCTGCCCGCCCTCCCGCTACAATCGTATAGTCCCCATGGAGAACCGCGAAATCGCCCAACTCCTGTCTGAAACCGCGGATCTGATGGAAATCGCCGCTGAAGACGGTTTCCGCATCCGCAGTTATCGCACCGGAGCTTCCGCCATTGAAGGCTTTCCCGAACGCATTGTTGACGTTGCCAGGTCCCCCGGCCGGAAGTTGACCGACATTCCCGGGATCGGCAAGGGCCTGGCTGCCGTTATTGACGAGATTCTGCAGCGCGGCAGCTTTGAACGCCGCGATCAGTTGCTGGAGCGCTACCCGCCGACGGCGCTGGAGTTGTTGAAGATCCAGGGGCTGGGGCCGAAGTCGATCGCGCTGATCTGGGAGCACTACCGCGTCAGCACCATTGATGGCCTGGAACAGCTGTGCAAGGATCACAAGCTGCGGGTTCTGCCGCGCATGGGGGGCAAACTGGAAGAGAAGGTGCTGCGTTCCATCGCGCAGTACCGGCAACGGACGGGCCGCTTCCTGATCAGCTACGCGCATGGCGTGGCGGTGGAACTCGCCGAGTTCTTCCAACAGATTCCCGGCGTGGAGAAGGTGACGCCGGCGGGCAGTCTGCGGCGGGGTAAGGAGACGGCCGGCGATCTGGATCTGCTGGTGACCGGGCCGGGCGCCGCGGACGTGCTGCAGGCGTTTGAGAAGCATCCGCGTGTGGGGGAGGTGCTGGGCCGGGGGGAAAACAAAGCTTCTGCCCGTTTCGGGTTGGAAGGCATCCAAGTGGACGTGCGCGCGCTGCCGAAAGAAAGCTATGGCGCCGGTTTGCAGTACTTCACCGGCTCCAAGGAACACAACATCATCGTTCGCAACCGCGCGGTCCGGATGGGCATGACGCTGAACGAATACGGCCTGTTCAAACTGGAGGATAACTCGCTGGTGGCGGCCGAGACCGAAGAGGCCATCTACGCGGCCCTTGGATTGGACTGGATTCCGCCCGAACTGCGGGAAAACCAGGGCGAGATTGAAGCTGCGGCGGAGCACCGCCTGCCGCAACTGATCGAACGCCGCCACATCCAGGGCGACCTGCACATGCACACTACCGAAACGGACGGGCGTGCGTCGATGGAGGAAATGGCGGTGGAAGCCGCGCGCCTGGGGCATCGCTATATCGCGATTACGGACCATTCGAAGTCGCTGGCGATGGCCAACGGCCTGGATGAGGCGCGGGCCACGGCGTTCGCCGCCCGCGTGCGGGCGCAGAATCAGGATGGGCTGCCCATCCGCGTCTTCTCGGGTCTGGAGTGCGACATCAAACGCGACGGCTCCATGGACCTGGCCCACGATGCGCTGGCCGAACTCGACTGGGTGATCGGCAGTGTGCATAGCCACATGAATCTGGAATCCGCCGAGATGACCGACCGCCTGTTGAAGGCGCTGGAATGCCCGCATCTGTGTGCTCTGGGTCATCCGACCGGCCGCCAGGTGATGCATCGCGATTCCTATGTTTACGATTTTGAACGCGTCGTCAAAGAAGCCGTGAAGCGCAACGTGCTATTAGAAATCAATGCCGATCCCGAACGCCTGGATCTTTCGGCCAGCCTCATTCGCCACGCCAAGAGCCTGGGCGCGCGTTTTGTTATCAACACCGATGCGCACCATCCGCGGCATTTGCACAACATGCAGTACGGCATTCTCACGGCGCGGCGCGGCTGGCTTACGCCTGAAGATGTTCTCAACACCAGCGGCCTGGATGGCTTTACCCAGTTCCTGGCCTCCCGAAGGTAACTCTCCCATGACCCGACTCCTCTCCCTGCTGGTTCTCTGCGCTCTCACCCTGGGTGCGGCTGAACTGAAGATTCCCATTGAAAAGTACAAGCTCAAGAACGGGCTGACCGTGCTGCTGTCGCAGGACAACGCGGTGCCCGTGGTGGCGGTTTACGTCCTCTACGGCGTGGGCGCGCGGTCGGAAGAAAAGGGCCGCAGCGGCTTCGCGCACCTGTTTGAACACATGATGTTCCAGGGTTCGGCGAACGCGCCGAAGGGTGTGCACTTCCAGACGGTGGAAGCCAATGGGGGCAACCTCAATGGCAGCACGCATCCGGACTACACCGACTATTACGAAACGCTGCCGTCGAACAAACTGGCGGTGGCGCTGTGGCTGGAATCGGACCGCATGCGATCCCTGGCGATTACCGAGGAAAACCTTGCGAATCAAAAAGAGGCCGTTAAGCAGGAGCGGCGGCTCAACTTCGACAATCAGCCTTATGTCACGGCGATTGTCGATGTCTTCCCCACACTGATGTTCCAGAACTGGGCGAACAACCACTCCCTGATTGGCTCGTTTGAGGACCTGAATGCCGCCACGGTAGGAGACGTAAGCAAGTTCTTCAAAACGCACTACGCGCCGAATAACGCCATCCTCACCATCGTGGGCGATATCAACAAGCCGGAGGCGAAGAAGTGGATCGAGCAGTACTTTGGCGACATCCCTTCCCAATCGCAACCTCCCAAGCCCAACCTTAGCGAGCCGGCCGTTTTCAAGGCACAAACCACGATTCACAAGGATCAGCACGCCCCTGTCCCCGCCATCGTCATGGGCTACCCGGGTCCCAAGCGAGCCACGCCCGATTTCTACGCGCTCACCATGGCCGACATCATTCTGACTGGCGGCGAAAGCTCGCGCCTGCACCAGGCGCTGGTGAAGGAGAAGAAGTCGGTGTTGAGTGTGGAAGCCGGTCTCGGGTGGCCCTTCGGTGGTCCCATCGATTACCAGGATCCCGGCATCTATGGCGTCCAGGTGACGGCTAGCCCGGCAGTCCCTTCGAACGAGATCGTCGCCCAGTACGAAGCCGAGATCGAGAAACTGCGCCAGGCACCGGTCACCGCCGCCGAGTTGGATCGTGCCCGCGCGATTCTGCGATCCTACCGCATCCGTTCCCTGCAATCGCCTTTGAGCCGTGCGCAGATGATCACGCAGCATGAGTACTTCGATGGCAGCGCCGAACGTGTTAACACCGAACTGGACAAGTTCCTGGCCGTAACGCCCGCGCAGGTGCAGGCGGCCGTGAAGAAATATCTGCCGGCCGAGCAGCGCTCCGTCTTGGAAGTTGTGCCTGCGCCGAAAGCCCAGCCCAAAAAGGAGGCCAAGTAAATGAAGTCCCTTCTCGTCGCCTTTGCGGCCCTCTCCTGCTTCGCTCAGACCATTGACCGTACCAAGCCTCCGGAAACCCCGCCGCTGCAGCCCTATAAGCTGCCGGCGGCAAAGGAAACCACGCTCGCCAACGGCCTTACGGTGCTGACGGTGAACGACCCGCGCTTTCCGCTGGTGACGCTGCGCCTGGCGTTTCGCGCTGGCGACCGCTTTGACCCGGCGAAGAAGCACGGCCTGGGCGAGACCATGATGGAGTTGCTGAAGGCCGGCACTGCCAAGCGCAACGCCCGCCAACTAGCCGAGGAACTGGCCACCGTTGGCGCCGAGATCAACACGGCTTCGGCGCCCGATTCGTTTACCATCTCCGGCAACGTGCTCTCTGATTACTTCGCGAAACTGCTGGAACTGACCGCCGATGTGGCCCGCAACGCCACCTTCCCGCAGGAGGAACTCGACCTTAGGAAGGCCAACCGTGTGGAAGAATTGAAGCTGCAGCTTTCCAGCTCCGATACGGTGGCTAGCCAGAAGTTGTATAACGTCGTCTTCGGCGCGCACCCCTACTCCAGCATGCTGCCGACGCCGGAATCCATCGCCTCCATCACGCGCGAAGACCTGACCGCGCATCGCAACAAGCTGCTGTCGCCGCAGGGGGCGGTGTTGATCGTGGTCGGCGCTATCCCGGCCGAAGCCAAAACGCTGGCGCTGATCAAGCAGTATTTCGGCGACTGGAAGGGCGAGGCGATTCCGCCGGCGCCCACCGGCAAACTGCCCGAATCGGCGCGGAGTATCACCGTGGTGGATCGCCCGGGCTCGGCGCAGGTGGATATCGCGATGGGCCATTTGTCGCCGATCCGTACCAACCAGGAATACTTCCCGCTGATTGTGGCGAGCAGTGTTCTAGGCGGCGGGGCCAGTTCGCGGCTGTTCAACAACGTGCGCGAAAAGCAGGGCTTCGCGTACAGCGTCTATAGCCATAACACGCCGTATCGCGATTCCAGCCTCTTCCGCGTGACCACGCAGGTGCGCGACGAAGTGCTGGCGCCGGCGGTGAAGTCGATTTTTTCGGAGATGGAGCGCATGGCCAGCGAGCCTGTGCCGGCGGCGGAGTTGTCCGCCACCAAGAACTACATGAACGGCAACTTCGTGATGGGCATGACGACGCAGAACGGCGTGGCCAGCCAGTTGGCGAATGTGAAGGTGAACAACCTGCCGGCCGACTATCTGGAGACGTTCGTGACGCGCATCCGCAGTGTGGAGCCTGACCAGATCCGCGCCATCGCTAAGAAGTACATGAACCCCGCCGATACAACCATAGTCATGGTCGGCGATGCTGCCAAGATAAAGAAAGCCGCCGAATCCATTGGCCCTGTTACAGTCGAAAAGGCCCAATGAAAAAGCTTCTCAAGCGAAAACTGCTGTTAGAAACGAAGTTCTTCAACGTAACGGATAACGACATCATCGACAACGACGGGCATCACGTGCAACGTCTGTTGGTGGAACATGGTGGCTCCACGGTTGTGTTACCGCTGGATGACCAGAACCGTGTGCTGCTGGTGAAGCAGTACCGCTTCCCTGCCAAAACTTCGTTATGGGAGCTTCCCGCCGGCAAAGTAGACCCCGGCGAAACTCCGCTCCAGGGCGCCAAGCGCGAACTCATGGAAGAGACGGGTCTGCGCGCCAGGCGCTGGAAGAAGCTGGTTACGTACTATCCCAGCCCCGGTTTTCAGGAAGAGAAGATGAGCATCTTTCTTGCGACGGGCCTCATCCCCGGTGAAAAGCCAGAGATTGAAGACGAGCATCTGGAAGAACGCTGGCTCCCCGTGGACAGGCTGGAAGCGCTGATCAAGTCCGGCAAGATCGTCGATGGCAAAACCATCATCGGCATGTACTACCTGCGCCTGCAGCACTAGGCGCCGCACGACTGCACCGGGCAAGAAGCCGGCTTACGAGGCACGAAGCCGCGGGGAGAGCCCAGGCTCTCCCCCTCTCATGCAACTATTGCCTTCTGGCCGTCCCGCTTACCACCTCGGTTCCACTGGTCGATACGAGGTAGAAGCCTGCGCCGTTATCCGAGATCACAATGGCAAAGGTGTCCGGCGCTTCGTCACCGACAGCCATAGTCAATGTTCCCGTTCCGTCGGTTCGCTGCGCCCACGTGCCCGAAATCGGCAGACTCCCCGAGGTGACTTCGCTAGCGCCGGCACTCATGATGGTGCCGGTAACGAATCCGGAGACCCCGCCGTTGCCATCAAGCCGCATCAAACCGACGCCCGCGGCGACATCGGCGCTGGCAGGGGAGGCTGGGCTGGAAGTCTGAAATACATAGGAGCCCCGCAGAAGTGTCGTGGGCGCTTGTGCAGAGACGGTTGTCAGTTTGAATTGGGGAATCGCTATGCCGATCCCGAATGCGAGTGCGGCGAGAAGGTACGCTCTGCAATTTTTTGTCATGTGCTGTTCCTTGTGAGTGGTGAGCCTCGTACTGCAGGATGGATGATAACACTTATTTGATGGCTCAGGCACATTTTAACGATGGGATCGCTTACGCCATCAGTTGATGCCGCGGATCTCGCCGTTGGGATGTTGGGGTTGGCAGAAGGTACGCATCGTCGTGGCCACCGCCGCATCAGGGCCAGGAGCCACAAAGGCGCGGGACCATCCTGAGTCCAGTGATGTACTACCTGCGCCTGCTGCACGCGAAGCTGTGACAAAATAGGGGGCCATGCACTCCCGCCGCAACTTCAACGCCACGATGCTAGCCGCGATGGCCGCGCCCCAGATGGGCTCGGCGAAGGTGAAGCGCTATGTCCGCTTCGAACACCAGGGTAGGACGGCCCACGCCTTACATGAGGGTGACGATCTGCTTGTCCTGGAGGGGAATATCCTGGGCTCGCCGAAGGTCACCAAGACCAAACGGAAACTGAGTGAAGTGAAGTTGCTGTACCCGATTGTGCCGCCCAAGGTGCTGGCGGTCGGGCTGAACTACAAGTCGCACATCGGCAACCGGACGCCCCCGTCGTCGCCGGAGATTTTCTACAAACCGATCACCTGCCTGACGAATCCGGGTGACCCGATCCGCATTCCCGCCACGGCGAAGAACGTGCACTATGAAGGCGAGTTGGTGATCGTGATCGGCAAGACGTTGCACAACGTCAACCGTGACCAGGCCATCGCCGGCATTTTCGGCGTCACCTGCGGCAACGACGTCAGCGAGCGTGACTGGCAGAACGGCGCGCAGAAGGATCTGCAATGGTGGCGGGCCAAGGGGGCCGACACGTTCGGGCCGCTGGGGCCGGCCATTGTCACCGGCCTGGACTACGGGAAACTGCTGCTCGAAACCAAACTCAATGGCCAATCGGTGCAAAAACAATATACGTCGGATTTGTTGTTTGACTGCCCGGCGATTGTCAGCTACGTCAGCCAGTTCGTCACGTTAACCCCGGGCGACCTCATCTACACAGGTACCCCGGGGAGCACGAAGAAGATGTCGCCGGGCGACAAGGTGGAAGTGCAGATTGAGGGCATCGGCACGCTGATGAATCCGATCGCCTGACGTTGATGGAGGGCGGGTCCCCAGACCCGCGCACGACGCCCACGTCGTGCCACTTCACACCAACGCCGGCACATACTTCCGCAGCACATCCTCCGGCAGATCCGCCCCCAACCCAGGCTTATCCGGAGCCAGGTAATAGCCGTCTTCGAACTTCGGCGTGAGCCGTTCCATCATCTCGTTTCCCGGTTCGCCAGTGCCAAAGCTCTCGGCCATCAGGCAATTCGAATGGCCGATCACGAGGTGGATACTGAAGATGCTGCCGCCGCGATGCGGCATCACCGGTACCCCCTGCGCCGCTGCAATGGTCGCCACGCGCCGCCCATCGGTGAGGCCGCCGCACCAGGTCTGGTCGGGCTGCAGGACGTGCGCCGCCTTCTGCCGCAGCACCTCGCCGAAGCCATACCGTGTGTACTCATGCTCGCCCAACGCAATGCGAGTGCCGCGGACCTCCGCGGTGAGCCGCTGATAGCCGACATAGTCATCCGGCAGCAATGGCTCCTCGATGAAATAGAGCCGTAGCTCTTCGGCGGCCTTGGCGAACTCCAGCGTGTACTCCACATTCCAACGGCACAAACAATCAATCATCAACTTGTTGTCGGGCCCGATGATGCCGCGCACTCGGCGCAGTTCCGCCAGCAAACGCTCGCGGCTGTCTTTGTCGGTCCCGCCGCCGGCTTCGAATAGCCCCAGCTTGAAGGCTTTGAAGCCCAGCTTTAAAGCCCGTTCCACGTTCGGTCCTGTGTAGTACGAAAGGGCCTTTTCCTTCGACGCGCCGCCCAGCAACTGCCAGACCGGCTGGCCGACGGCGAGCCCCGCGATATCCCAGAGGGCAAGGTCGATGCCGGAGATCGCCATGATGGCCAGCCCCTTGCGGCCATACAGGGATGTGGACGAAAACATCTGCTCCCACAGAAGTTCGATGTTCCGCGCATCGGCGCCTAACAGTAGGTCCTTTAAGTGATTCTCAATGATGTGCACCGCTGCTGTACCGCCACCGCCCATGCCATACCCGGTTAATCCCTGATCGGTGCGGATCTGCACCAAAATCGCCCCGGGAAGTTGCGAGAAGGGGCCAAACCACCGGTAACGCGCCGGATCATGATCACCCTTGAACTGTCGGGTTCCGAACCGCGAAGTTGGGAGAAGTGGTAACGGAGCGGCCTTAACAGACACTATCTTCTGGCGGGTGGTTGCCGCCCGAAGATGAGATCCGCAGGCCAACACGGCACCGGTACTGTTCCGGAGCAGAGCCCGCCGGGTGATGGTTTGGGACATGCTGCTAGTCTAATGGATGAGGGGATGACGCGACACGAGAGCGCCTTTCGCATGCGCCGCCGGCCG
The DNA here is from genome assembly GCA_016789745.1 of Bryobacterales bacterium. GTDB lineage: Bacteria > Acidobacteriota > Terriglobia > Bryobacterales > Bryobacteraceae > CADEFT01. The sequence goes on from JAEUQF010000050.1 coordinate 9,544, forward strand.
CCGGGTTGGCGCAAACTGACGTTTCCTTCCCGGGGCATTCTGCACCTGACGCCGCGGCGCCACAAGCCGGTCCGCCAACGCGCGCGAGACCTGCTGGACTGGCTGCGCCTGGTGGTGCGCTCCTTCACGCTTTGGGCGTCACTCTCGGTGTACCTATTCGCCACCGGTGACCTGCTGTGGGGCGGCGTGACTGCCTTCGCGACGATTGTGGCTCTGATCTTCCCGGCCGGCATTCGCGAATTTGACATGCGGCTGGACGATGAGTTTTCCACCGATTCGGCGGAGTTTCTGTCCACGGTCACGGGTGTCACGGGAGTCCCGGCCGTTGGCGGCAACAGCATCACGCTATACAACAATGGGAGCGAGTTCTATCCCGCCATGCTTGAGGCCATTCGCGGGGCGCAGCACTCCATCACGATGGAGCAGTACATCTTCAACTCCGGCAACATTGGCCGCGACTTCGCCGAAGCGTTCGCCGAACGTGCTCGTGCTGGGGTTACGGTGAAGCTTCTGGTGGATGCCGTAGGCGGGGCAGGCCTGAGCCGCGAGATTGTCGAGATCATCACCAGTGCCGGGTGTGAACTGCGCTGGTTTCACCCGTTGCGCTGGTTCTCGCTGCACCGCATCAATAACCGCACCCATCGCAAATCCGTTATCCTTGACGGCCGCATCGCCTTCACCGGCGGTGCGGGCATTGACGACCAGTGGTGCGGGTCGGCCTCCGGGCCCAAGGAATGGCGCGATATGCAGATCCGCCTGGAAGGTCCGGCAGTGGGCGGGTTGCAGAGCGGCTTCGCCACCAACTGGCTGGAAACCACTGGGGAAGTGATTGTCGGTCCGCGCTTCTATCCCGCGCTGGAAACGACCGGCGGCCTGGATGTCCAAACGGTGCTCAGTTCGCCGAAGAGCGGCAGCTACACGGCTTCGCTGCTGCACTCGCTGGTGATTCTCTGCGCCCGCCGCTCTATCTTCATCGCCAACCCCTACTTTGTGCCGGGGCATCGTACCATCGAGATGTTCGCCGATGCGGTGGAGCGCGGCGTGAAGGTGCGTATCATGATGTCGGGCTCGCACTGCGACACGTGGTGGGCGCGGAAGAACAGCGTCCGGCTTTATGGCAAGTTGCTGGCCGCGGGCGTCGAACTGTATGAGTACGACACCACCATGCTGCATCACAAGACCATGATTGTCGATGGCATTTGGGCCACCATCGGCACCAGCAACTTCGACCATCGCTCTTTTCAGCACAATGAAGAGAGTATGGTGTGCTTCTACGACCCCGACTTGGTTGCTCGTATGTCCGACATCTACACGAACGATCTGCGCTGTTGCCGCCGCATCGAACTGGACGAGTGGGGCAAGCGTGGCTGGATCAACCGTTCGGGGGAACTGGTCGCGGCGCTGCTCCGTGACCAGGTATGAGGACTATCCGCGTCGCTTCCTACAACGTGCATAAGTGCCAGGGCGTGGATGGCCGCGTGCGTCCAGACCGTATTGCAAGGGTGCTTGAAGAGATTAACGCCGATATCGTCGGTCTGCAGGAAGTGGTCAGCCACCCCGAACGCCGCCCGGAAGATCACCAGGCCTGTTTCTTGGCCGCCGCCTGCAAAATGGATTATGTCCAGGTGAGCACCCGCAAGCACCTGGGCGGCGTTTACGGCAACGTCATTCTCACCCGCTTTCCCATCCTGCTTCACGAGAATGTCGACATCACGCGGCGGGGCAGGGAAGAGCGCAGCGTGCAGCGGGTGGATCACAAGGTGGAGGGCCGGCACCTGCATGTGTTCAACCTGCACCTGGGTACCAGTTTCTTCGAACGCCGGCACCAGGCGCGCTCGCTGATGGAGCACACCATTCTGCGGGCCCACAACTTGGAAGGCGAACGGATTGTGATTGGCGACCTGAATGAGTGGACGCGCGGGCTGGTGACACGGACGCTCACCCAGGAGTTGCGCCGGGTGGACCTGGAGATCCCAATGTTCCGGAAACGCACGTTCCCGGCGCTTTTTCCGTTGTTTCACCTGGACTATATTTACTACGAGCACACGCTACGGGTTCGGGATGCGTTCTTTCACCATAGCCGGGTGTCTATGTTGGCGAGTGATCATCTGCCGCTGGTGGCGGACTTTGCGCTGTGACCCTTACTTCCAGAACTCTCCGGGCAAAACGCCCGCCGTATACAGCCGCACCTTATAAACACTAGTCTTCGCCGTCATATACAGCGTCTTGCCGTCGTCGCCCCAGCCCACGTTCGCGGGCACTTCATTCGGTTGGATGCGTCCCAGCACCTTGCCGTCCGGATTGAACACCCACACTCCGCCGGGGCCCGTCGCAAAGACGTTACCCGACTTGTCCACCTTGAGACCATCCGGCAGGCCGTCCTCCTTCACACTCGTAACATCGTGCAGCACCGTGGGCGTCCCCAGGGTCCCGTCTTCCTTCAGCGGATACTTCTGCCACAGCTTCTTCGCTTCATCGCTGTTGGCTACGTACAGGAACTTTTCATCGGGAGAGAATGCCAGGCCGTTAGGCCGTGACATGTCCTTGGCCAGCAGCGTCAACTTGCCGTTGCTCAGCCGGTAAATACCATTGAACTTCAACTCCTTGGCTGGATCCTGATCCTGTTTGGCAAAGCCATACGGCGGGTCGGTGAAATACAGATCGCCATTCTTGCGCCACGCCACATCGTTGGGGCTGTTCAGCCGCTTGCCTTCGTACTTCTCGGCCAGCACCGTCTGCTTGCCCTCCGCGTTCTGCGCCACTACCTTGCCGCGGCCGTGCATGCAGATGATGACGTTGCCGTCTTTATCCAGTCCTAACCCGTTAGAGCCGATGTAGCCGCCGTTGGCAGCCTCGTCACTGCCCGCCTTCTCCAGCCATTTCGTTGTCTTCCCATCGGTATCCAGCTTGTAGATGACGTTGCCCGGCACGTCGCTGAAAAGCAGCGTTCCATCCGGCATAAACAATGGGCCTTCGGTGAAGACAAAGCCTGTTGCCACGCGCTCGATCTTCGCGTCCGCCCGCACGACGGCATCCAAGCCGGGGTCGCGGCGATCTACCTTCCCGGCCGGACCGGGATCGACGGCCGGGGCCTCGGCTTGTTTCGTGACCACCGGATCCGGCCCGTTGCCGCACCCCACCAACACCGCCATCAGGACGCCAGAGGCGCCGCATACCAGCTTACGTAGCATAGGTCCTATCCTATACGAGAATGCGCCGTCCTTCGGCGGCGCTTCGATAAGCTGCCTCTACGGCCGCGAAACTGTTCAGGTACTCGTGCACGCCGGTTTCGAACTTCGCACCCGTACGCAGGCAGTCGACAAAGTGCTGCTGGGTTGCCCGAACGCTGTCACCCTTGTACCCCACGCTCGTGTCATGTGCCGTTACCAATTCGCCGTTTCGATAGACCCGCCCGTCGGCCAGCACCCGCAGCACGCCTGCGTCTCCTTCAAACCACGAATCGCCCATGGCCACCCCCGCCGGATCGGGATTCGTCCAGCGGTGCCCGTCGACAACGCCATCCACGCGGGACACATGCTCCATGACGACCACGGCCCGGTCCTCACCGGCGATGCGCTCGTTGTGGCGCCGCAGTTGCGCGTAGACGGACACAATGTCGCCGAACAGAAACCGCGCGGTATCCATGGGATGAATCAGCGTTTCATACACCAACAGCCGCGGCATCTCCCGGAAGTACGGCTGATTCGGAAACGGATCCGGGCCTAACCCGTCGCGCTGCCGCAGCCGGAACGAATACGCCAGCGGTTGGCCGATCTCTCCGGCATCCACCCTGGCTTTCACCTCGCGGTACCACGGTTGCCACCGCCAGTTCTCATGCACCATCACCGGAACGCCGCCGGCCTCCGCGGCCTCCGCCATCTCCACGGCCTGGGCCAACGACTCGGCCACGGGCTTCTGGCAGATCGCCGCTACCTTGCGGTCCACCGCGAGTTTTACCAACGGCAGATGCGTGTCGGGCCGCGTGGCAATGTCGACAAAGTCCAACGGCTCGCTGTCCAGCATGGCGGCGGCGTCCGTGTAGGCCCGCGCGGCGCACTCGGCCGCCTTCTGCTCTACGGGATCGCAGGCGGCGACAATCTCCACGCCCTCCATCCGCCGCCAGCCCTCCAACTGGATCCGCCCGAAGAAGCCGCAGCCGATTAACCCGCCTCGTAATGTATGTCCCATGGCTATTGCGATCCTGGCACAACGGCCGCCCATCTGCCAAGCCGGCGGCAGTTCCAACGACTAAGCATGGAAACATACATTGGAGCGGGCGAGTCGCTAAGGAATTACACAGTCACGTGATACGATGCCTGCACTGATTCGAGATACTAACGTGTCTGTCTTTCTTCCCGTCTTTCTCATCACCTCGGCCTTTGTTACTCAACTGCAGGCTGCGCCGATCGTCGCCTTGTTCGATCCGCTTACACTGCAGCCCGCCAGCGCTCTTGCGGTTCCAGCCGTGCCCAATTCGCTGGCGTTCGGCAATAACAGCCTCTATGCGGCATCCAGCGCCGGTCTTGCTCGCTATACTCCCGCCGGCTCTCTTGTAGCGTTGCTAAGTCCTCCTGGCCTGTTTCTGTTCAGTAACGTAACTTTTGATACGTATGTGTATGCGGCTATCGAGTTATCCGGAACCCGTGTCATTAGCCGCATTATTGACTTCGATAACTCCAGCTTCATGCAGCAACCGTTTGTGCCGCTCACCGCGATGCCGCTTGCGCTGGCCCGAGCCTCGCAGCAGACCTTCGCCGCATTCCCGCATGAACTGGCGCAATATGACGCTGCCGGTCAGTTGACCGCCTTCTTTTCCCCGGCTACGGCTTTCCTGTTTCACCCCCTAGCGTCCTATCAGTCCCAGTTGTACGCCGCGATTACCAGTGAAGGCGCCACGCGCCTCTCGGCCGTTCTGCAGGTTGCCGATGCCTCCCTCACCGAGATTGTTCTCGCGTCGCTTCCCGGCGTCCCTACGGCGCTTGCCGCGGGTGCCGGTGGCCTTTATGCGGCATTCTCCGGCGGCGTGTTACACCGCTACGGTTTCGATGGCACGCTGCTCGCCACGCACACCGATCCCACTCTCTCGTTCACTGCCGCCGCAATTGGCCCTGACTTTCTCTATGTAGCGGCCGACAGCACCGCGGGTGCCGAGGTTCCCGAACCTACCTCCCTCACGATGGCTTGCTCGATGCTGCTCCTGTTTGCCCTGCTTCGCGCGCGCCGCTCGTGACATAATCCGTCACTAGGCATGCGTTACATCCTGCTTCCGCTCCTGGCTGCCGGGTTGGCCTTCGCACAACCCAACCCCATGACTCCGAATCCCAATGGCCCCCGGCCGATTGACGGGATCGACACGGTCTGGCTCGAAGAAATGACGTGGATGGAGGTGCGCGACGCGCTCAAAGCCGGTAAGCGCAGCATCCTCATCCCGACCGGTGGTGTGGAGCAGAATGGCCCGTACCTGGCGGCCGGCAAGCATAACTACATCCTGCGTGCCACCGCTGCTGCCATTGCCCGCAAACTCGGCAACTGCCTGGTAGCGCCGATTGTTCCTTTCGTGCCGGAGGGTAACATCCAGCCGCCCTCGTCCCACATGCTGTATCCCTCGACCATCAGCCTTCGGGAAGAGACCTACCGCGCCCTGCTTACCGACATCGCCGAAAGTCTCCACCAGCATGGCTTCACCGAGATCCTCCTCATCGGCGATTCCGGCGGCAATGTTAAAGGAATGGTGGATGTAGCAGCAAAGCTCAGCAAAGCCTGGGCGGGGACCGCTGCGCGAATCTACCACATCCCCGAGTACTACGACTACGCCGATGTGAAGAAGTTCCTGGAATCGCAGGGCATCCGCGAGGGGAACGAAGGGATTCATGACGACTACGCCATTACGTCGCAGATGATGGTGACAGACCCGGCGACCGTCCGTATGCAGCAGCGGATCGCGAAGGGGAAGTTCACGATTAACGGGGTGGCGTTGGCGCCGGCAGCGCAGACGATCGCGATTGGTAAACGCGTGGTGGAGTACCGGGCTGACCAGACAGTGAAGGCGATTTGGAAGAGACGTGTAGAAAGTTCCTCGCTGAAGCGATAAAACGATATGCAGATCCGCATTGTGGTGATATACTGGCTCCACCTATGTTCTCCGCCACTGTGGAGTACGCACTTCGTGCCATGGTCGTCCTAGCCGATCACAACGGGACGCCCCGCACGGCTGTTCAGATTGCCGATGTCTCGCAGGTCCCTGCGGATTACCTCCTCAAGGTCATGCAACCGCTCACCCGCGCCCGCCTGGTCGTTGGCCAGCGAGGCAAACATGGCGGCTTTACGCTCGCCAAACCGCCCGCCGAAGTGTCCATCCTGGATATTGTCAACGCAGTGGAACCAATCCGCCGCATTGAGTCCTGCCCGCTGCGCATCTCGGCTCATGGCACTGCGCTGTGCCCGCTCCATCGCAAACTGGACAACGCGATGGCGCATGTCGAGGATGCCCTGCGCGGAACCACTCTCGCGCACCTGGTCTCCGAACCTACTCCAATGAAGCCTCTCTGTGGAGCCATTGCGAATGCTCAAGTCCCGTCTCTTCCAACTCGCTAGTGTCTTTGTTCTGACTGGCGTCGTGGCCGTCTGGGCCGAACTCAGCGGTTCCTACATGGTCCCTATTGACCACGACGCCATCCAGTACACGAAAGGCCCGATCTCCGACCCCATTCATCAGCTCAACCGCCGCCTTGCCGCCGGCGAAGTGAAGCTGACCTGGGAGGAGAACAACATGGGCTACCTCCGCAGCATCCTGGCAGCCCTGAACGTGAACATCGATTCGCAGGTGCTGGTCTTTTCGAAAACCAGCTTCGCGGCGCCACGCATCAGCCCGCGCCTGCCGCGAGCCATCTACTTCAACGACAACGTCTCGGTAGGTTACGTCCGGGGGAGCGACGTGCTGGAGTTTGCTGCTCAGGATCCGGAACGCGGGATCATCTTCTACTCTATGGATCTGGAGAAGGTGGCGAAACCGCGGTTTGACCGGCGCGATGCCTGTCTGCAATGCCATCAATCCAGCGGCACGCTCGGAGTACCTGGCATCGTGGTCCGCTCGGTGTACCCCGAACCGTCCGGCATGCCCCTATTCCAGGCTGGCACCTTCGTCAGTGACCATCGCAGTCCGATCAAGCAGCGCTGGGGTGGTTGGTATGTGACCGGCAAACATGGCGACATGCCGCACATGGGCAATGCCGTCGTGCGCGATAAGGACCATCCCGATCAGTTGGAAACCGACAATACGCAGAACCAGACCGCGCTAACAACCAAGTTCGATACAGGCGCGTACTTGGCTCCGACCAGCGATATCGTTGCGCTGCTCACCCTGGAACACCAGACTCACATGACGAACCTGCTCACCCGGGTTGGGTGGGAAGTGCGCATGGCGCTGCATTACCAGGCCGGTATCAATCTGTCTTTCAACCAACCCTCGTCCGAAGTCAGCGACAGTACGCGCCGGCGGATCAACTCCGCGGTGGAGGAGATGCTGGCCTACATGCTGTTCATCGATGAGGCTCCGTTGGAGGCTCCCGTCTCCGGGGTCTCCACGTTTACCCAGACGTTCCCCAAGCGCGGGCCGCGGGACCGGAAGGGCCGCTCGTTGCGCGACTTTGATCTGAAGGCCCGGATCTTTAAGTACCCGATGTCGTACATGATCTACAGCGAGGCCTTCGACAAACTTCCTGACGTCGCGCGCCAGCGTTTTTATGAGCGGCTGGATGCCGTGCTGGACGGCCGGGATACCTCTGGCAAGTACGAGCGGCTCACGCCAGGCGACCGTCAGGCTGTGAAAGAGATTCTCGCCGCCACCAAGCCGCGGGCCTGATCTGCTATCATTTGAAATTGACCATGGCTGAAGAAAAGCAAATCTGGAAAGCAGTCTACATTGGAAGCGGGACGTTCATCATCACGAAGCCGAAGCGGAAGCGCCGCAAGCTAAGCCAGCAGCGCGCCAAGCACCCGCGCCGCGGGATGCGTAAGTAGCTTTTCGTACATCTATCTTCCCCGGTTTTGACTCTTCGGGCCGGGCGGCTACTGTGTATACCGTACGCCGTCCATCCACGTGCTAAGCTATCCTCGATAGCAAGCCCGCTTTGGGCGAGATCATTGAAGGATATAACTTAGTGGTCGAACCGACTCTGCCGTCTTCGAACCGGCCTTCGAAGGCAGCGGCGATTCTCCCGACCTCAGGCAACTTTCTGCGCCATGACGGCCCCGCAGGTACCGTCGTTTTCCTGGTGGCGCTTCCATTGTGTCTGGGAATCGCGCTTGCCTCAGGTGCCCCCCTGTTCGCTGGCATCATCTCCGGCATTATCGGAGGTCTGCTGGTTTCGGTCCTATCCGGCTCCAATGTCTCGGTGGCCGGACCGGCCGCCGGTCTGGCGGTTATCGTCGCCACCGCCATTCGAGATCTGGGCTCCTTCCAGGCCTTCCTCACGGCCGTCGTCCTTGCCGGCTGTTTCCAGATCGTATTCGGCCTCTTCCGGCTGGGCTTCATCGCAGACTACATCCCCAACCCCGTGATCAAAGGGATGCTGGCCGGCATCGGGCTGGCGATCATATTCAAACAGATTCCCCACGCTCTTGGAAGGGACAAAGATTTTGAAGGGGATCTCGCCTTTCTGGAAGCCAGCGGCAAGAACACACTCACCGATATCGTTGAGAGCGTCTTGTCGGCCAGCCCCGGGGCGATACTGATTGCAGGCGTCAGCCTCCTGTTGCTGCTGTTCTGGGAGCGCATGGCTTACCGCGGCAACCGCTTCTTCGCCATCATGCCGGGGGCACTGGTGGTGGTGGTTCTCGGCATCGTCATCAACGAAGCGCTGGGCACCGTGGCTCCCA
>JAEUQF010000296.1 GCA_016789745.1 Bryobacterales bacterium
CCGTACTCCCTCGATAACCGACCGTTTCGTCCTGCGCAAACATGATGTTCGCATCAAACTGCAGCGCCAGCCCTTCAAGCTCCTTCTCCTCCTGATCCGGCACAAGGGAACGGTTGTAACCCGCGACATCATGATCCAGGAGCTTTGGGGTGATGGCACTCAGGTCGACTTCGATCGCAGTCTGAATTTCTGTATCTCCCAGATTCGATCCGCCCTCTGCGATGACTCCGCCTCGCCGGAATACATTGAGACGGTTCATCGTGAGGGCTACCGCTTCCTGGGAGAGGTCCAGCAAGTGGAAGCGGGCGCGCCGCTGCAACCTCCCGAGTCACCCCGCCGCCTCCCCTGGTATCGCCAGACCGTCGTCATTTCACTGCTGTCCTCGGTGCCGCCGGACTCGCCGGCATCGCAGGCGCAGGCCTGTTGCTCAACCGCTCCAGGCCGAAACCACCTGCCGCTTCACAGCCCATTCCGCTGACTGGACTGGCCGGGCGGCTCTCGGGACCGGCCTTCTCTCCTGACGCCCGGCAGGTTGCCTTCGCATGGACCAGAGAGGACCGTCCTTCCCGAGGTGAAATCCACGTAAAGCTGATCGGGTCCGCGGAAACGCTCCAACTCACTAACGGAGACACGCTCGACGAGTTCCCCCGGTGGTCGCCCGATGGCAAATCGGTCATTTTCACCCGCCAACAGGATCAGGACGCGGCACTCTGGCAGGTGCCGGCATTGGGAGGTACGCCGAAGCGTATCACGTCGCTCGGTGCTGCTCCGCTCTACGGTTACTCCTTCCGGCGCCCCTTCGATGTGCTGCCTTCCGGCGGATTCCTCGCGTCCATCCGCGATCCTGCACGGGGCTGGATCATCGTTCGCATCGATGAGAACGAGGGATCAGGCGAAGCGCTCACCTCTTCTCCGAAGGATCATTTTGATCGCAATCCTACGGCGTCGCCCGATGGACGGTCGTTCGTATTCGTGCGTTCGGAGTCCGCAAGCCCCAGGGAGTTGCATGTGCAGTCCCTCGCAGGAGGACCCTCCGTGCGGGTCGTTCAGGATGCATGGGTAACATCTGCGGCATGGACACCGGATAGCCAGTCCGTGCTGTTCTGCGGCTCGTTTCGAGGTGGCAACGGGATCTGGATGACCCCTGCCGTCGGCGGCGAACCGCGGCTTGTTTACGGCACCAGCGCTACCCTTCACGACATCACGCTTTCACCCACTGGCGATCTTGCTGCCTATGCGGAGGAGAACCCTCGCGTCGATCTAAGGAGCGCGCCTCTGCGTCGTCCCGGCGAGCCGCGTCCCCTGATCACCTCGGCGCGGATTCATGATAGCCCCCGTTTCTCCCCGGATGGTAAACGGCTCACCTTCTGCAGCAACAGGACGGGAGCGATGCAGGTGTGGATCGCGAATGCGGAAGGCCGCGGAGCCCATCCACTGACTAGTGGCACCTACCCATCGTGGTCGCCGGATGGCAAACGGCTGGTTTATCTGCCGAGAGGCGGTATCTATGCGATACCCTCCGAGGGTGGCGTCGCGGAAAACGTGCTGGCCCCGGACCGCTTCTTCGTGACTCGGCCCGTCTGGTCACCCGATGGCAAATCGATCTTCTTCGAGTCAAGCCGCGGCGGGCCCATCGAAATTTGGAAGACTCCGGTGACACCCAGTCGGAGGAAACCAGTCCGGATTACGCGCGGTGGCGGCATCCATCCGCAGATTCACGGCGCCTTTGTCTACTATCGCAAGCGCCACAGTGGTACGATGCGCTCGTCGCTTGAAGGGGGCCAGAAGGAACGGATGGGACCCGAAGGCACCGCGCACGCCGCCATGCCAGGAGGTCTCTATGTCCTCACGCAGGACCGGCAGTTGTTGCACATCGATTACGCTACCCGCGCCGTGAATTCACTCCGTCACTTGGACAAGGCTGCCGGCGGCAGCGCGATCGCGATCTCGGGCGACGAAACGTCCATCGTCTACGCATACCAGCAGAACGCTGGCCACGAGATCATGCTCGTGCGAGACTTCGCGTGGCACTGAATTTGTCCGCGTAACCAACCCGCCCCTTCCGTCCCACACTAATGACAGCCGTGCCATCTGCCGATTGTCTTGTCAGATGGATCCCGCGAAACCCCGTTCCAACCGCATCCTCGGCCTTTTCACTACCCGCGAACTCGCCCTCATGGCCATCCCGCTGCTGTGCGTCGCCTCTCTCCACATCAGCATGAAACCGCTGCTCGGCCTGCTCTATGTGGTCGGGCGCGACGGCGGCTGCACCCTGGACCGCGCCCTCGCTGCTCAGGAACAACTCGCGCTCCAGAATCGCCTCTCGGAGGAACTGTTCGCGCAGTCCAAAATGGAAGAACAGGTCACCGTCCGCGACTGGAAACTGCAGCGCTGGTCCACCCCTTGGGGCACCTTCTGGGCCCCCGCCGAGACCTCGGTTTCCTTCCTCCTCGCCGAACAAAAAATGCGGATCTATGGCGACGGCCCCCGCCGCGTCCAACCCGGCGATATCGTCCTCGATGCCGGCGCCAACATCGGTACCTTCACCCGCGAAGCCCTCATGGCCGGCGCCGCTAAAGTCATCGCCATCGAGCCTTCCGAACGCAACGTCGAATGCCTGAACCGTAACTTCGCCAAGGAAATCGCCGAGGGCCGCGTCATCGTCTACCCCAAGGGCGTCTGGCACAAAGACGACATTCTCGAATTCACCGTCTTCGACAACTCCGCGCTCGATTCCCTCGTCATGAAGGAACGCCCTGAGACCACCTCCAAGCCCCGCATCGTCAAAGTCCCGGTCACCACCGTCGACAACCTCGTCGCCGAGCTCGGCCTGCCGCGCGTCAACTTCATCAAAATGGATGTTGAAGGCGCCGAACGCGATGCCCTCCGCGGCGCCGCCGCCACCATCCGCAACATGCGCCCCCGCATGTCCCTGGCCACCGAAAACCTGGATGACGATTACAAAGTCGTGCCGAACGTCCTGCGCCAGATCCGCGCCGACTACCAATCCGACTGCGGCCCCTGCCAGCTACAGGCAGGCTACCGCCTCCGCCAGGATGTTCGCTACTTTTACTAAGGGTGGAAGGAGAGGGTGGCGTCCCCAGCGGGATTCGAACCCGCGTTATCGCCGTGAAAGGGCGGTGTCCTAGGCCGGGCTAGACGATGGGGACGCAACGCTTGGCTAGGGCCAACCATCAGAATACCAAACCTCCGCCCCATCTGCCTGCTTTTCCTTGAAAAATTTCGCACACCAGACACCGGCACGCACACTGAGCTAAGATCCGGACCATGGTAGCCGTCCTGCTGGCTCTGTCGATCTCCGGCGCCCTGTTCGCCAATCCCACCAACGCCCCCGCCGACCGCGCCTGTTCCCAATGCCATACCGGCAACGCCGAAAACCCAGGCCGCATCCTCATCGAGTTCGCCGCCTTCCAATACACTCCCGGCGTCCAACAGCAGGTCAAGGTACACATCCTCCAGAACCGCCTCCCCGGCGCCACCAACTTTCAGATGACCGCCCGCCTCGCTTCCAACGAACTCGCCCCCGCCGGCACCTTCCTCGCCAGTTCCACCACCCAAATCCTCACCCAGAACGGTCTTCCCTACATCACCAACAATGGCCTCAACGGCACCACCGTCTACACCTTCGCCTGGACCCCACCCGCCACCAACGTCGGCAGCATCCGCTTCTTCGTATCCGCCGTCGGAGGTGACCTCAATGGCACCCCCAGCGGTAACGCCTTCACCGCCTCTTACACCATGGCCCCCGCCTCGCTCGACCTCCCCGCCGGCTTCCGCCGCCAGCCCATCACCATTCCGGGCTCCACATGGATCGAACCGCATGCCGTTGCCTCAAACGGCACCGTCTCCGGCCGCTACCGCCCAGACTCCAGTTCGGGCACCGGCACCTCCCTCGTCTTCAACGTAGCCCCAGGCAGCACCACCCAGCCCCTGAATCAGTCGGTCACCGTCAACACCCCAGCCCCCGCACAGTTCACTGCCACCGCCACCGTTACCGGAACGCTCGTCCAGTGGCTCGCCGCTGGTCCCAGCATCGGACAGACATTCTCCACTGGAGGCCCGGCCACGGCTACCGTCAACGTCGGCGTCCAGAACTTCGTCATCCTGCCCGCCGGCTCTTACAACGGCATCATCACGGTGACATTTACCAGTGGCGGGTACGCCCCACGCGTCATCCCAGTCACTCTCAACGTCGGCGGCACGCCGGTCGGCTTCCTCGGCTTCCTCGGTGCCGCCGGCAACGGAAACGTCACCACCTTCACTCCGCCAGGCGACCTCGAAACCTTCGTCGCCAACAGTTCGGGCAACGGCGCCGGCACCTACGTGGTCAACAACCAACGCCGAGCCTTCCTCCGCTCCGCCGATGGCACCATCACCCTCTTCGATGTCCCCGGTGCCACATCCACCGCCCTCACCGCCATCAACGACAACGGTACCGTCACCGGCACCTTTACAGACGCCAGCAACGCCACCCACGTCCTCCAACTCACCACGCCCGCCAACTTCACCTTCTTCGACGTCGCTCCCGCCAATACCCAAATCGCCGGCATCTCCAACTCCGGCTCCATCAGCGGCAACGCCAACCGCACCGGCTTTGTCACCATCGACAATACCCCCATCGGCTACCTGACCTGCGGCTCCGAACTCAACGGCGGCAACGTCGCCGCCGGCGTCAACGACAACCGCTACGTCGCTGGATACTGCCGCGCTCGAGTCGGCAGCCTCTTCGGCACCACCAACTTCGTCCAGGCCCCCAACGGCCGCCGCCTCGACATCCTCGAAGGCACCCTCCGCGGCCTGAACAACAGCCTCCAAACCACCCTGTCCCTAAACTCCGAGGCTTCCTTCCTCCTCACACCCTGCCAGGCCAGCCCAGCCCCCACCTTCACCGTCATCACCGCCCCCGCCGCCGGAGGCACCACCACCATCCCCCTCACCACTACCCCCGACTGCATCGTCAACGCCATCTCCGAATCCCCCTGGCTCCGCGTCACACCCCATACCGCAGGCAACGCCAACCTCATCGTCACAGCCGACCCCAACCCCACCTCCAACACCCGCACCGGCACCATCTGGGTCGCCGGCTCCCTCGTCAGCATCCAGCAACCCGCCGCCGACTGCAACTTCCAACTCTCGGGCGGCCCCAGCACGTTCCTCTCCCAGGGCGGCACCGGTATCCTCACCATCACCGGCCCGCCCGGCTGCACCTGGACCGCCACCCCTTCCGCCTCCTGGATCGTCCCCTCTGCCACCACCGGCATCGGCAATCTCAGCTTCACCGTCCAACCCAACAACGGCACGCAAACCCGTACCGGCACCCTCCAAATCGGAGCCGCCGCCTTCACCATCCTCCAGGCCGGGGCCCCCACCTGCAGCTACACGCTCCTCACTCTCACCGCCACCAACACCGTCCCGGCCACCGGCGGCACCATCCCCATCGCCGTCAACACCGGCGCCGGCTGCCCCTGGACCATCCAAACCGGCGCCGCCTGGATCACCTTCCAGAACGGTTCCGGCACCGGCACCGGCACCTTCAACGCCATCATCGCCCCCAACAACACCAACGCTGCCCGCCTCGGCACCATCACGGCAGGGAACGGCTCGCTCAGCCTCCAGCAGCCCAGCGCCCAAACCCAGATCTCCGGCCTCCGCTTCATCCCCATCACCCCCTGCCGCCTCGCCGACACCCGCTCCACCGCCAAGCTCGCCCAAGGCGAAACCCGCAACTTCCCCGTCCTCTCCCCCACCTGCAATATCCCGCCCACCGCGCGAGCCTACTCCCTCAACACCACCGTCGTCCCCGACGGCTACCTCGGCTATCTCACCGTCTACCCCGCAGGCCAAATCCGCCCGCCCGTCTCCACCCTCAACAGTTGGAACGGCCGCGTCGTCGCCAACGCCGCCATCGTCGAAGCCGGCAATGTCGGCGACATCAGCGTCTACGCCGACAACCCCACCCACGTCATCCTCGATATCAACGGCTATTTCGTCGACCGCACCGTCCCCAACGGCCTCTCCTTTTACCCGCTACCCCCCTGCCGCATCGGCGACACCCGCGGCCAGCCTCGCCCCGCCGTCATCGGCCCCATGGAACTCACCTTCAACGTCCGCGGCGTTTGCGGCACGCCCGCCAACGCCCAGGCCTATTCCCTAAACCTCACCGCCATCCCCGAGCGCACACTCGCCTTCGCCACGCTCTACCCCACCGGCCTCCCGCGCCCCAACGCTTCCACTCTCAACTCCTTCGACGGCCAGGTGGTCCCCAATGCCGCCCTCGTCCCCGCCGGCTTCAACGGCCAGGTCACCGTCTTCGGAACCGACACCTTCGATGCCGTCCTCGACATCAATGGCTACTTCGCCCCGCCCGGCCAGCCGAACGCCCTGGCCTACAACACCATCACGCCCTGCCGCGCCGCCGACACCCGCACCTCCGACCCCATCCAGGCCGGCGCCACCCGCTACTTCCCCATGGCCGGCACCGTCTGTAACCTCCCCAGCACTGCCGGCGCCCTCGTCGTCAACGCTACGGCCGTGCCCGGCACTCCCTATCTCGGCTACGTCTCCTTCTGGCCGCGCGGCCTGCCCCAGCCGCTCGTCTCCACACTCAATTCCTTCAACGGCCAGGTTGTCGCCAATATGGCGATCGTGCCCACCGGTGAGTTCGGAAACATCAGCGCCTTCGCCTCCAATGTGACCGAACTCATCCTCGATACCAGCGGCTACTTCGCCCCCGATCCCGGCAACTGAGCCACGGCCCCCCGCGGGCCGCCTATAACCTGGACTCCCACGGACCTCCGCTACGTTGTTTTGCGTTTGCTTCTCTGCGCCCTCTGCGGCTCCGCGCGAAATCCTCCGGAAAAATTTACTGGAGCGTCTGCAAACGGAGTATCGCAGGCCCTTACGACGAACCGCCCATACCAGGAAGACGCACGCGGCCCATCCCTTGTGTTGTTTGCGGTCTTCTTGGCGAGCTTGGCGACTTTGCGAGAGATTTTCGGGCCAGCGCACCTTCAACGCACTGGCCCCCGGGAGCAGAATCCGTAACCGCAACCGCCCCAGCTATCATAAAAAGATGCTCGAACCGAGCCTATGGCTTGCCTCCGCGCAGCGCCTTTGTGTGCTGACCGGTGCCGGTGTCTCGGCCGAGAGCGGCATCCCCACCTTCCGCGGCCCCGGCGGCCTCTGGCGCCAGTACAAGCCCGAAGAACTCGCCACCCCCCAAGCCTTCCGCCGCGACCCCAACCTCGTCTGGGAATGGTACGACTGGCGCCGCCAGCTCATCGCCAAAGCCGAGCCCAACCCCGCCCATCGCGCTCTCGTCGAACTCGAAAAGCGCGCCCCTAAATTCACCCTCATCACCCAAAACGTCGACGGCCTCCACCGCCGCGCCGGCTCCCGCAACATCGTCCACGTTCACGGCGATATCTGGCTGGTCCGCTGCACCGTCTGCGGCCGCCAGGAACACAACGAAATCGCGCCGCTCCCCGAAATCCCCCCGCACTGCTCCGGCTGCGGCGGCCTCCTCCGCCCCGGCGTCGTCTGGTTCGGCGAATCCCTCCCCGCCCAGGAATGGGAAGCCGCCACCCGCGCCGCCCGCCA
>JAEUQF010000052.1 GCA_016789745.1 Bryobacterales bacterium
ACGTTCCTCATCGCGAACCTGGGCTGGCGCTACTCCTTCGTGGCCGCCGGTGGCGCCGGCATGCTGTTGTCGATCCTCTGGCTGCTGTCCGTGCGTGATGGGGGGCGGGTCCCCAGACCCGCGGGCGGCGCCCACGTCGCCCCAGCCACCAACTGGGGCAGTCTCCTTGGCAACCCAAACCTCCGCTGGCTCATCCTGGGCTACGCGGCCATCGACTACTTCCAATACATCTTCGTTTACTGGCTCTATTACTACCTTGGCGAAGTACGCAAACTCCCGCAGGCCGACATCGCCTTCTACGCCACCATGCCCTTCGTCGCCTGGTTCCTCATGATGCCCACCGGCGGCTGGATCGCCGATTACCTGAGCGCCCGCCGCGGCCTGAAGTTCGGACTCCGCACCGTCACGATTACCTGTCTTGCGATGGCCAGTATCTGCCTCATCGCCGCCCTCAGCGCGGAAGACACCAACGTGCTTGTGGCTCTGCTGAGCCTGGCGCTTGGATTCGCCGCGGCCGCCGACGTCCCCTTCTGGTCCGCGGCCGTCAGTCTGGGTGGACGCCAGGCCGGAGCCGCGGGTGGACTCATGAACACCGGCGGTAACCTGGGGGGCGCCCTCGCGCCCATCCTGACGCCCTACCTGGCCACCCACTACGGTTGGTCCGCGGGACTCTACGCCGGGGCGGCCATTGCGGTCATTGGGGTCATCGCCTGGCTACGCATCGACCCCGCCCCGCCCGCCGAAGCCCAAGCGCAACAGGCAGCCGCCGTCTGAGACACACTACTAGCCCTACTCAGAGTGCAACGGCGTCCCGGCAACGGATCGCGTAATCGAGCAACTCCTCGCGCCGCAGCCACTGCTTCCGTTGCTCGATGAGGGTGGCAACCGCGTTGGCGCTGTTCGGGTGCAGGAGATGATTTAGCCCATGGAGGGCGCTCTCGCAACAGGCTCGTTGGCCTGTCTGCTGCTCCTTGCCGAGGTGTTTGAGCGCAGCGAGGAGCGGATGGAGCGCAGTCCTTCGTTTGGAAGCATGGGCCCGCTGATCCTGGCGGCGTCCGCTTCGGAATCCATACTTGAGGCGGTTCGAGAACCGGTCCAGAGTAACGTCCCAAGAACCTGCAGTTGCGCGTCAACGATCAATTCGCGGCCCCACCGGGGGCGTCTCAGATGCCGCCTTCGTGCTCGAGAACAAGCTCCGTGAGTAGGTCGTCGATGGGTCTGGGAGACCGGTCCATTGCCTGTTTCCATCCTTACCACGGCAACCTCGATTCAAGCTGGTCCCAACGAGTTAGGAAGATGGGGCTATAATCTTGGTATCAACGAAATGACCCAACCGATTCGAGTTCTGGTGGCAAAACCCGGGCTCGACGGTCATGATCGAGGTGCGAAGGTCATCGCGCGCGCCCTACGCGATGCCGGTATGGAAGTGATCTACACCGGCTTGCGGCAGACGCCCGAGATGATCGTGAATGCCGCATTGCAAGAGGATGTGCAGGTAATCGGCCTGAGTATTCTCTCCGGAGCCCATAACGCGATCGTCCCGCGGGTGATGGAACTGCTCCGGGAAAAGAACATGACGGATGTGTTGGTGGTGGTTGGCGGCATCATACCGGACGAGGATGCCGCGCAGTTGAAGAAGCAGCATGGGGTAGCGGCGGTTTTCCAGCCCGGCGCATCACTGGACGGGATTGTGGACTTTATCCGGTCCGCGGTCACATTACCGGCCTGAAGAACACCGATGATCCCACGCTCTGCATTATTTCCTGCGCCGCCCGCTTGAGGGCTAGCGCGGCCAGAGGAATGGGATGACACGGATAAGCCGATGCAGGAAAAACTGAATATCGCAGTATTCGTCGACTACGACAATATCGAAATTGGCGTCAGATCGACCTTACGCCGCGACTTCGACGTGTCGCTGCCGCTCGATGCATTAAAGGAGCGGGGCGACATTGTCGCGAAATTTGCCTATGCCAATTGGGCGCGTCAGGACGCGGCCACGCGGCAGATGGCAGAAAATGCGGTGCAGATGGTGCAGCGCATCCCCTCGCCACGAGGCGACAAGAATGGGGCGGATATCAACCTGGCATTAGACGCACTGGAGATGGCGTTCACGCATCCCCATGTCAATGCGTTTGCCATAGTCAGCGGGGATAGCGATTTTATCCCGCTGGTGAACAAGCTGAAGGAATTCGGCAAGCGGATCTTCATTGTGGGCGGGAAGGCGTTTACGAGCACCATCCTGCAACAGAACTGCCATGAGTTCATCAGCTATGAAGCGCTGATGGATGCGCGTGGGGACCGGCCGCCGACTCCGACACCGGTGATCCTGCCGGACCGGCGGGGCGAGGAGCCAAGGCGCGAGGAACCCCGGCGTGAGGATCGGCGCGATCGGGATCGCGACCGGGATAGAGATCGGGATCGGGACAGAGATCGGGACCGGGATCGTGGTGGGGACCGTGGTGGCGATCGGCCTGGCGACAAGTTCCAGCGCAATCGCCCGGCACCTTTGGAGTTGCCGCACGTAATGTCGTTGGTGGAACGCGCGCTGCAGGTCTTGGAGCGGCGTGAGGTGAAGCCGCAGTTGGGTCTGTTGAAGTCGACCATGCTGCAGTTGGATCCGGCCTTCAGCGAAAAGGCTTATGGAGCCAACAGCTTTTCAGACTTTGTGGACCGGCTGAAGAAGGCGAACCTGATCGAGACCAAGGGGCACGGCGGGACGTACACGATTGAGCGGAAGGGTACGGGGGCGGGCCCGGCGTTGAAGCCGGACGAAGCGCTGCCGACGCTGCGCGAGGTCTTGGAGAACCACCGGCTTGAGTTGGAAGACGGTGGTCCGATCGACGACCTGGCCGGCTGGCTGGCCGACGAGTTCCCGCATTTCGATGTGAAGGCGTACGGGTTCCAGGAGCTGTCGGAGCTGCTGAACTTCGCGCAGGATTCCTTCGTGGTTCGGCTGGAGCGGGACCACGAGAAGGGCACCACGGTGTACCTGGGGGCCGAGTTCTATCCGCCGGCCTTGCCGCCGGCTCCGGATCCGGAGCCTACGGATGAGGAAGAGGATGATGGGCCGCAGCCATACGTCGAGGGCCAGCCGACGATGATGGAGCCGAATCCGCCGCCTCCGAAGCCGGCACCGGTTCGCAAGCGCGCTCCGCGCAAGGTGGCCGGGGATAAGCCTGCCCGCAAGGCGGCGCCGCGGCGGAAGAAGACCGATTAGGGAACGGCCATGATTGATCGCATTTATCCGGAAGGGACCCCGAAGCCTCGGGGTCCTTACTCGCCCGCGGTGCGGGCGGGTGATTTTATCTTCGTGAGCGGGCAGGGACCCATTGACCCGGTGACGAACGAATTCTCGTTCGGCGATATCCAGCATGAGACGCGGGTGACGTTGACCAACGTGCAGCGGATTCTGGAGGCGGCCGGAGCGAGCATGGCGGATGTCGTGAAATGCTCGGTGTTCCTGAAGGATGGCGGGGATTTCGCAAACATGAACGCGGTGTATGCCGAGTTCTTCGGCGAGACCAAGCCGGCACGGACGACCGTGGAGACGAAGTTCGCGAACACGACGATGAAGGTGGAGATCGACTGCGTGGCGTATAAGCCGCGGTAGAAGGCCCTTCGAGGAAGAAAGCCCCGAGCCGTGTGTGGGCGGCGCGGGGCTTTTTTGTTGCTGCCGTGCGGCGGGCAGAGCCGCTTGCATTGCGGGTGTTTGGAAGAAGCCCTGCAACCGCTCCGCTGAAGACGCACTACCCAAGAGTTTCTCGCCAAGCTTACCAAGCTCGCTAAGAAGACAGCCAAACAATAGAGAGAAGGGCTGGCGGCGTCTGCATAGTTATGCGCGGCCCGCGGGGGCCTGGGGTACTCCGCTGCAGACACGCTGCGAAGTAACAATCGGGGGACTGTGCCGGAGAAGGTCGTCGCCAATCTCGCGAGAAGCCCGGGCGCTTCTTCCTGATTTATGTGGGGCCCCGCGGTGCCTTACTTTGCGCGTGTGGCTCGATAGCAATCCAAGTGACTTGCACAGCTGCAACCCGTGGTAGTTCGAGTTGGGTACGGCTCCGGCCGCGGCGGACTTGGCTTTGGGTGCGAAGACGGTCCAGGCTTCCTTCACTTTGGCGGTTCGCTGGCCGCGTGCCTGGAGCCAGGCACGGGTGGCGACGTGTGCCGCGTCGAGGAGTGCCTGGATGCGGGGAACGCTCATCTCAAACTCGGTGACGCCATAGTCCTGGACGGGAAGCCGGAATACCAGGTCGAGGTAACTGTAATCGCGAAAGGGGAGTTGGAACTGGGAGCTGAGTTGTTCCCAGGCTTGGGGTCGATGCCGTCCGGCGAGAGCATCAGAGCGGATAAATTCCGTAATCTTTGCAGATCTGGAATGCGTTTTCAACGGCTGCGTCGAAGCCGATGGTGTGAACAACGGTGACGCGTTTGCTGCCGAATGCGATGATTCGGCTCAAGATAGCATTGAGGACACTCCCCGCGACAGTGGCCTCCTGGCAATACTCATTCGCGCCGGCCGGCAGAAGCCGCGGACTGGCGGGCAAAGATAGGTGGAAATTTCCAGAGAATCGGAGTTAATCCGATGGGTTTAGTGTGGGCGAGTATCTCAGAGGTGAAATGTGAATAAGAGGACAAATTTTGACAGGAAGTGAGGAGCGGGCATGCCGGGAAAAGGAAAGCCCCGGAACCGTTCTCCTGCTGTCGCTACAGGGCGGTTCCGGGCTTGTGATAATTCGCGGTGCGGAGGACTAAGCCTTCGCGCTGAGGATTTCCTTGAGCCGTTTGGCGACGATTTCGGCCTCGCCGGGCTGCGTGGGCCAGGGGTTGATGATGAGCTCTTCCCTGGAGCTGGGGGTCACTTCGATAGCCGGCTCGCCTTCGCGCAGCTTCTTGATGACTTCCTGGACGGTGATTTTGGAATAGTCCCACTTCAGATGCAGGTGCGGGACGTGGTTGGCGATGGGCGGGACGACGACGCGCGACTGGAGGGTGGGGATGGAGCGCAGCGTGTCGGCGATGTACTTGACGCGGCGTTCGGCTTCCTTCATCTCGGCGGCGTGATCCTTTTTCATGTAGGTCTCGATGGCGACCATCATGCCGAGGATTTCTTCCTTGTTCACCTTCTGGCCGCGGGCCATGGTGCCGTAGGGCGAGGTGTTGAGCTTGGCGGCTTCGATGAGGTCTTTGCGGCCGAACATGATGCCGGCGCTCTGGGGTCCGCGGATGTTCTTGCCGCCGGAGAAGATCACCAGGTCGTAGCCCATTTTGAGGTACTTGGTGAGGTTTTCGAGCGGGGGGACGTCGGCGGCGGCGTCGTTCATGGTGGGGACGTTGAGCTTTTTGCCGAGTTGGGCGAACTCTTCGACCTTGATCTGGCCGCGCGGGTCGGCATCGTTGAAGAAGAGCATCATGGCGGTGCGTTCGTTGACAGCGCGTTCCAGCTCTTCCTTCGTTTCGACTTCGATCATCTTGATGCCGACGGCCCGGACGGAGTGATCATACCCGTAGCGGTGCGACTTCTGGATGATGACTTCGTTCTTCATGCCGGTGGTGTCCGGCAGGCGGGCGATTTTGGATTGATCCTTGCCGGCGACGCAGGCGGCGGTGCCGCAGGTGAGGGCTCCGGCGGCGCCGGAGGTGACCATGGCGGCCTCGGCGCCGAGTAGTTCGGCGATCCGCTTGCCGCAGGCGTCCTGGACCTCGTTGAGGCGCACGAACGACTTCGAGGCGTATTCGATGGCGGCCACGACTTCGGGCATCATGAGCGAGGCCGTGAGGGTGGTATAGCTGCCGGCGGCGTTGATGAAAGGGCGAATGCCCAAATCTTTGAAATAGTCACGCTTGGCCGGACCGGCCACGGCCGGCGATGCGGCAGCGAGGGCAGGAACGGCAGGGATTGTCTTCAGAAACCGGCGGCGGTTGGGCATGTCGGGTGGGGCTCCTGCGCTCAGTCTATCAGATCAATTAATAATCGGCGTTCCAGGATCTGGTCCTCTGGACGCGTTTCGGCCTTTAAATAAACGCTGGCGGCTTGACCAATCGCTTTGGCGGGCACGAGGCCGATAAACTCGCTGCCGACGATGGAGGCGCCGAGGCGGGCTGCTTCTTCGCGTACGGCTTCGTAGACGACGGCGAGGGGGGTGACTTCAAAGTCGGTGAGGTTCATGGAAACCTGGGCGAGGCCGCGCGAGGCGAGGAAGACGCCCATGGCCTTGACGTGTGGGAGGCCGCCACTCGAGGCGCGGACTTTACGGGCGATCTGCTGGGCGATGGCGACGTCGGCTGTATCGAGGTTGATATTGAAGGCGAGGAGGAATTTGCGGGCGCCGACGGCGGTGGCGCCGGCGCTGGGGTGGAGCGCGGGGCCGCCGGCGTCGGGCATGCGGGACGGGTCGTGGAGGGTGAGTTCCCGGAGGGCTTCGAAGCCGCTGCGGCGGACCACCTCGAGCCGCTGACGCTCGGGGCGCAGGGCGGCGGCCTCATAGAAATAGACGGGGATGCCGAGGCTGCGGGCGATACGCTGGCCTAGTTTGTGGGCGAAGGCGGCGCACTGTTCGAGGCTGACGTTTTGGAGAGGAACGAGGGGGACGACGTCGGCGGCGCCGATGCGGGGGTGGACGCCGGTATGGTGGCGGAGGTCGATGTGGTCGCGGGCGGCGGCGACGGCGCGGAAGGAGGCTTCGAGGACGGCTTCGGGGGAGCCGGCGAAGGTGAAGACACTACGGTTGTGGTCCGTGTCGGCCTCTTGGGCGAGCAGGGCGAGGCCGGGGACGGAGGTGATGGCCTGGCGGAGGGCGGCGAGGGTGGCGGGGTTCCGGCCCTCAGAGAAGTTGGGAACGCATTCAAGGAGAGGTCGCGCCATCGGCGAACTTCAGGATAGCGCGACGGAGATAGGGGTGGCAGTGACCCGGCTAGGCTCGCGCTTACGGAACGGCGGGCCGGTAGCGTTAGCGTTCAACGACCTCGACGAAGGTGACCCAGAAGGGGCCGCCGATGCAGAGGAATGGCTGGCGATTGACGAGGTTGCCGCCGCAGAGGCGCATGGAGTACTGACGGCCCTGGACAACGCTGGGGATGGAGATGGCGACGCCCGGCGGGACGACGGATTTGAGGTTGCCGGCGATCATGTTGACGAGTTCGCCCATGGTGTCGCGAACGTCGTCGGTGATGGTATCGGGAACGGGGATGGTCATCAGCTGGGAAGTCCACTGGCACGCCAGTTCTTCGGACGCCTCGATGATGACCGCGCCGCGCCAGCTGCCGGCGAAATAGACGGCGGCTGTAATCGCTCCAGCGGGTGGTTCCCAATCGGCGCCTCCGGCCTCAACTCCGGAGCGGAGCATCGTGAGGAAAACGTCCTCTACGATTTGTGTGATTTCTGCCTCGTAGGCCTCCACAGGGAAGGGCATAGTTCTCCTCGTTTGATTAAGGTACGCGATACAGCACGGCCGAGCCGAAGGCGACGCGTTCGAAGTCATCGACCAGGTTCAGGGTGGTTTCGGCGCCGCCGAGCAGCAGGCAGCCGCCTTTTTGGAGGGCCGCGTAGAGCCGGGTCAGGATTTTGCGTTTGGTTTCGTGATCGAAGTAGATCAGGACGTTGCGGCAGAAGATGACGTCGAAGGAGCCTAGCGAGCGCATGTCGTCGCGAAGATCGAATTTCTGGAAGCGGACCATGCTGCGGATCTTGTCGTTGAGTTGCCAGTCCAAGCCGCTGCGATTGAAGTACTTAACCAGGGAAGCGACGGGGAGTCCGCGGTTCACCTCGATCTGAAGGTAGCGTCCCTGGCGGGCCTTGTCGAGGATCTGCTCGGATAGGTCGGTGCCGATGATCTCGATGTTCCAGTCGCCGAGGTTCATTTCGAGCAGCATGATGGCGAGCGAGTAGGCTTCCTGGCCGCTGGAACTGGCGGCGGACCACATGCGGAGGCGTTTGAGGTGCTGGCGTTTGGCGAGCAGGTCGGGAAGGACTTTGTCGCGGAGGGCGTCGTACTGGCCGGGGTCGCGAAACCAAAGGGTTTCGTGGGTGGTCATGGCCTCGACGACCTGGCGGCGGAGTCCGTTGGCGGATCCGGTAGCCCGCAGCAGCGCGCAAAGGTCATTCAACGTGCCGATGCGCTGTTGGCGGGCGATGGGCAGCAGGCGTGCCTCAAGCAGGTAGTGCTTGTCGGAATCGATGACGATGCCGGATTCGCGGTAGATGTAGTCTTGCAGGAACCGGTAGTTCTCTGGCTGCAGATCGTTGCGCGGTGCGCTCGGCCCACTGGTTACCGCCATTGGCTTCCTCCCTTAACAGGCGCCCACGCGGCGCAAAATCTCTGGCACAATTGCGGTGAGTGGCAGAACGGAATCGGCCAGGCCGGCCCGCACCACCGATCCCGGCATGCCCCACACGACACTAGAGGGCTCATCCTGGGCTACGACGAAGGCACCGGCGGCGCGCAGCGTTTCGATGCCGCGCAACCCGTCCTGCCCCATGCCGGTAAGGATCGAGGCGACCACCGCCCCACCCCAGACGTCGCCCACAGAACGGAACAGGACATCCACCGCCGGCCGGCAGGAGTTTTCCGGGGGGTCCTGGTTGAGCGTGCAGATGATGCCCGTGCCGCGGCGCCGGACGGCGAGGTGATAGTCGCCAGGTGCGAGGTAGGCGACTCCCGGCTCGACCGGCATACCCTCCTTGGCCTCCACGACGCGGATACGGCTTTTCTGCGTCAGGCGTTCGGCGAGCAATGCCGTGAACATCGGAGGCATGTGCTGGACGATGACGATGGGGAGCGGGAAGGTCTTGGGAAACACTGGCATGATTTCGGCCAGGGCCGTGGGGCCGCCGGTGGAGACGCCGATTGCCACCGCCTGTGGTGCAGGCAGCCCGCTGCGACGGGGAGGCGGGGGCGGCATGGGGCGACTGCTGGCGACGGGCCGCGGCGATTCCGGCGCCGGGCCGCGCGGGGCCGGCCGTTGGGCTGGCGGGGCATCGGTGTCGGCGACGAAGAACTGCCGGATCTTCGGGACTAGCTCACCGCGCAGCGAGTCAATCGACTTGTCGAGCGAGCCGATGTTAGAGACCTTGGTGACGTAGTCGTTGGCGCCGAGACTGAGCGCATCCATGGTGGACGCGGCACCGCGTGAGGTGAGCGTACTCAACATGATCACGATCAGACGCGGATAGTGCTTCCGGATTTCGCGAAGCGCTGCCAGTCCGTCCATCTCCGGCATTTCCACATCGAGTGTGACCACGTCGGGATTCAGCTGCGTGATTTTCTGTAACGCGATCGACCCGTTGGCCGCCGTACCGACCACCTCAATCCCTGGCTGATCGTCGAGGACGGCGCTTACCAGTTTGCGGATCACCACCGAGTCGTCTACGACGAGCGCCCGGATGCGGCGTCCCTGACTGATTTGAATCCTACCCATTGACAGACTCCTGCCCTGCCCTTTACTGCAGGGCGCCCATGATTCGCAGTTTGTCTTCGATCACTTCGCGCGTGAACGGTTTCATGACGTACTCATTGGCTCCGGCCTCGATGGCGGTGACCATCTGCTCGATCTGCGTTTCGGTGGTGACCATCATGAGCTTCACCCCGCCATAGCGGCGGTCGGCCCGCAGTGCGCGGATAAAATCGAGTCCGTTCATTTCCGGCATGTTCCAGTCCACCAGGATCAGCGATACCCCATCGGTCTGGTCCAGCAACTGGAGCGCCTCACGGCCGTTGGCGGCCTGGGCCACGTCATAGCCGAACTGGGTGAGGGTCCGCGAAAGGATCATGCGGATTGCCCGTGAATCGTCAATTACCATTGCTTTCGACATTGTTTTTGCTTGCTCGCTCCCGGACGCGTGTTTAATCCGCCTATGCTTCTCTTCGGCGAACCCAGCCGGAGTCTTGGCGGACCGAGGCAGGTTGCTGTCCCAGCCCGCCGGACTCCGGTGACTGGTCTAGGCGTGAAGCTTGAACCGCTCCACCAGCCGTCGCAGCGTGCTCGCCATTTCGGCCAGACTGCGGGCGGCAACCTGGGTATCGGTGGCTCCCTGGGTGGTGTTTTGCGCCGCTTCGGCGACCCCGGTAATGTTGCGCGCGATTTCGCCCGAACCCTTGGCGGCTTCGGTGAGATTGCGGCCGATCTCATTGGTGGTGGCGGTCTGCTCTTCGACCGCCGAGGCGATGGTGTCGGAGGTGTCGTTGATCTGGTTGATCACCTCACCGACCTGCACGATGGCCTGTACGGCACTGTTGGTGTCGCCTTGGATGGCCTCAATCTTGCGGCTGATCTCCTCGGTGGCCTTGGCGGTCTCCTTGGCGAGTTCCTTCACCTCGTTGGCGACGACGGCGAAGCCTTTGCCCGCCTCGCCCGCACGCGCTGCTTCGATGGTGGCGTTGAGAGCAAGGAGGTTGGTTTGTTGGGCAATCGACGTGATCACCTTGATGACTTTGCCGATCTCCTGGCTGGACTCACCGAGTTTACTGATGGTGCGATTGGTGGTGTCGGCCACCGAGACCGCATTGCGAGCCATGCGGGCAGCGTCGCTGGCGCTCTTGGAGATTTCGCGGATGCTAACCAGCATTTCCTCGCTACCTGTGGCGACGATGCCGACGTTCTTGGAGACCTGTTCGCTGGCCGCGGCGACGACGCCGGCCTGTGCGGCCGTTTCCTCGCTGTTGTTGGCCATCTGCTGGCTGATGGCGCTCAGCTGTTCGCTGGCGGCGCCGAGGGCCTGGGCATTCTGTCCGATCTCGGTCATGCTGGCGCGCAGAGTCCCCAGCAAGCCGGCGAGCCCTTCGCCCATCTGTCCGATACTATCGGTGCCGCGGACAGGCACCTCGCGGGTGAGGTCACCGGAGGCGGCGGACTTGACGACATCGAGCATCAGCTCGACCTTCTGCCGTAACTCCTCCTGGTTGTGCTGCTCGCGTTCGCGGAGGTCTTTCTCGCGCGCCGCCGCGGCCACGCGGTCGGTAACGATCTCCCAGGTGACCATGGGCCCGAGGTAGTTGCGGTTGTTGTCGTAGATGGCGCAGGCGAGCAGGTCCATATGCTCGTTGCCAAGCTGGAACTGGGCTCTATGGGGAAGGTTCTTCGGATCGGCGAGCATCTGGCGCTGGCGCTCGGGGTGCTTGTGGAAGATGTCGATGCTCTGGCCGACGATCTGGTCGGCGCGGACCGGCAACAGGTGCTCGATTTTCTTGAGGGTCTGTTCGGAGGCCGGGTTCACATACTCGATGCGGAAATCGCGGTTGGCGAGCATGATATTGATGGGCGCGTTCTGGATCATCGACTGCGCCCGGGCGGCAGCCTGCTCGAGCTTGACGCGCTCGGTGATCACGTCCCAGGTGACCATGGGGCCTAGGTAGTTTTTCCGCTCGTCGTAGATCGGGCTTACCAGCAGATCGAGAATCTCGGGCCCGAGTTGAATGCGCGCGCGGTGGGGCAGATTGCGCGGATCGGCCAGCATGCGGCGCTGGTGCTCGGGGTGTTTGTGGAAGATATCGATGGACTTGCCGACGACTTCCTCGGCACGGCAGGGCAGCAGGTGTTCGAGCTTGCGAAGCGTGGCAAGCGAGGCCGGATTCATGTAGGCAATGACCAGGTCGGTGCCAGCCTGCATGATGTTGAGCGGCGCATTTTCGACGATCTGGCGAATGCGTTCGACGTCGGCCTGCAGCTTCTTTTTCTGGCTGATCTCTTCCCAGTTGACCACCATGCCGAGGAAGTCTCCGGCGCGGCCGAAGATGCCATTGACATTGAGGTCGAGCAGCATGGTTCCAAGGCGGATCTCGGTGCGGATCGGGAGACTGGCGGGATCGCTGAGGATGCGCCGGATCTGCGGGGCGCGCTCGCCATGGAACCGGTCGATACTGCCGCCGAGCATCTGGTCGACACGGACGCCGACGGTCCGCACCAGCACGTCTTCCATGCTTTCGAGAATCCGCCGGGCGCTACGGTTCATGTAGAGCAGCTTGAGGTCGCGATCGGCCACAAACACATTAGTCCCGATATGGTCGAGGGCAGGAGCCATGCCGGGGATCATGGATTCGAGGGTCTCCGGGGCGTCGAGCACGGCGGCCGATCCGGATTGCGAACGTCTCTGTTTCATTGTTTCCTAAGGAATCGGATTCGCCAGGGGCAGACGGCGTTCCGTCGCCCCCGGTTTAGGGTGGTTCAGGCCACCTGGAGTACTTTTTCGGTATCCAGCACGAGCAGGAGCTTACCTTCCAGCTTGTAGACGCCAGCGATGAGCTCGCGCAACTGCCGGGCCGTATTTTCGGGGGCCGGCTCATAGACATCCTGCCGAACTTCGAGGACGTCTCCGATCTCGTCGACCAACAAGCTGACGGCGCCGTCTTCGCTGCGAATCACCATGTTCATGGGGACTTCGTCTTCGTGGCGGGGGGCGAGACCCAGGCGGCGCCGCATATCGATGGCGGTGACGATCTGGCCGCGCAGATTGATGAGACCTTCGATGAGGTCCGGAGCCAGGGGGACGCGGGTCATCTCCTGGTAGCGCAGCACCTCCTGCACGTGCAGGACTTCGATGCCGAAAAACAGGTCGCGGACGAAGAATGTTGCGAACTGCGAGGTGGCCTGTTCGGCCGTCAGAGTCGGATTCTGTTCCACTTTCACGATCTCACTCCCGTGGGGATATCTTCGGCCGGGGCGAGGCTTTCGCCCACTCGGGCAGCCAACCGGAGGAGGCTGCGGAGCATGGCATCGCGGTCGAACTTAGCCAAGGCATCGGCGAACCGCTCGCGAGCGCCGAGGAAGCCGGGCTCGCCCGGATCGTTGCTGAGGGCGACGACGGGGACGTGTTCGAGCCCCGGGGTGCTCTGGAGCTGTTCGGCGAGGGCTGTCGCGCCGCCGCCGGCAAGGTCAAAGGCCGCAGCGACCACGCTAACGCGCTGGCGCGGGAGGCGTTCGAGCGCTTCGTTGACACTGGCGGCTTCGACGATGGCGAATCCGGCGATTTCGAGGGCGTTGCGCACCAGGCCACGGGCAAATTGCGAATTGTCGGCGAGCAACACGGTGCAGCGTGTGCCGGCGGCGCCGCCTCGGGACCCAAACCAATTGGTTCCGAACTGATCGATGACGCTATGCAGGTCGAGGAAATC
The DNA here is from genome assembly GCA_016789745.1 of Bryobacterales bacterium. Taxonomy (GTDB): domain Bacteria; phylum Acidobacteriota; class Terriglobia; order Bryobacterales; family Bryobacteraceae; genus CADEFT01. Next base: position 13,104 of record JAEUQF010000052.1, read on the forward strand.
GGTGACGCGATCACCGACCACGGCTGAGCCGAGCAGACCGGGGCGGTCGGTCTTCTGGCGGGCGGTAACGTTTTCCTCGACGATGTCGACAATTTCGTCGACCAGCAGACCCAGCCGGCGTTCGCCATTGCTGAATACCACGACCTGGGCGGGGTCGACCTCGTCGGCGGCGGAGGCGGCGCCTGGTTCGAGATAGGGGGCGAGCGGAATGAGCGGCAGGATCTGGTCGCGGTACTGGACAACGCTTTGGCCGCTGGCGCGCTCGATGCGGGCGCGAGGGAACTCCTCGAGGCGGGCCACAAGCGAGAGGGGGACGGCGAGCCGTTCGAAGCGGCCGCTGCGGAACAGGAGCAGGCTTTGGCGTTCGGACGCGGCGGTTTCGCCCGTGGCGGCGATACTGCGCTGGCTGTCGCGGGCGTCGGTGAACACGCCGCTGCGGGCGGCGAGGCCGGGCACATCCAGGATGAGGGCAACCTTGCCGTCGCCCATGATCGTGGCGCCAGCGTAGTGAGTGATGCTTTTGAGCTGCTTGCCGAGCGGTTTGACGACGATCTCCTGGGTATCGTGGATGCCGTCGACGACGAGTCCGAACTGGCGGTCTTCAGCCTGTAGGATCACGATGTTGATGACATCGCTTTCGCGGTGCTTGGCGCCGATGCGAAGAACATCATTCAGGTAGGCGATGGGCAGCAGGTTGCCGCGACGGCGATAGAGGGGCGTCGACTGGATGCGCTCAATCTGGCGCTTGCCGGCCTCTCCTTCGAGGCGTACGAGCTCGAGTAGCGAGACCTGTGGTATGACGAACCGCTCTCCGCCGCTCATAACGACGAGGCCGGGAATAATGGCGAGCGTGAGGGGGATCTTGATTTTGACGGTAGTACCGAATCCGGGACGGCTGCTGATGTCGACGGTGCCGCCGGTCTTCTCGATGTTGGTTTTGACGACGTCCATGCCGACGCCGCGGCCGGAGATGTTGGTGACGGTCTCGGCGGTGGAGAAACCTGGACGGAAGATGAGCGATACGGCCTCGCGCTCACTCATGCGCTCGGCCTGCTCGGGCCGGATCAGCCCTTTCTGGAGCGCCTTTTGTTTGAGCTTGACCGGATCGATGCCGCGCCCGTTGTCGCTGATCTCGATATTGACTTGGCCGCCCTCATGGAAGGCGCGGAGTGAGAGTGTGCCCTGGGCGGCTTTTCCGGCGCGCAGCCGCATGTCGGGGGTTTCGATGCCATGGTCGCAGCAGTTGCGCACGATGTGGGTGAGGGGGTCTTTGATGGCTTCGATGATGCTCTTGTCGAGTTCCGTTTCGGCGCCTTCCATGTCGAGCTGGATCTGTTTGCCGCAAGCAGCGGACAGATCGCGCACCACGCGCGGGAACTTGTTCCAGACCACGCCGATGGGTTGCATGCGCGTCTTCATGACGCTTTCCTGCAACTGAGTCGTGATGAGGTTGAGGCGCTGGCTGGTGGCGCCGAAACTGGCATCTTCCAAACGTCCGCCGAACTGCAGGATTTGATTGCGGGCGAGAACGAGTTCGCCGACGAGGTTCATGAGCCGGTCCAGGAGTCCGACATCGACGCGGATGGTGGCGTCGGCGATGGTGGACTTGGTCATGGCCTCGGCCTCAGGTGGCGTTTCGGGAGCCGGTTGGGCCGCGACGGCGGGTGGAGGCGGCGGGGCAGCAATGGAAGCCGGCGGTGGGGCAGCGACAGGCGGGCGGGCGGCGGGTTCAGCTTCCGGCACCGGCGCGGACTGTGCGTCGGCGGCCTCACGCAGGCGATTCATCAGGGTCTCGTGGCTGGAACCGCTTTCGGCGCCGTTGGACTCGATGGCGCTCAGCTCCGATTTGACAACGTCCACCATTTCGAGAATCAGGCTGACTAGCCCCGGGTTAAGCTCCCGTTCGCCGTTGCGCAGCTGGCTGAGCAGGTTCTCGCCAAGGTGGGTGATGCGTTCCAGGCCCGAAAAGCCGAGGAATCCGCAGGTGCCTTTGATGGTGTGGATGGTGCGGAAGATGCTGGCAAGCAGCGCGGCATCTTTGGGACGCGCCTCCAACTCCACCATCTCCTGGTCCAGCCTCGCGAGGTTCTCGTTGCTTTCGATCAGGAACTCGTTGATAATCTCCCGGTCTTCCATAGGCTCCTTACAGATTTCCGTGCGGTCCGGTCGAGGGGGGCGCGACGGGATCACCAGCGGTTGGCGTGAGGCTGTAGGGGGCCTCACTGAGTCTCAGTCATCGCATCGTCGCGATGTTCGGGGGGCTTTAGAAAGAAAAGGGGGGATAAGGAAAATCTGGGAGAGGGGTATTCAGTTCATGCCGGCCATCCAGCGCTGGAGGGCTCGGAGGCGCTTTTCGATTTCGGCACGGTCCTTGGCTTCGGGGCTCAGTTCGAGGTAGCGGTCGAGGTCTTCGGCGGCTTCGCGGTAGAGCTTCATCTGCAGGCGGAGGTAGCCGCGCTGGCGGTATTCGGTGCCCTCGTTGGGAGTGGAGTCGACGAGTAGATCCTGAACCTGGAGGGCTTTGGGCCAGGTGCCGCGGCGGAGGTAGGCGGCGCGGAGGTTGTTGAGCATGCGCAGGGCCATCTGGCGTTTGCTGACGGGCTGGAGGGCGGCCTGGTTGCCGGCCAGATCGAGGCCGGTGACGCGGCTGGCGAGGGCGAGGCACTCTTCGGCTTCGAGCATGCGGCCCTGGTGGAAGGGGTCGATAAAGCGGCGGAGGTCGCCGTCGTCGTACTCGACCAGGAAGTGGCCGGGCATGCCGATGCCGAAGAGGGGGCGGCCGAGGCGGCGGCCGATCTCCAGGTAGACGAGGGAGAGGGTGATGGGGAGGCCGGTGCGCTCCATGAGGACTTGGTTGAGGCAGCTGTTCATGGGGCTATAGTAGTCGCCATCGTTGCCGCGAAAGCCGAGTTCTTCGAACAGGTAGGTGTTGGTGGTGTGGATGAAGGTAAGGCCGTCGTCTTCGGGATGGACGCGTTCGGCGAGTTCGCTGGCGTAGGAATCGAGGAGTTCGACCCACCAGAAGACGTCGAGGTCGGGGAACTCGACGGTGGCCAGTTCGAGCGCCGCCACGTCCAGCGGGATGTCTTCGTTGAAGTGAACGAGGAGGTCGCGGAGGCCCTTCACCTAATGGTTAGAATAGCATAGCGATGTCTGGCATCCTTTGGGCGTGGATGGCGTTGGGGCTTTGGACGGCGATGGGGCAGTTGGTGCCGCGGGCGCAGTTCGGGCTGCCGGCGGAGGTGGCGGGGGCGGCGTCGAAGGATGGGCGGGTGTGGGTATGGGGGGACGGGTTGTGGGAGCGGCGGGAGAGGGTCTGGCGGCAGGTGGCGGCGGGCCGGTTCGAGGCGCCGGGGTGCGTATTTGGGGATGCGGTGGTGGTGCAGCAGAAGACGGATCTGGTGGCGGTTGGGATGCGGGACGGGCGGGTGAGGCGGATTGATACCGAGGGGTACCTGTCGGACTGCCTGGAGGCGACGCTGTACGGGCGCAAGGGATTGCTGGTGGCGCATCGTGGGCTGCAGGTGCGGTTTTATGACCGGGGCGAGCCGGAAGCGCCGCGGTGGCCGTATCGGGAGATTTACTCGTTTTACACCGCGTCGTACCAGGCTGGGTTACTCCAGACGCAGGTGGATGGGGATGGGGTCCCCGATCTGTTTTGCGGCAATTACTGGATTCAGGGGCCGTTGCAGTTTGAGCTGCCCTGGCGGCTGTTTGCGATTAACACGCACAACGAGACGCCGGAGTCGGCGCGGTTCCGGCTGGCGATGCGGGGGAGCGAACTGGTGGCGAGCCAGGGGTGGGTGAAGGGCGGGAAGGTGCTGGTGTTCGGGCCGCCGGCCGATGTGCGGCAGTTGTGGCGGGAGCAGGAGTTGAGTGCGGGGATGGATCTGGAGGAGCCGCGTGGGTTGGTGGTGGCGGATCTGGATAGGGACGGCGTAGAGGAGATCTATGTGGGGGAGGCGGCGGGGGCGGGTCGAATTTATCGCTGGTCTGGGATAGAAACTAAGGCTTCCCCCCTAAAGATCGGCGCCGGACTCCCGATTATCGGGGTGTTGGCGGTTGACTGGGATCGCGACGGGCGACGCGACCTGGTGGTTTTCGGCAGGAGAACCGGGGTTTGGTACCGGCAACTAAAATAAGAGAATGCTGCAATCGTGGTTCGCGGTGGCGGGTGGCGCGCTAGCGTTTCCCCCGCTGGGTGCTGTTCTGCTGTGGATGAAGCGCACCGGCATCAAAACGAAAATTTTGGGAACGCTGCTGATCCTTGTGGTTGGGGTGGCGGAGCTATTCCTGGTTTATGGGATGCGGGTGGAGCTGAACGGTGCCGGCCATCCGCGGTTTACGTTCCGCGATCCGAAGCGGCACATGGAGGAGTTGGAGAGGAGCCGCAGCGAGCAGTCTGCGGGTACCGTTCCGGCGGAGTCGCCGGAGCCGGTCGCGGCAGAGCCGGTCGCGGCGGTGGTTCCGGTGAGCAATGCCGCTTCGGCGCCGGCGGCGGAGCCTGTGAAGGAGACGGCGGTGTCGGCACCGTGGCCGTTCTTCCGCGGGCCGAAGGGCGATGGGGTGTACCGGCAGGGTCCCATTCTGACCAAGTGGCCTTCGTCCGGGCTGCAGCGTCTGTATAAGCAGCCGATTGGGGGCGGGTACGCCTCGTTTGTGATCGCCGGGGGGCGGGCGTTTACGATCGAGCAGCGGCGGGACAAGGAGTTCGTCGCGGCCTACGATTTGAAGACGGGGCGGGAGTTGTGGACGCACAGCTACGCGGCGTTTTTTAGTGAGTCGATGGGTGGGGATGGGCCGCGGGCGACGCCGACGTGGCATCAGGGACGGGTGTACTCGCTTGGGGCAACCGGCGAGATGCGAGTGCTGGATGACAAGACCGGGAAGGTGATCTGGTCGAAGAACATTTTGAAGGAGGCGGGCGCGGAGAACATCATGTGGGCAATGAGCGCGTCGCCGCTGATTGTGGATAACACGGTGGTGGTGCAGCCGGGCGGGCCTTCCTCGAGCTCGGTGGTGGCGTATGACCTGGAGACGGGGAAAAAGGTTTGGGGCTCGCTCAACGACGGAGCGAGCTACACGACGCCAATGCTGGTCGATTTCGATGGGAAGCGGCAGATTATTACGGCGACGGCCAGCCGGTTGGTTGGTCTAGAGCCGTCGAATGGGAAGCTGCTGTGGGAGCATCCGTGGGTGACGCAGTACGATGTGAACGCCACGCAGCCGATTCTGGTGGATGCGAACCGGTTCGTGATGTCTTCGGGATACGGACACGGGGCAGCACTGATTGAAGTGAAGGATAACAAGGCGAAGGCGATTTGGGAGAACACGCGGTTGAAGACGCGTTTCAACACGGGCGTGCTCCACAACGGCTATGTGTTCGGATTGGACGAGAGTATTCTCGCTTGCATCCGGGTTTCCGATGGGAATCAGATGTGGAAGGGCGGCCGTTACGGCTATGGGCAGTTGCTGCTGGCTGGGGATCACATTATCGTGCTGGCGGAGTCCGGCGAGTTGGCGCTGGTGAAGGCGACCCCGGAGAAACACGACGAAATCGCGAAGTTTGACGCAATAGAAGGGAAGACCTGGAATGTGCCGGCGATGGCCGATGGATACCTGCTGGTGCGTAACCTGGCGGAAATGGCGTTATTCCGCATCGCACCCTGACCTGGGCAGGGAACAGAAAGCTGCGCTATTATTCTCCCCATTACCATGATCCGACTCAAAATCAACGGCACGAGCCGGCAATACGAGGGCGACCCGGACATGCCTCTGCTCTGGTTTCTGCGGGACAACCTGGAACTCACCGGGACCAAGTATGGATGCGGGATGGGGCTATGCGGGTCCTGCACGGTGCATGTGGATGGGAAAGCGGCGCGGGCGTGCGTGACGCCGATGAAGAGCATCGAAGGCAAGAACGTACTGACCATCGAGGGGCTTTCAGCGAAGGGCGATCATCCGCTGCAGCGGGCCTGGAAGCAATGCGCGGTGGCGCAGTGCGGCTACTGCCAGCCGGGGCAGATCATGCAGGCGGCGTCGCTGCTAAAGGAGAAGCCGAAGCCGACCGATGCCGATATCGAGGCGGCGATGCAGGGCAACATCTGCCGTTGCGGGACGTATGAGCGGATCCGGAAAGCAGTGAAGATCGCGGCGGGGGTGCAGGCATGAGCGTCACGGTACTTTCGCGGCGTGGTTTTCTGGATACGATTTTTTCGGCGGGCGCGCTGGTGCTGAGTGCACCGCTGGTCTCCGAGGCGGCATCGAAGGCGGATGCGGCGGCATGGCATCCGAGTGTGTATCTGGGGATTGAGACGGACGGTACGGTACTGATTGTGTCGCACCGGTCGGAGATGGGTACGGGGATCCGCAGTGTACTGCCGATGCTGCTGGCCGACGAACTGGATGCCGACTGGAAGCGCGTGAAGGTAGAACAGGCCATCGGCGATACGCGGTATGGGTCGCAGAACACGGATGGCTCGTGCTCGATTCGGGATTTCTACGATGCGATCCGCGAGGCGGGTGCGTCGGCGCGGTTGATGCTGGAGCGCGCGGCGGCATCGAAGTGGAATGTGCCGGTCGGCGAGTGCCAGGTGAAGCTGCACCAAGTGGTGCATGAAAAGAGCGGCAAGAAAGCCGGACTTGGGGAGTTGGTGAAACTGGCTTCGACGCAGCAGGCGCCGAAGGCGGCGGAGTTGAAGTTTAAGTCTCCGGCGGATTACCGGTATATCGGCAAGGACACGCCGATGATCGATGCGGACGACATCGTGACGGGCAAGGGGCAGTTTGGCTATGACGCGAAGATGCCGGGGATGCTGATTGCGTCGATTGAGCGGCCGCCGGTATACGGGTCGTCTGTGGCGAAGGTGGACGATACGGAAGCGCGGAAGGTGGCCGGGGTGGCGCAGACGGTGACGCTCGACAAGTTCCAGCCGCCGCAGATGTTCAAGCAGTTAGGTGGGGTGGCGGTGCTGGCCAACAGCACATGGGCGGCGATGCAGGCGCGGAAGAAGCTGAAGGTGGAGTGGACGGCGAGTCCGAACGCCGAGTACGAATCGGGCGCCTACAAGAGCAAGTTAGCGGAGGCGGCTCGCAAGCCGCAGAAGGTGGTGCGCAAGGTAGGCGACGTGGATGCGGCGTTGGCGGGCGCCGCCAAGACGCACGAGGCCGAGTACTACGTGCCGCTGTTGTCGCACGCGCCGATGGAGCCGCCGGCCGCGGTAGCCGAGTTCAAGGACGGCAAGGTGGTTACGTGGGCGGCGACGCAGAATCCGCAGGCGGTGCAGGAGGCGGTGTCTGAAGCGCTGGGGATCAAGAAGGAAGACGTCACCTGCCACGTGACGCTGCTGGGCGGCGGATTTGGACGCAAGTCGAAGCCGGATTACGTAGTGGAGGCGGCGCTGCTGTCGAAGAAGGCCGGCAAGCCGGTGAAGGTGGTGTGGACGCGGGAGGACGACATCCGCTTCGACTACTATCACGCGGTGGCGGCGATGTATATGAAGGCCGGGCTGGATGCCAGCGGGAAGACGACGGGGTGGCTGCAGCGAAGCGTGTTTCCGACCATCGGCAGCACGTTCAATGCGGACGCCCGTTACGGGCAGGAGTTCGAGATGGGCATGGGCTGGATGGACGTGCCGTTCGACATTCCGAATCACCGGGCGGAGAACGGGCCGGCGCAGAACCATGTGCGAATCGGGTGGATGCGGTCGGTAGCGAATATTTACCACGCCTTTGCGGTGCACTCGTTCGTCGATGAGTTGGCGCACCTGGCCGGGAAGGATCCGGTGCAGTATCTGCTGTCGACGCTGGGGCCGGACCGGAAGATCACGATTCCACCCGAGGGCGATTTGAAGTACTGGAACAACACGATGCCGCAGGAGAAGTATCCGGTGGATACGGCGCGGCTCAGGCGCGTGATTGAGATAGCGGCGGAGAAGTCGGGGTGGGCGAATAAGAAGCCGGGGAATGGGCGGGCGCTGGGGATCGCGGCGCATCGCAGTTTCCTGAGTTATATTGCCGCGGTGGTCGAGATCGAGATGGGGAGCGATGGCAAGATCCGCATTCCGCGGGTGGATTTCGCGGTGGATTGCGGGACGATTCTACATCCCGACCGGGTGAAGTCGCAGTTTGAAGGCGCGGGGGTGTTCGGAGCCAGCATTGCTCGCATGGGCGAGATCACGGCGGCGAACGGGCAGATCCAGCAGTCGAATTTCCACAATTATCCGGTGGCGCGGATGAATGAGGCGCCGCGCGAGACGCATGTCCACATTGTGCCGAGCACGGATCTTCCGGCGGGGGTAGGGGAACCTGGGGTTCCGCCGATTCCACCGGCCATCTGCAACGCGATCTATCGCGCGACGGGCAAGCGCGTTCGGGAATTGCCCCTAAAACGACATGGCTTGGCGTAACGCGGCGGCGATCTTACGAACGGGCTTTGCGGCGTTCGCCGCAGCGACCTTGGCATTGTCGGCGAACTGGCCAGCGTATCGCGGGCCGGACGCCACGGGTGTCGGCGACGGCAAGACGCTGATTACATGGAACGCCGATGCGAGCCGTGGCAACCTGCGGGGGATTCGGTGGAAGACCCCGATTCCGGGTCTGAGCCACGCGAGCCCGGTGATCTGGGGCGACCGGATTTACCTGGCGACGGCGGTGAGCAAGTCGGGCAACGCGCCGCTGAAGATCGGGCTGTATGGCGCGGGCGATTCGGCGGAAGATGCCGAGGAGCAGTCGTGGGTGATTCTGGCGCTGGACAAGAACACGGGCCGTCCGGCGTGGCAACAGATCGCCCACAAGGGTGTGCCGAAGGTCAAACGGCATACCAAGGCGACGCACGCGAACACGACGTTGGCGACTGACGGGAAGCGGCTGGTGGCGTTCTTCGGCTCCGAGGGGCTGCATGTTTACTCGCTGGACGGGCGGCCGCTATGGAAGAAGGACTTCGGTGTGCTGGATATGGCGCCGTTTAATGACCGCAGCCTATCGTGGGGATTTGCGAGTTCTCCGGCGCTTTTTGAAGACACGATTGTCATTCAGGCGGACGTGAAGAAGGACGCTTTCCTGTCGGCGTTGTCGGCCGAGGACGGGCGGGAGTTGTGGCGGGTGGCGCGGGGCGACGTGTCGCAGAACAGTTGGGGAACGCCGGGCATCATGCAGGCCGCGGGGCGGACGCAGGTGGTCTGCAACGGCTATCCGTATATCGTCAGTTACGACCTGAAGACCGGCAAGGAGCTGTGGCGGCTGCAATCGGAGGGCGATATCCCGGTGCCGGTGCCATTTCTCCATGACGGGCTTATCTATGTGGCGAACGCGCACGGAGGCAAGTCGCCGTTATATGCGATTCGGCCGGATGCTTCCGGAGACATCAGCTTGAAGAATGGGTCGCGGAGCAGCAGCGGTGTAGTGTGGAGCCAGGAGCGGAACGGGTCGTATCTTTCGACGCCGGTGGCCTACCAGGGCATGGTGTACGCGACGACGAGCAACGGCATCTTCAAGGCGTATGACGCCAAGAGCGGCGAGAAGTTCTACGAGCAGCGGCTGGGCGACGGCAAGACCGGCTTTACGTCGTCGCCGGTGGCGGCGAACGGCCATATCTACATCACCAGTGAAGAGGGTGATGCGTACGTGGTGAAGGCGGGACGCACGTTCGAGGTAGCGGCGACGAACCCGTTCGGGGAGATCGTGTTGTCGACGCCCGCAATCGACAGCGGCGTGATGTACTTCCACACGCGCGGGCACCTGGTGGCCGTCGGCGAAGATGACTGGGACAAGTTGGGGCAGTTACGCGGCGGGACGGAACTGCGGGTGTTTCGCAAGGGTTCGCGTGAGCCTCTAAACGCGCAACTGGGCGAAGCCACGGCGGAGAACCTGGTCGTGGTGGTGGGGCATCAGCAGTCTGCCATCGCGCGGGATCAGATTGACCGGATTGATGCGCGTCCGTCGAGCGCCCGTCCGGTGATGCGCGAGACGAAGTCGCGGGAGACGGTGGATACGAAGGGAAAGCCGGAGCGCAGCTACAGCAGTGGGGTAAGTGTGGGCTCCAAGCCGGGGTTTGAGACGGTCTATCGGCGGCGGTAGAGTTCTATATACTAAAGGCACTTCTGGTATCCCGCCGTGCGAACACTCATCGTTCTTCTCGTCGTGGCCAGGTTGGCCATATCGCAAACTTCGACGCCGAAGCTGCCGGAGAGTCATCCGGAGGTGAAGCAGGAGGAGCGGCGGAGCGCGGCGGCGCGGCTGACGGCGGAGATGGCCGGGTCGACGACGCAGGGGCCTGGCGCGGTGCCGCGGCGCAATCTGATCGACGAACACATCTTCGGCAAGATGCAGCGGGACCGGATTCCGCACGCGCCGCTGGCGACGGACGAGGAGTTTTTCCGGCGGATTCATATTGACCTGATGGGGCGCATTCCGTCGGACGAAAAATATCGGGCGTTTGTGGCGGACAAGGATCCCAACAAGCGGGACAAGCTGATCGAGGCGCTGGTGGGGTCGAAGGAGTGGCGGGCGAGGTGGACGTACTGGTTCGGCGACGTGGCAATGGCGGCGGCGAACCGCATCGGCAATGAGGGCAAGAACGTTTTCTATCGCTGGGTTTACGACAACTTCCAGGTAAACCGGCCGTGGAACGAGTTCGTGACGGACCTGTTGACGCCGAACGCGGTGAGCAACTGGTATGTGGGGAATGCGGGGTACGTGGCGCGCTGGGTGGTGATTGGGGTTAAGTGCGACGACTACGTGCATGAGGACACGGCCGATGAGTTGGCGATCAACAGCGTGCGCCACTTCATGGGCGTGGATTTGAACTGCATCAGTTGCCACGATGGGGCGCGGCATCTGGAGAAGATCAATTTATGGCTGTCGCACCGCAAGCGCGAGGAACTGTGGAAGACCGCGGCGTTTTTCGCCGGCACGCGGGTGCTGCGGCGTGTGGAAGTCGCCACCACACAGGATGAGTACGCGATTGACGATCGGGGCACCGGGTACGACGCGTCGGCGCGTACCGTGGTGCGTGTCACCCGCAAGGGCAAGGGGATCCTGGATCCGCAGTTCCTGTTCACGGGCGATAGCGCTGACAAGACGCGTCCGCTGCGGCCGCAGTTCGCCAAGCTAATGACGCAGCATCCGCAGTTTGCCCGGGCGACGGTGAACCGCTTCTGGGCGGAGTTTTTCGGTGCGGGGATTGTGGATCCGGTGACGGATTTCGATCTGGCGCGGCAGGATCCGAAGAACCCGCCGCCGCCGCCGTGGACGCTGCAGCCGACGCATCCGGAGTTGTTGGACGCGTTGGCGGAGGATTTTCGGAAGAACGGGTATGACGTGCAGCGGCTGCAGAAGATGATCGCGAGGTCGAGCGCGTACCAACTGTCGAGCAAGTTTCCGGGTGAGTGGAAGGATGCCTATACGCGGTACTGGGCACGGAAGTTTGTGCGCCGGCTGACGAGCGAGGAGCTGTACGATTCGATTGTGGCGGCGACGAACCTGGTGACGGACGTGCCGGTCAAAGGCACGGACTTCCGGGCCAGGTATGCGACGGAAACGCGTTCGCCGGAGGATTGGAAGTACGCGGGCTTGAAGGATATCGTGTTCTTCCTGGAGAGCTTCGGGCAGAACAACCGCGAGTTTTCCGAGCGCAAGAACGGCGGCACGATCACGCAGGCAGTGTTGATGATGAACAGCCCGTGGGTGTTGAAGCAGACGCAGGCGTCGCCGCGGAGTTATCTGAGCGGGGTGTTGCTGGCGCAGATCAGCGATAGTGAACGGATTGAGAAGCTGTTTGAGCGCTTTCTGACGCGCAAGCCGACGCGGGAGGAGCTGGCGACGGCGAAGGACCTGGTGGCGACCAATGGCCGCAAGGGATATGAAGACCTTCAATGGCTGCTGCTGAATAAGCTGGAGTTTCTGTTCCAATACTAAGAGGCCCATCCCATGCGCAACTTCTCGGACATGCTACTCACCCGCCGGCAGGCCATGCAGATCGGTGGCGTTTCGCTCGGCGGGTACTGGTTCCGGCAACTGCTGGAGCCGGCGAACGTACAGGCGGCGGGACGTGTGAAGCCTCGCAGCAGCGCACGGTTTTGCATCTTCGTCATGCTGGACGGCGGGCAGAGCCACGTGGATGCGTGGGATCTGAAAGAGGGCAAGTGGACGCCCGGCGATTTTGAAGTGAAGGAAATGCAGCCGGGGGTGAAGTGGCCGACGGCGCTCTATCCGAAGCTAGGCAAGCAGATGGACCGGTTTGCGCTGCTGCGGTCGGTGGAGACGTGGGACAGCGTGCATGGGCGGGCGCAGTATTACGTGCAGGCGGCGCATGCGCTGAATCCGGCGTTGCAGAAGGAGATACCGCCGGTGGGGAGCGTGGTGGCGCTGGAGTATGCGTCGCGGCGGAAGGCGACGGACACGATGCCGCCGTATGTGGCGCTGAATGTGACGCAGAGCCAAGCGGGGCTGCTGACGTCGGGGTTTCTGCCGGCGACGTATTCGCCGTTTCACGTGGATACGAATGTGAGCCTGTCTTCGTACAAGATTGAGGACAGTGCGCGGCCGGAGTTTGAACGGCGGTGGAAGCTGTTGCAGAGCTTCGATGCGCGGTTACGGAATGACCCGTCGCTGGCGGCGAAGGCGTATCGGGATTACAACGATCATTACGAGGGTGCGTTCCAGTTGGTGATGGATAAGCGGACGGCGAAGCTGTTCGAGTTGGATGCGGCGGAGCGGCGGCGGTATGGGTCGTCGTTGACGGGGGACGCGGCGATCATTGCGCGGAACCTGGTGGAGGCCGATGGCGGGACGCACTTCATCTTCCTGCAGCAGAACGGGTGGGATCACCATAAGGACATCTACAAGCGGAGCAATCATTACGAGTGCAGTTGGGAGCTGGATTCGGCGCTGGGGGCGTTGTTGGAAGATCTGGCGACGCGGAAGCGGGCGGATGGGACGACGCTGCTGGATGAGACGCTGGTGTTCTGTATGGGTGAGTTTGGGCGGACGCCGGGGGATATCACATATCTGAATGGGCGGGATCATTACCAGTACGCGATGACGGTGCTGGCGGCGGGCGGCGGGATCAAGGGCGGGAACATTGTCGGGAAGACCGATGAGACCGGCGCGAAAGTGGTGGATACGGGTTGGGATGTGAAGCGATCGATCTATATGGAGGACATTGCGACGACGATCTACTCGGCGATGGGAGTGGATTGGACGAAGACGATCAAGGGGACGCCATCCGGCCGGGATTTTTATTTGATTGAGCCGTTTGCGACGTCGCAGTTTATTGGGGCACGGGAGATCTCGGCGCTGTTTGGTTAAGGCAGGGCCCGTTTCTTGGGGGGCGGTTCGGCTCCGGAGAAGAAGAGGGTGACGTCTGCCTGGCGGGTGTTTTCGTCGATCTTTACTTCGGTCTTGGTTTTGCCGAGGTTGTCGAAGATGCCTTCGGCACGTACCTGGTTGAGGAAGAAGCCAGGGAATTCGGGGTTGAACGGGTCGCCGGGTTTGAGGCCCCACATTTTGCGGATCGCCGGTTCGGTCAGCAGATCGAGCCCCTTCACATCCAGGCTGCGGAAGGTGTAGCGGTCGCCGGGCTCGATGAAAACGGTCAGGTGGACGATCTTCTTGGCGTCGTCGTACTGGCGCTCGACGCGGGTGGCGGCCTTCATGTAGCCGTTGCGGCGAACGGCGGATCTCATCCGTTCGACGCCGGCCTTGATTTCATCGAAGTTGGCGATGTCCTCTTTCTTCAGGTTGCCTTGGCGGAGGAGTTCGGCCTCGCCGCCAGCGGGCGATACGACCTTGACGTTGCCCAGCGTGTAGACTTCGCCTTCATTCACTTCGACGGTGACGCGCAGGCCGTTGACGTCCATGACGGGTTCGGCGGTGATGGTGGGGAAGGCGACGCGCACGCGGCCACGGGCTTCGTACAAAGGCCGGATAGCTTCATCTAATAGCTGGCGGAAGCGCTTCTCTTCGTATACGGAGCCGACGGCGGTGCCGGCGATGGCATTTTGCAGCGGGGTGGCTTGCAGCACCGTGTTGCCCTTAAACTTCACTTCAGCAACCGAAGGCGGTCGTTTGGCGGGCTCGAAGACGACGCCGAGTTCGCCCTTATCGTTGGGATTCACGCGGCCGACGACCTTCTCGCCGAGCAGCTTGTCCAGCAGTTCGGAGTAGCGTTTGATGACGGGCTGGGTGCCGGGGATCTTGTCGCCGAATAGCGGGTCGGCTTTGCGGAGGTAAGCTTTGAACTCGTCAGCGGGCTTGGGCATGCGTTCAAAGCGGACAGGGAAAACTTGCTGCACCTCGATGACGGTGAAGGTGGCGGCATAGCCGGTCTGGTCTTTCGCGGGGGAATACTTGTAGCCGACCGATTCGAAGTAGCCGCTGTCCATGAGGCGCTTCTGGGCCGCGTCAAAGATCTTGGGCTCGGCCATCTGCCCGGTCTTCAGGCCGGCTACGGCGAGGATCTGGTCGCGGTGGAAGGTTTCGTTGCCCTCTACGTTCAGGGAAACAATGGGGAACAGGGGCTGGTTCTGGGCGTATGCGGCCGTGCCCGCCAGGGTCAGGACAGACAGGAGGAAACCAAACCGAGTCATGTGCTTTTCTTCAGCATCTCCGGGTTCATGACGGCGATGCAATCCAGGTTGCGGTACAACTGCTTGTGGTCCAGGCCGTAGCCGATGACGAAGTGATCGCCGATTTCGAAGCAGCGGAAATCCACCGGAACCTGTACGATTCGACGTGAGGTACGGTCCAGGAGGGTACAAAGCGCAATGGAATTCGGGCCGCGTCCGGCGAGGTTGCGCAGCAGGTAGCGGACGGTGAAGCCGGTGTCGATGATGTCTTCCACCAGCATGACGTCTTCGCCCTCGATGCGATCGTCCAGATCCTTGGCGATGCGGACCAAGCCGCTGCTACCGGGGTTGGCGAACGAAGAAATAGCGAGGAAATCCACTTTGACGGGGATGGTGATGGCGCGGGCGAGGGCGGTGAGGAAGAACACAGAACCCTTGAGGATTCCGATGAGCTTGAGCTCCTTGCCGCGATAGCGTTCGCTGATCTCGGCGCCGAGTTCGGCCACCCGGCGCTCGATTTCTTCGGCGGTGAACAGCACCCGCTCGACGCCCGGCGGCAGTTCGTGACTCATGCCAGCGCCGGCTCCTTCTCCAAGCCATGTTTGAAGATCAAGTTACGGAAATCCTTCTGATAGAAGACCTGGATCCTGATATCAGGGTACAACTGCCGGAGCAGTTTGACCTTGCGGTTCTTTTTGGTGACGTGGGCCTGCTTCATAGTGGTGAGTTCGACGAAGAGGTCGAACTCGGGCAGGTAGAAGTCGGGGGTGAAGGCTTCGGTGACTTTGCCGTGCTTGTCCCATTGGACGGGGAAGCTGCGCGGCTCGTATTCGTAGGCGATGCGGTAGAAGTTGAGCAGGTTGGCGAAGATCTCTTCGCTGTTGTTGGCGAAGGGCTTGCGGACGAGGGTGGCTTTGTCCGGGGCGGGCGGGGTCAGGCCGTACTTGGCCATGCGGAGGCGGGCCTGGAACTGGATTTGGGCCTCGACGCCGGCGGGCAGTCTGGATTCCTCGTCGATGGCGCGATGGGCGGCGGCCTGGGCGATCAAGAGCGCGAGGGGCTCGCTGTCAAAGGTGTCGCAATTGAGGATGAGGTCGTAAGTGGAGGGCCGGACGACGGTTTTGCCGAAGCATTTAAGACGTTTGGCGCGGCGTTCCAAGGCCAAGTGTTGGGCGAGGTTACGGGCTTCGTCGCGCGTGAGGCGGTGTTCCACCATGAGCGCGCCCAGGCGCCAGGGTTCGGGTCCATCCAGGTGAACGCGGAGGACGCCGGGAATGCCGGGAAACAACAATTCGGCACCTGGTACGGTTAGGACCACGCCGCTTTCCAGGCCGAGGGCAGCGACGAGGGAACTGACCAGCGCGGGCCAGGCGCGATCGTGGACGGCGACTTCGGAGCCGAACTCGCGCGCGATCCACTCGCGCACGGTGGTCTCGCCAACCGATTGGAAACGAAGCCTTTGGGCCAATAACCTCGCCACCTCTTCCACGCGGCACCCAGGCTCGCCGGACAAAATGACGAAGGCCATCTCAGGTGTCATCGTAAAGAGCCCACCGGACCCTGTCAAGGAGAACGGCGTTTCGGATGTTTCGTCCAGGAGCCTATTACAGGCGCGAGACAGGCGTAGAATAGATACGTGTCGGTGACCGTTGATCGGAAAATTGAACAAGCCACGAGCCAACTGGATCGCGTCCGCAAGGAGATCGGGAAGGTAATCGTAGGCCAGCAGGACGCCGTGGATGGCGTGCTTATCTGTCTGCTGGCCGGCGGTCACGTTCTTTTAGAAGGTGTGCCGGGGTTGGGTAAAACCACTCTGTTGCGTACACTCTCCCGGGTTCTGAGTCTGCGCTACTCGCGTATCCAGTTCACGCCGGACCTGATGCCTGCTGACATTGTCGGCAGCATGATGATGGATCATGATGACCGCGGGATGAAGACGCTGCGGTTCCAGCCGGGTCCCATCTTTGCCAACTTGGTGTTGGCGGACGAAATTAACCGCGCCACTCCGAAGACGCAGTCGGCGCTGCTGGAAGCCATGCAGGAGCGCACGGTGACCAGCGGCACGATTACCCATGAATTGGAACTGCCGTTCCTGGTGATGGCCACCCAAAACCCGATTGAGATGGAAGGCACGTATCCACTGCCCGAGGCCCAGCTCGATCGTTTCCTGATGAAGATCCTGGTAACGTACCCGACGCGCGCGGAGTTGACGCAGATTCTGGACCGGACGACGCAGAAGGACGAGTCGCAACTGGACCAGGTGATGGAGCGGGAGCAGATTCTGGAGTTGCGGGCCGTGGCGCGGACGGTGCTGGTGGCGAAGCATATCCAGGATTTCGCGGTGGATCTGGTGATGGCGACGCAGCCTGGCCAGCCGCAGGCGCATGAGTTGGCCACCAAATACATCCGGTTTGGCAGTTCGCCGCGCGGGGCGCAGGCGTTGTTGGAATGCGGCCGTGTGTTGGCGTTGATGCGCGGGCGATTCAATTTGAGTATGGAAGATGTGCGCTATGTGGCGACATCGGTGCTGCGGCATCGCATCATTTTGAACTTCGATGCGCATGCGGATGGTCAGACACCGGACTCTGTTTTGTCCCGGATTATTGAATCGGTTGCTGCGTCTGTTCGGACGCGCTGATGGACAGGCGGGCCATGAACTGGAAGCTGGGCAACCGCTCCCGCTCCGTGACGGTCGCGGTTCTGTTGAAGCGCGGTGAGGAGCACGCCTGATGCCGGCGCCATTACTGGATCGCCCCTTTCTGGAACGGCTGGAGCGGCTGACCATCCATTGGATGAGATCGTTTCCAGGCCTGGTGGGCGGGCATAATCCGTCGCGGTTTTCCGGCGCGGGGCAGGAGTTTCTGGACCACCGCAATTTTCATCATGGCGATGATTTGCGGGCGGTGAACTGGCGCGCGTACATGCGTCTGGAGAAGCTGTTTCTGAAGATGTTCCAGGTGGAGCCGCGGGTGCCGGTGCGGATTCTGCTGGACTGCTCGGCTTCTATGGCGACGGGGGAAGAGCTGGGCCACGGCATCACGCCGAAGTTCGACTTTGCGCGGCGTTTGGCGGGGGCCCTGGCCTATGTCGGGCTGGTGCGATTGGAAAGTATCTGCATCCAGCCGTTCTCCGATCATCTTTGGGATGCCTGCACGTGCGGTGGCGGGCGGCACCGGTTCGCCCCGGCGGCGGATTTCCTGAGCGGGCTGGCCGCGACGGGGCCGACGAACTTCATCAGTTGCTCGCGGGATTTTGCGAATACCTATCCCCAGCGTGGACTGCTCATCGTGATTTCCGATTTCTTCGGCACCGATGACTGCGAGAAACCCCTCCAATACCTGGCGGATCTGGGACACGAGCTGCTGCTGCTGCACGTCTATCATCCGGAAGAGCGGACGCCGCCGTGGAGCGGCGAGTTGGAGTTGGTGGACGCCGAATCCGGCCAGAAGCTGGAGCTATCGTTTGAAGACGACGTGCGTCAGCTTTATACGGAGCGGTTCGATGCCTATGCGCGTGGTCTGCGGGACCTCGCGTTGCGCAAAGGCGGACGGTATATCGGGCTGACCACGCAGACCACCGTCGAAGAGGCGGTGTTCGGTCCGCTGAATCAAGTGCAGGCGGTCTACTAGATGTTCTTCTTCAATCTCTCCCCGGCCGAATTCCTGTTCCTGCTCACGGGGATCTCGTCGGTTACGGTTGTGCTGTATTTGTTGGACCGGTCGCGGCGCAAACACGTGGTGTCGTCGCTGCGGTTCTGGCAGCAGAGCGATTTGCCGGCGCAGCGGAAGCACCGGCGGAAGATCCAGCAGCCGTGGTCGTTGATTCTGCAGTTGCTGGGGATTGCGCTGTTGCTGTTGGCGTTGGCGCAGTTGCGGTTGGGATCAAGGGATCGCAATTCGCGCGATCATGTGCTGCTGGTGGACGCTTCGTCGGCGATGACGGCGCGGAATGCGGCGGGGCGCCCGCTGCTGGATGAGGTGCGTACCAGCGCGCGGCGGTATATCCGGGCGCTGCCCTCGGCGGACCGGGTGATGATTGTGCGGGCGGATGGGATGGCGACGTCGATGACTAGTTTCGAGTCGTCGCGGCCGGCGCTGGAGACGGCGTTGGCGGGGTTGTCGGCATCGCCCAGCGCGTTGAATTTGGGGTTGAGTTTGGAGTTTGCCGAGCGCGTGCTGCGGCTGCATGCCAAGCGCCCGGGCGAGATCGTGCTGGCGGGTGCGAACCGGATCAGCCCGGAAGGGATTCAGGATCTGCCGGCGCTGCCGTCGAATCTGCGGCTGCTGCCGGTGGACGCGGAGTTGGAGAACGTCGGGTTCCGGAAGTTAGGGGTACGGCGCGCGCCTGCCGATCCCGAGTTGTGGGAGGCTTACGTCACCGTTCGGAATTATGGGACGCGGGCGCGGACGCTGCCTTTTCAGGCGGCGTTTGGCGGGGCGCCAGTGGCGACGCGGCGCTTGGATTTGCCGCCCGGCGTGGATGTGAGCGCGCAGTTCGAGTTTCGGACGAAGGTGTCGGGCTGGATTGAAGTGCGGGTAGATGGGAAAGACGCATTGCCGGACGATGACCGGGCGACGTTGGAGTTGCCGGTGGAAGAACGGCTGCCGGTGACGGTGTACTCCAACGAGCCGGAGTTGTTGAAGCCGGTACTGGCGGCGAACCGGCGGTTGGAGATCACTTATAAGAAGCCGGCGGAGTACAAGGCGGATGAGAAGGGGATTGTGGTGCTGGACCGGTTCCGGCCGCCCACGGCGCCCACTACGGATGCGATCTGGATTCAGCCTCCGGCGGCAGCTTCGCCGGTACCCGTGAAGAGCGAAGCGCAGAATGCGGCGTTGCGTTGGCGGAACGATCAGCCGCTGGCGGCGGGGCTGCGGGCGCGGGATGCGAAGTTGGAATCGACTTCGGTGTTTACGGCGGCGGCAGGCGACATTCCGCTGGCGGAGGTGGATGGCGGTCCGGTGATTCTGGCGCGGCCGGGGGAAAAGAAGACGGCAGTGTTCGGCTTCCACCCCATGCGGTCCGTGCTGCGGTATGAGTTGGCGACGCCGATTGTGTTCGCGAATGTGCTGCGGTGGATGCAGCCGGGGCTGTTCCGGCGGATCGAGATTCAGGCGGGCAGCGTGGGTGCGGTGACGGTGCCACTGGAGAGCGATGTGGATCCGGCATCGATCCGGGTATTGGCCGATAACGGATTGCAGTTGCCGTTTACCATTCGCGACCGTCAGTTGCGGTTCTTCTCGCCGGCGCCGGGGACGGTGCGATTGACGGTGGGCGACCGCGAGTTGGTGTCGTCGTTGAACCTGCCGGAGGTGGGCGAGATTCGCTGGCAGCCGCCGAAGACGCTGCGCACGGGATATCGGGGTGTGGGTGGGCCGGAGAGTTCGGCGCGGGATATCTGGCAGTGGCTGGCGATTGCGGGCGTGCTGGTGTTGCTGGCGGAGTTTCTGCTGTTTGGGCGGAAGGCGCCGCAACCGGGGATTCTGCGAACGATGCCGTGGAACCGCAATGATGAGCCGCGGAGGAAGGCATCATGATCTACGAACGCGCGTGGGTGTTGTTTTTCCTGCCGCTGGTGGGGATACTGCCGCTATTGGAGTGGCGGCGGGCCAGTTCGCGGATCGGGCTGCTGTTTAAGACGTTGGCGTTCGCCGCAGTGATCGTGGCACTGGCGGAGCCGAGCCTGCCAACGTCGGAAACCAAGATGGCCGTGGCGGTTTTGGTCGACACCTCCGCCAGCGTGAGTGACAAGGACCTGGAGCAGGCGTCGGAGATTGCGGCGTCGATAGATAAAGCAAAAGGGCGGCACATTGTTTCGGTGATTCCGTTCGCGCGTTCGACGCGGCCGCTGGAGCAGACGGAGTTCGCCAAGGGTTGGCAGTTGAAAAACACCTCGGGGGATCTGGGCCGGGCCACCGATTTGGAAGCCGGGCTGCGGGAGGCTGTGTCGGCACTGCCGGCGGGACTAGTGGGCCGCATTGTACTGATCTCCGATGGCAAAGAGAATCGCGGCAGTATCACCCGCGCGGCGTGGCAGGCGCAGCAGCTGGGCGTGCCGGTGGACACGTATGCGTTGAAGGGAAGGCCTAAGCCGAACCTGCGGATTGAATCGCTGTTTCTGCCGGCCATTGCGTTCACAGGGGAGCGGTTCCCGATCGATCTGATTGTGAGTTCGCCGAAGAAGACCAGCGGGACGGTAGAGGTGGCGGCTGATGGGCGGTCTCTGGGGTCGAACGCGGTGAACCTGGAGGCGGGGGAGAACACGGTGCGCGTGTTTTCGTCGTTGAACACGGCGGGTGCGATAGACCTGTCGGGCACGCTGCGTACGCCGGATCTGGGGGATGTGCGATTTGAGCAGGCGCTGAACGTACGCAAGCCGAAGGTTCTGTATGTTTCCGACGATTCGCCAAACACCGCGACGCACCTGATGGGCGTGTTCGAAGCCGCGCAGTTCGATGTGCAGACGGTTGAGAACATCAACACGGCGAAGCTGTCGGAATACCAGATGATTGTGTTCAACAATCACAATCTGGAGCTGATTCCGAACGCGCGGAAGCTGGAGTTGGAGAGCTTCGTAAAGCAGGGCGGCGGGTTGTTGGTGATTGGCGGCGAGCAGAACGTATTTCAGGAAGGGAAGAAGGAAGAGGATCCGCTGGAGCGCGCGCTGCCGGCGAAGCTGGCGCCGCCGCGGTCGCCCGAAGGGACGCTGGTAACGCTGATTCTGGATAAGTCGTCGTCGATGGAAGGCCGAAAGATGGAGTTGGCGCGGCTGGCGGCGATTGGAGTGATTGAGAATCTGCGGCCGATGGATATGGTGGGCGTGCTGATTTTTGATAACTCCTTCCAGTGGGCCGTGCCGATTCGGAAGGCGGAAGACCGGTCGTCGATCAAGCGGCTGGTAGCGGGGGTGACGCCGGATGGCGGTACGCAGATTGCGCCGGCGCTGAGTGAGGCGTATCGGAAGACGCAGCCGCAGCGGGCGACGTTCAAACACATCGTGCTGTTGACGGACGGTATCTCCGAGGAAGGCGACTCGATCAACCTGGCCAAGGAAGCCGCGGGCGAGCGGGTGACGATCTCGACGGTGGGCTTGGGGCAGGACGTGAACCGCGCGTATCTGGAGAAGATCGCGGCGTTTGCGAAGGGCAAGTCGTATTTTCTGAATGACCCGTCGGGGCTGGAGCAGATCCTGTTGCGCGACGTGATGGAGCATACGGGATCGACGGCGATTGAGCGGCCGATCGTGCCGATAGTGCTGAAGGAGACCGAGATTCTGGAAGGCGTGGATATGCCGTCGGCACCGGCCTTGAAGGGGTACGTGAAGTTTGTTTCGAAGCCGACGGCGGACACCATTCTGAGCATTGAGAAGCGCGATCCGCTGCTGGCGCGGTGGCAGTTTGGGCTCGGGCGGTCGGCGGTGTTTGCGTCGGATGCGAAGGCGCGCTGGGCGGCCAACTGGATTACGTGGAGGAGCTACGACAAGTTCTGGGCCAATCTGCTGCGCGATCTGCTGCCGCACACGCAGCATGGGGAATCGAAGTTGGAGTATGACAGCGCGGGTGGGAACCTGGTGGCGGAGTACCGGTTGGCGGCGCATGTGACGGAGCCAAAGCCGCTGCCGCAGTTGTATGCGTTTGGGCAGGATGGCTATCAGAAGCCGATGGAGTTGAAGAAGGTGGGGCCGGGGGTGTTCCGGGCCACGATGAACATTGGGAACCGGCGCGGGTTATTCCGGGTGCGGCCGCTGCAGGATATGGCGGCGTTTCCGGAGGTTGGCCTGTACCGGCCGGAAGATGAGATGAATGAGTACGGGTCGGATGAACTGCTGTTGAAGCAGGTGTCGGCGTTTACCGGCGGCAAGTTTCAGCCGAAGCCAGGGGATGTGTTTGAGGGTGGCGGGAAGTCAGTGGCGACGACGGTGCGGCTGTGGCCGGCGCTGCTGGCGTTTGCGATCGCGGCGAATCTGCTGGAGTTGACGTTGCGGAAGTGGCGGGGGTTGCTGCAGTATTTCCAGCGGAGTTAGTTGGGGGAGTCTTCTTCCAGGTCATTTACGAGGCGATGAATGCCGTCCTTGAGCAGGGCGACGTTGAAGTTGATCAGTAAGCCGAGGTGCTTGTTGGAGAGCTTCAGATAGACTACGTCGCGATAACGGATGGGGATGAGTTCCTGGCGAGACACGGGCAAACCGCGTTGCAGTAATTCGTAGGTTAGAAGTGTTTCGTACGCGGACTCCAGGAGGCCTGGACCTAGTGAGCTGTGAATCCGATAGGCGGCATCTACGATCTCACCCGAGATGGCGTTCTCGTGCATGGGTGTATGTATTTATGATCGCGCAGAGCCGCAGAGAGCGCAGAGATTTGAGCACTGGCTTGATCGGCCTGAGGGGGGCATGTGCGCTACTCTGGGCGCGTGGATAAGGTTAATCTTGCGGAGAAGTTGGCGCTCTTCGATGCGCATTGGCAGCCGAAGATTGTTGGGGAGCTGAACGGGCAGCATGTGAAGCTGGTGAAGTTTTCGGGGCCTTTTGTCTGGCATCACCATGTGGATGAGGATGAGATGTTCCTGGTGGTGAACGGCAGCTTTGTGATGGAGTTTCGGGATCGCAGTGTGGTGCTGAACGAAGGTGAGTTTCTGATAGTGCCTCGCGGTGTGGAGCACCGGCCGGTTGCCGAGAGCGAAGTGCACGTGCTGTTGTTTGAGCCGGCGGGGACCCGAAATACCGGCAATATTGAGAGTGAACGGACAGCCCCTACGGCGTATCTCTAATGCTGCTACTCTGTCCCCCATGGCAGATAACCGGACTCTTGAAATTGGATCTATTGGGTGGATCGACCTGACGGTTCCCGATGCGCCCGCCGTGCGCGACTTCTACCAGGCCGTTACGGGCTGGGGGGTGAAGGAAGTCGGGATGGAGGACAACGGCGTCGCGTATAGTGATTTCGCGATGCAGACCGAGGGCGGCATCTCGGTGGCGGGTGTCTGCCATGCGCGGGGCGCGAATACGGGGATTCCGGCGCAGTGGCTGATCTATATCGTGATTGCGGATTTGAAGGCGTCGTTGGAGAAGGTGACGTCGATGGGCGGCAAGGTGCTGCATGGGCCGCGTTCGATGGGGCCGTCGAAGTTCGCGATTATCCAAGACCCGGCAGGCGCCTGCTGCGCGCTGTTTCAGGTGGATGAGGACGCGCCCGGGAGCTAGTCAGCGTTTGACGTTGAGGTTTTCTTCGAAGAGTTTGAGGATGCGCTTATATTCGTCGGCCCAACTGGTGGGTTGGACGAAGGCGTGATCCTCCACCGGATAGGGCGCGACGTCCCAGTTTTCCTTGCGCAGTTCAATGAGGCGCTGGACGAGGCGGACGGTGTCCTGGAAGTGGACGTTGCGATCGACCATGCCGTGGCAGATGAGGAGCGCTCCCTTAAGCCCCTGGGCGTGATAGATGGGCGAGGAGGCTTTGTAGGCCTCGGCGTCGGTGTGCGGCAGATTGAGGATGCTAGACGTGTAGCCGTGGTTGTAGTGGGCCCAATCGGTAACGGGGCGTAGGGCGGCGCCGGCCTGGAAGGTCTCCGACTGGGTGAACATGGCCATGAGGGTGATAAAGCCGCCATAGCTGCCGCCGTAGATGCCCACCTTCTTCGGATTGACGCCATGCTGCGTGATGGCCCACTTGACGGCATCCACCTGGTCGGCCAGATCCTTGCCGCCCATGTGGCGATAGACGGCGGTACGCCAGTCGCGGCCATAGCCGGCGGAGGCGCGGTAGTCGAGGTCGAGCACCAGGTAGCCGCGCTCCATGAGCAGGTGATGGAACAGGTACTCGCGGGCGTAGTTCGACCAGAGCTTGTGGACGTTTTGGAGGTAACCGGCGCCATGGACGAAGATGACGAGCGGGCCGCCGCGGCGGTAGTTCTTGGGCTTGTACAGGCGCGCCGGGACCTGGGTGCCGTCGCGGGCGGGGACCTGCACGATGGGCACGTCGAGCCACTGGTAGTTCGCAAATTCGGGGGCGGGGCTGTCGGTGACCTTGACCGGCTTGGCGGCGGCGTCCTTGGTGTCGAGCAGGTAGAGTTCGGGGGGCTTGTTGGTGTAGGAGAAGATGCTGGCGAGGAGGGTGCCGTCGGGGGAGAGGGTGGCGTCGTGGCCGCCGGGCAGGGTGGTTAGTCGCTCGCGGGTGCCGCCTTCGAGGCTCATGCGATAGATGTGCTCTTCGCCGGGATGCACTTCGCTGGTGGTGAGGAGGAAGTTGGCGCCGGCTTCGTCGAGTTTGACGTCGCGCACTTCCCACTTGCCGGAAGTGAGCTGCTTCTCTTCGCCCTTTTCGGCGTCGACGGTGTAGAGGTGATTCCAGCCGTCGCGCTCGGAGGTGAACCAGATGCGGCGGTTATCCTTGAGCCAGCCCCAACTGTCTTCACGAGCCATGAGGTAGTTGTTGATCCAGGCATCGTCATGTATGACGGAGATGACGCGGGCTTTGGCGGTGGTGGGATCGACGATGACGATCCACTGGTCTTTGTTGTCCGCCGAGCGGACGGACATGGCGAGGTGCTTGCCGTCGTCGCTCCAGCGCGGGGCGCGGAAGGTGACGTCGCGGTCGACGGTTTTGCCGTCCTTGGCGGTTTGCTTGAGGCCGGTATCGAGGTACTTGGATTCGCCGGTCTTCACGTCGAGGAAGGCGAAGCGGATGCGGTCGTGGACGTCGCCGACTTTGGTGCGGCTGGTTTCGGGGTCGGTGTAGGCGTTCTCGGTGACGAAGTTGGGGACGACGGTGGTCTTGGCGCCTTCGGGCTTCTCGGCGATGCGAGCGAGGACGTAGGTTTCGTCGGGGGCGAGGTACAGGGCTTGCAGGGATTGCTTCGCGGTGAGGCGGAAGGGTTTGCGGGGGTTGCGGCGCTTGCGTTTGTTGCGATCTTCTTCCCGCTTGGCGGCCTGGTCACGCACCGTTTCAAGCAGCGATTTCTCTTCTTTCTTGAGATATTCCTGGGAGTCGGTGCCTTTTTTCTCTTCGTCGTCGGCGGGGTTGGCGGGGCCGGTGCGAATGTCGGTCAGTTGGTCCAGGGCGCCGCTGTCGGGAGATAGGACATAGAGGTTGTTGTTGCGAACGTAGGCGATGCGTTTCTCGTCCTGGGTGAAGCGGGGCTGGGTTTCGCGGTCGGTGGTGTGGGTCAGGCGGTGGCGCCGGCCGGCGAGGCGGTCGTAGAGGTAGAGGTCGCCGTCTTCGGAATAGACGGAGAGTTTCCAATCACGGGTGGCGTCGGATTGCAGCGGAGGAGCCTGTTCCCGGGCTTCGTCTTCGGTGAGTTGTTTGAGGTTGGAGCCGTCGCGGTTTACCACGTAGGTGGCGAAGTCTTTGAGGACGGGGTCATCGTGGCGCTTCCATTCGAAGTAGATTTTCTGGCTGTCGCCGGACCAGCGGACGGCGCGGGGCGGATAGCCGTAGAGGCCGGGGCCGCGCATGATGTTGTCGATGGTGAGGTCGAATTTGGGGGGGGCGGCGGCTCGCTGGGCTACGGTGGGCTGGACTAAGGCGACGACGCAGAGAAGAGCAACGGAAGGACGACGAGACACCCGCATGTGGCCAAGAATAGCAGACGGGGTTTTGGGCGAAGAATCTCGCGCGGAGCGCGTGTAGCGGATTGAATCCGAGGGGACAGGGAATGAACCCAAAAAAGAGAGGCGGTTTGCCGAGCTTGTGGAAAAGAACGCACAATCGGGTAGCCGGGTCTAGCGGCAGCTAAGACCGAAGCGTCAATGGTGATTCGATCCCGTCGCAGAGCGTGGTTCCGGGCCGTGCGAAAAAGGATAGTGGTGACGGGGCGTAGGTTCGAAAGAGCCCGTGTTCCAATCCCGTTTTAGGAGATGCCAACTCTCGCCGCCCGGGCCGGTTAGAGCCGGTCTGAAGCCAGGAGGTGAGATGTCAGGCAAGGGAATCGTCCGAAGCGGGTTAAGAAGCAGGCAAGCGAGTCGATGGCACTGCCGACAAGAAGAGCAAATGCGGCGGGCATCGATATCGGAGCAGAAGAGATTTGGGTGTGTGTGCCGGCCGATCGCGACCAACAACCGCCCCAGCGCTTTACAAGCTCCCGCCCGACCTAGATGCGATGGCAGATTGGCTGGAAGAATGTGGAATCGACACGGTTGCGATGGAGTCGCGGTCTTGATACTAGCCAAAAGCGGCAACTACAAAAGGTCGCGCGCTTCGCCAAACGCCATGGTTTTCAGCTCGTTGCCCTACCTGACAGTGGATCCCCCAGCAGTTCCGGTTCATTAGGAGCCGCAGCGAGCATAGAGAAAACAACGCTACACCACAGAGCGAATTACTCGCGGGCGTCTTCATGGTTACGGGGGCACGCGGGGCCTTGGGTACTTCGTCACGGTCGCGGACCTGTGTGTTTAGGGGCGGCGCGGGGGCAGACAGCAGAGCTCTGTGCAGAGGCCGGGGACTACGCCGCCACCGTCCATGCGTTCGACGATGAGGTCCCGGATCATGCGGACGAATAGCGGGTGGGTGCCGGCGGTGGCGGCGCGGCTCATGGCGATCCCGAGTTCCTCGCAGAGTTGTTTGGCTTCGGTGTCAAGGTCGTAGAGCACTTCGAGATGATCGGAGACAAAGCCGATGGGAACGATGACGAGGGCTTCGGTGCCTTTGGCTTTAAGGTCGCGGATGGCAACGAGGACGTCCGGCTCAAGCCACGGGATCTGCGGAGGGCCGCTGCGGCTCTGGTAGACGAGGCTGTAGTTGTCGCGGCCGAGGGCTTTGGCGACGCTGGCGCTGGCGTCTTTCAACTGGTCGACGTACTTGCAGCCCTGCGCCATGGAGAGTGGGATGCTGTGGGCGGTGAACAGGATGTGCGCGCCTGCGCGGAGGGGTTCGGGGAGTTCGGCGATGGCGTCTTCGGCTTCCAGGCGGATGACTTCCTGGAACTCGGGGTAGTCATAGAAGACGCGGATTTTGTCGATTTGGGGGGCGCCTTCGCCGACGGCGGCCTGGGCGGCGGCGATGTTCTCGCGATACTGACGGCAGCCGGAATAGGAACTGAAGGCGGAGGTGACGAAGGCGATGGCCTTTTTGACGCCGTCTTCCTTCATCTTGCGAAGCGTGTCGGGCAGCAGCGGATGCCAGTTGCGGTTGCCCCAATAGATGGGGAGGTTGGGGCCATGGGCGGCGAGTTCGGCCTCCAGCGCCCTCAGCAGGGCGCGGTTCTGGTCGTTGATGGGGCTGCGGCCATCGAAGTGGTGGTAGTGATCGGCCACCTCCAGCAGGCGTTCGCGGGGCACATTGCGGCCGCGGACAACGTTCTCCAGGAACGGCATGACATCTTCGGGCTGTTCGGGCCCGCCAAAGCTCACCAACAGCACGGCATCGTACTGGCTCATAAACTGTCTCGTAACGCCTCCAAGGGTTTTTGCTCCAAAATGCGATGGCTAGCCAGCCATCCGGCCAGGTTCGCCAGCAGCGCCGTCGCCACAATCGCGATGATGTGGGGCAGCGGGTCAAAGCGGTAGTCTACCTGGAACAGCCGGTTTAATACCAGAAGGGAAAAGGCTGTCGCCAGCATACTGCCTAGGATTCCCGCGACGGCGCCGAGAATCAGGAACTCGACGGAAAAGATACCGGCAACCCGGGCGCGGGTGGCGCCGAGGGTTTTGAGGATGACGACCTCGCGGACGCGGCGGAAGCGGGTGCCAGCGACGCTGGAGGAGAGGATGATGGCTCCGGCGAGGATGGCAAACAGCGAGATGAAGCGGATGATGAGGGCGATCTGGTCGACCACTTCCTGGATGATGGCCAGCACGTCGGCACCGTTGATGACGGTGATGGTGGGGAACTGTTTGAAGACCTCGCGCTGGAGGGGGGCGATGGCATCGGGCTTGAGGCGAATGGCGGCGAAGTGGAGGGCAGGGAAGGGGTCGAGTGCACCGGGGATAAACCAGAACTCGATATTGGAGCCGATGCGGACGGCTTCGCTGCGGAAGGTGCAGACCACCTGCGATTCGAAGGGCGTGCCGCTGGCGATCCAGGAGAGGCGCGCGCCGGGTTTGACGCCGAGGGTCTTGGCGGCATCTTCGCCGACGCAGACCTGGACGCCGGCGGTTTGGGCGGTGTCGGTCATTTTCCACCAGCGGCCATCCAGGATGACGGTCTGTGGTGGAGCGATGGCGTTCCAGGAGATGGATCGCGTCTGGGTGAATCGCCGGTTGAAGCCTTTGAAGCCGAAGTCTTCGGTGGGGCGGCCGTTCACTTTGGTCATGCGGGCCGAGACGAGCGGTACGACTTCGGGAGGCGCATCGATGCCGGGCTGTTTGGCGAGGAGGGTGCGGATGCCTTCGCGTTCTGTGGGGGTGATGTTGATGAGGAAAACGTTGGGCATGCCGGGCGGGGCGCTGCTGGCGATCTGGACGAGCATGGAGCGCTGCACCAGATAGACGGTGAGGGTGAACATGACGCCCATCGAGAGCGCCACTAGCAGTGCGGAGGCCTGGTTGCCGGGCCGGTAGACGTTGGCGATGCCGTGGCGGACGGTCGGCGGCAGAGCCGTCTGCATCCAGCGCGACGAGCGGCGTAGGGCGAACAGGATGAGCGAGGAAACGACGCCGAGTATGAGGAGGCTGGCGGTAAAGCCGCCGACGAAGTAGGCCGCGGTGCGCAGCGATTCGCTGAGCCAGTAGACGATGGCGAGGATGCCGGTGAAGATGATGGCGGTAAGGGCCAACGCGGCACGGCCGTCGCGGAGGCGCTGGCGCCAGCCGGGCTGCGCATCTTCCATCTCGCGGCGCAGGATCAGCGATGGGCGGACACGGCGGATGCTGACCAGCGGGGGTAGGGTGAATAGCAGGGTAGTGAGTACGCCGACGACCAAGCCCTGAAGGGCAGAAGCGGGGCTCCAGGAAACACCGGGCTGCAATTGAAAGTAGCGGGCGAGCAGTTGGGGGAAGATGAGTTGGACGGCAAGGCCGACAGCGATGCCGGCAGAGCCGCCGAGCAGGCCGAGGATCAGGGTTTGCAGCGTATAGATGCGAATGATCTGGGAGGAACGCGCGCCCAGCGACTTCATGACGGCGATGGAATCGAGTTTCTGCTGCAGGTGCGAGTGCATCGCCATGGCTACGCCGAGCGCGCCGACGAGCAAGGCGATCAGGCTGACGAGGCTGAGGAACTTAGTGGAGCGATCGAGGCCGCGCGTGATGAGCGGGTGGGTTTCGCGGTAATCGACGATGAGGGCTTCGGGGAAGACTTCCTTGAGGCGGGTGCGCGTGGTTTCGACGGGTGGGGCGCCGGGGTTGAAACGGAAGAGGTAGCGCTGAGCGGAGCGGCTGCCCTGCTTGATAAGGTCGGTGCGTTCCAGGGCGGCGCGGCTCATCATGATGCGTGGGCCGACGTTGAGGCTGCCCGTCATGCGGTCGGGCTCGGTGACGACGATGGCGGCGATGCGGAAGTCGCCTTCGCCGAGGCGGACGGTGGCGCCGTTCTTGATGTCCAGGCGCACCAGCAGGTCTTCGGAAACCGCGACGGTATCGGGTTGGAGGGCGTCTTTGAGGGAGAGGGCGGGGTCCAGGACGAAGTCGCCATAGAAGGGATAGACGTTGGGGTCTACGGCTTTGATGGACACCAGTACGGGCGTATCGTTGCCGGGCACCGAGAGCATCGACACGGTTTCGGTGATATGAGTACGGGCAACGCCGGACTGACGCAGGTTCTCCATCACCGCCATCTGCTGGGGGTCGGCCATGGCGAAGGTGCGGACGCTGAGGTCGGCGGCCATGAGCTTGCGGGCGTCGCGAGTGAGCATGCCGCGAAAGGCTTCGCTGAAGCCCTGGACGCCGGTAAGGGCGCCAACGCCTAGCGCTACGGCGAGGACAACGAAGAAGAAGCGGGTGGAGGAGGCGCGCGCTTCTCGCCAGGCGATCTTGGCCGCGGTGCGCCACGGGAAGCGGTCAAACACGCAGTTCGTCCCCTACGACGACGCCGTCGCGCAGGCGAAGGACGCGGTCGGCATGGGTGGCGAGGGCGGCATCGTGGGTCACCATGACGAGGGTGGTGCCTTCGCGCTTGTTGAGGCTGAGGAGCAGGTCCAGGACGTGCTGGCCGTTGGCGGAATCGAGGTTGCCAGTGGGCTCATCGGCCATGAGGATCGGGGGGCGTGCCATGAAGGCGCGGGCGAGGGCGACGCGCTGCTGTTCGCCGCCGGAAAGCTGGATGGGGTAATGATGCTGGCGGTCTTTCAGGCCGACCTGGTCGATCAGTTCCTGGGCGCGGGGCAGGCCGTTGGTGTCGCCAGCGAGTTCGGCGGGCAGGAGGATGTTTTCGAGGGCGGTGAGGGTGGGGATGAGTTGGTAGGACTGGAAGACGAAGCCGATCTTCTTTCCGCGCACCAGGGCCAGACTGTCTTCATTGAGGCCGGAGATTTCCTGGCCGTCGAGGACAATGCTGCCGGAGGTGGGGGAGTCGAGGCCCGCCAGCAGGCCGAGTAGCGTGCTTTTGCCGCTGCCGGAGGGGCCCATGATGGCGATGAATTGGCCGCGGGGCACGTCGAAGTCGATGCCGCGGAGGATGTCGACGGTGTGTGCGCCGTTGGTGATGCTTTTCTTCAGAGCCGACACCTGAAGCATTGCTGGATTTACGTTTGCCATTGCTGGGTTCGGAACCTTTATTATGGCATTGGGTGCCATTTGCTCTTGTTCTTTTGATGTTCGTGCTGCTGGGTGGGTGTACGAAGGAAACCCCGGCTGCGTCGGAACCCGGTCCGGCACCACCGCCGCCGGTGGTAAAGAAGACGTCTGACCGTCCGGTGATTGTGGCGTTTGGCGACAGCCTGTCGGCAGGGTTTGGGCTGGAGCCGGGCCAGAGTTATCCCGACTATCTGCAGCAGATTCTGGACAAGCAGGGTTATTCGTACCGGGTGATTCCGGAGGCGCTGAGCGGGGATACGAGCAGCGGGGGCGTGGCGCGGCTGGAGTTGGTGCTGGCGCATCAGCCGAGGATCGTGGTTTTGGAGTTGGGGGCCAATGACGGTCTGCGAGGGATTCCGGTGAGCCGGACGCGGGAGAACCTGAGCAGCATGATTGAGCGGTTCAAGGCCGCCGGGGCGAAGGTACTGCTGGCGAGCATCATGCTGCCGCGGAATTACGGCGCGGCGTATACGCGGGAGTTCGACGGGATGTATCCGGAACTGGCGAGGAAGCACGGCATACCGCTGATTCCGTTCCCGGCGGATGTGGCGTTGAACCCGAAGCTGATGCTGCCCGATGCGCTGCATCCGAATGCCGAGGGGAACGTGAAGGTGGCGGAGAACGTTTTCCGGACGTTACAACCGTTGCTGGCGCGGTGATGATAGTTTGATATTCATGCGCCTGTTGCTGGTGTTTGCCGCTTTGCCGTTTCTGATGGCTGCCGAGGATGCCGGTATGCCGAAACCGAAGTTCACTTCCGATGGGAAGTTGGTCCGGCCGGAGGGGTACCGCGAATGGATGTTCGTGGGGTCCAGCTTGGGAATGGGTTATACCGAAGGCCAGGTTCCGACCAAGCCGACTTATCACAATATTTTTATCCAGCGGGAAGCGTTCCAGGAGTACAAGCGCAGCGGGAAATTTCCGGAGAACACAATGCTGGTGATGGACGTGCTGAATCCGGGCAAGGATGTGTCCATCAACAAGCAGGGGTCTTTTTCGGATGGGTTTGTGGGATTTGAGGTGGCGCTGAAGAGCAAGAAGGTGGATGGCGGCTGGGCGTATTACAACTTTATTGGGCCTACGCCGGGTAAGCCGCTGGCGGAGTCGAAGGCGTTTGAGAAGGATCGCTGCTGGAACTGTCACAACCAGCATGGTGCTTATGACAACGTGTTTCTGCAGTTCTATCCGGTTCTGCGCGATGCGCGTCCGGTAGCGAAGAGCGGGCATTAAAGCATCTGCGAGCGGGCCTGCGGGCGTCCTCGTCGTTAGGGGCGGCCCAGAGGGACTGGGGTACTCCGTTCGAAGACCCCAGTTCCAGCGTTAGGGTAAGAGTCCGGTGACCGCTAGAAGGCGTAGCGCAGGCCGACCTGGATGCGGCGATTGCCGGCATCCGTCGTGCCCTCATTGAGGAAACTCGGTGAGGTGACCACCGAGTCCGGAATGCCCCAATCGCGGGTATTGGTGGCGTTGAAGAAGTTGGCGTGGAGTTGGAAGCGGTGGCCTTCGCGCACGCGAACGTTCTTGATCAATCCGAAATCCAGGCGGTTGATGCCGTTGGCGCGCAGGATGTTGCGGCCGACGTTGCCGACGCCGGTGGGGTGCGTCACGGTGAGCGGGGTGAACAATCGGCCGCCGCCCGCCGCCTGGATCTCGCGGACGCCCATGTTGGCGAGGTCGAGGTTGGTGTTGAGGTCGGGCCGGGTGGAGGTGCCGACGATATTGCCCGCCAGCAGGCCGAGCGGATCGCTTCCGTTGAGTGGGCTGAATGGGGCGCCCGATTGCAGCGTGAGGAATCCGTTCATCTGCCAGCCGCCGGCGATCTTGCCCAGCAGGCCTTTCTGTTCGCGGAGGAACGGGAGTTCGAACACTCCGTTGATGGTGAAACGCTGCGGACGGTCATAGGTGGAGCGGCCGCGGTCGATGTGGCGGTTATAGGGATCCTGCGGGGTGGCCACTTCGCCGCGGGCCGATGGGTTGAACACCTCCGAAGCCCCGTCGATAAAGGAGCTCCACGTGTAGTGCGCGCCCATGCTGAAGTTGCGCGATAGCCTTTTCTCCAGGCTGGTCTGCAGGGAATGGTAGGTGGACGACGTGCAGTTGCAGCGTTCGCGGATGGAGCCGCGGGTGGGGTCCGTGCGGACGCGGCCACCTGAGCCACGCACCGGCGCGTTGCCGTCGATCGACTGGAACAGCGCCGTGCCCTTGGTACCGACATAGCCGACCGTGAAGGCATAGCCGCCCGGCAACTCGCGCTGCAACTGGAACGAGATCTGCTCGGCCAGCGGCGCGCGGAAATCCTTTGAGGTTATAGTGCGCACCAGCAGGTTGGGATTGGCGATGTTGGGGATGGAGCCTCCGCGGATGCGGGCAATTTCGTTGAAGGCGTTGCTGCGTACGGCGCCCGGCACCGATGGATCGACGGGGATATCGTAGGCGAAGACGAACGGAAAGGAACTGTTCACGTTCAGGGCAATGTTGACGAAGACGGGGTCGTAGGTGCGGGAGTAGCCGCCGCGGAGGACGAGTTTGCCATCTCCGGTAAGCCAGCCCAGCGGGCCGCCGGCTTTCTCGAAGCGGTAGTTGAAGCCGAAACGCGGCGCCCAGTTGTTGGTATCGCGCGGGGGCACTGGGGTGTAGGCGTAGGCCGGGTTGTTGTTGTTTAGCTCCAGGACGCGCTGGTTCTGGTCGGCGAGGTTCTGGAAGGGATTGCCGGCGGATTCATAGCGGACGCCATAGGTGATGGTGAGGCGGGGCATGACGCGCCATTCGTCCTGGAGGAAGAAGAAGTAGTCGTAGTAGCGGTAGCGGAGGGTGGAAAGCGCGCCTGGCAGCAAGGCGTTGATCTGGGCGGCGGTGGCCTGATCATCGACGAGCCGTTGCAGGGTGGCGTACTCCAAGCGGCCGCGCAGTTGGGGAAGGAACATGCCGAACTGCTCCTGGCGCCGGAAGTCGATGCCGAACTTCATGGCATGCGAGCCCTGCACCACCGAGAGCGAGTTCTGGATTTGGTAGCCGTTGAGGATGGAGGCCTGGGGCAGGTTCGCGCCCAAGCCGATGCCGGTGCGGGTGGTGCCGGCGTTGAACTGGCGCAAGCCGAGGGCCGGGACTTCGATGGAGGGGATACGCTCAGCGACGGTGGGATTCTCGGCGTTGTTGCTGGATTGATAACGGTTGAAGGAGACGCGGAACTCGTTGAGGATGGTTGGGCGGAGGGAACTATTCAGACCCACGCTGAGGGATTTGGTGGCGAGGGGCGTTACGCTGGTGAGCCCCGCCGGGGTGGCTTGGCCGGAGCCGGTTTGGGTGGAGTCGTCCACCAGGTAGCGGCCCATAAGCGAGTGCTTGTCGTTGAAGCGATGGTCAATGCGGCCGGAGTACTGCCAGTCATTGAAGGCGCCGGCGGCAAAGCCGGTGATGTCGCCGAGCGGGATAACCAAGGTGCGGCCATCGGCGACGACGCTGGTGGTGGCGCCGTTGGGTGTGCCGGCGGGCAGGTTTTCGAGGAGCGCCCGAACGGTGGGACGGTTCGCCGCGATGGACTGTAGCAGTTGGCGGCCGGCTTCGGTGGGCGCGCCGTTGATGGAACTACCGGAGCCGAGCAGGCGGGTGGTCCAGCGTTGGGCGGAGGCGAAGAAGAAGGTCTTGTCCTTGAAGATTTTTCCACCGACGGTGCCGCCGGCGAGGTTCTCGACGCGGAAGGGCGCCTTGCGGAAGCCGGCGGCTTTGTCGGTATTGCTGCGGGCGTTGAGGGCGTTGCCGTTGTAGAACCAGAAGGCCGAGCCGTGATAGTCATTGGTGCCGCTTTTTGTGACTATGTTCATGACGGAGCCGGCGGCCCGGCCGTATTCGGGCAGGAACTGGTTGGTGATGATGCGGACTTCGGCGATGATATCGGGGTTGTTGAGACCTTGGAGCAGGCCGCCGGTGCTCCCGTAGTAGGAGTCCTGCCCGTCGATGAAGAATGCATTCGACCGCAGGCGCATGCCATTAGCGGAGAACGACAGCGATTGGCTTTCGGTCCCCTGGTTGCCGTTGGCGCCGAAGGCGGCGTTACCGGAGGAGATTTGCGCGACGCCCGGCACCGATGCCGCCAGGTTCATGATGTTGCGGTTGGTGGAGAGCGGCAGTTCGGCGATGCGCTTGGCGTCGAAGTTGGTGCTTACTTCGGCGTTGGTGGTGTTGATGAGTGGGGCGTCGGCGTTGACACTGACAACTTCCGAGGCGGAGGCCACCTGGAGGCGTACGGCGATCTCGGCGCGCTGGTTGAGTTGGAGGGCAATGGGGCTTTGCTGGTACTTGGCGAAACCGGACTTTTCGACCGTTAACTCGAAAGAGCCTACCGGCAATTGCAAGACGCGATAGCTGCCATTATCCTGCGAAATTGTTTCTCGCGACTGATTCGTTTCAATATGGCGGACTGCGACCTTTGCGCCGGTGATGACGCCGCCGCTGGCGTCGGTGACGGTGCCCAGGATCTCTCCGGTGGTGGTCTGGGGGTGGGCGTGTGGAATCAAAAGCGCGGCAATAGCCAAGGCCAAGCCGTAGCGAGTAGCTCGGATCATGTTTGTCAATT
Organism: Bryobacterales bacterium; assembly: GCA_016789745.1. Taxonomy (GTDB): domain Bacteria; phylum Acidobacteriota; class Terriglobia; order Bryobacterales; family Bryobacteraceae; genus CADEFT01. The sequence continues at coordinate 48,910 of JAEUQF010000052.1, forward strand.
TCCTCTCGACCCCGTGGTTTAGGGGGGGTAGTGAAGCAACGTGGGTTGACCCGAGTTTACGCCGCAAGTTTTGGAAAATGACAGTTGGTAACGGGGAATTAACGAAAACGTTAGAAGAGCTACTAAAGTAACTTTTGTAGCGAGGGAGGTTTTGGCGGAAGGGCGCGCGAGGGCGCTTCGGGGCGGCGCATGCGGGCGTCCATGCGGCTGGCCGCCGGTGCCTGTGGGCGGTTGACCAAGGGCTTATTTTTCAATATGATGTCCCAATCCCGGAGCCTCCTCCGGAAAATTATAGGGGTCAGGAGCGTGATGTGATCATGCGCACTGCGATAGTTGCTCTGCTGTTGCTTGCCAATCTAGCCTTCGGGCAAACGACCGGGACTGCAACCCTCGTCGGAACCGTTACTGATAACACCGGGGCAGTGGTGCCCGGGGCCGCGGTAACCATCGTCAACACCGAGACACAGTTTGTCTACAAGGGAACCACCAGCCCCGAGGGCGGGTACTACGTTCCCAACCTCAATCCGGGTACCTACCGGCTCACCATCGAAACGCAAGGCTTCAAGCGGTATGTGCGCGAAGGCATTATCCTCCGCACCAGTGAACAGCCGCGTATCGACGTAGCGCTCGAAATCGGCGCCGTCACCGAATCCGTTCAGGTAACTGGCGCTGCGCCGTTACTGGAAACCGAGACCACGTCCACCGGACAGGTTCTGGAAGGCGAGACGATCGTCAAGATTCCGGTACTGCAGAAGTATGCTTTCCGCATCCTGCTGTACCTGCCGTCCACTTCCAACATCAACGGGCAACACGTGGTGGGCCAGCGCGAACGCTCCATGGGCTACACCATGGACGGCGTCAGCGGCAAGGAGCCGGTGCGCGGCATGGTGGCGGCTACCAACCAAGTCACTTCCTCCACCATCGACGCCCTGCAGGAAGTCAAGCTGTTCACCACCGGCATGCCCGCCGAGTTCGGCCACTCCGCCGGCGGCTTGCTGTCCACTGTTTTCAAGAGCGGCACGAATAGCTGGCACGGGTCGGCCGAAGACCGCTACATCTCGAAGCCGTTGATTCACCGCACGTATCTGGAACAGCTGCCGCGCGTGAATCCGTTCGCGTACCACGAACTGTCGGGCACCATGGGCGGCCCGGTGTACATTCCGAAAATCTATAACGGCAAGGATAAGACGTTCTGGTTCTTCGGCTACCAGCGCCACCACGAAAAGGGCGGCGAGACGGCGACGCTTGCCGTGCCATCGCCGGAGATGCTGGGCGGGAACTTCAATTTTGGTGGGCTGAATCCCATTTACGACCCGTCGACGACGGCGTTTGGGGCGAGTCCGGAGTGTGCGGCGGGGCAGGCGCAATGCTGGACGCGGACGCCGTTTCCGAACAACCAGATTCCGGCATCGCGTTTCGACCCGGCGGTGCGCAACTTCCTGAACCGGAATCCATACACGCCGGAGAATAACAGCCAGCGTGCGTTTGACCGCGCGTTCGGGCCGACGAACAACCTGATCTCGCCAACCAACTATCGTTCGTATCGCACGCGCTTCGATATTAAGATCGACCAGCAGTTTTCGTCGAATCACAAGCTGTTCGGGCGCTACTCGCATGTCCGGCACCGCTCCTGGCGCGACCGTCTGTCGCCGGAGATTGCCTGGAAGGATTATGATACGCGCGCGGTACCGCTGCCGATTGACTCGCGCAACACGGTCATCTCCGACACGTACACGATCGGGCCGTCGATGATCAACGAACTGCGTGTAGGCTTCAATCGCCGCAAGGGCTCCACGACCCCGAATACGCTCAATGGTGACTGGGCGAGCCAGTTGGGAATTCCCAACGTGAGTGGTGCGACTTTCCCCAACTTCCAATCGTGCAACAACCAATCCAACTGCACGGGCGGCACGACGTTTTTCCGCCAGGACAGCGGTGGTCTGGCGCAGTCGCAGGAAGTGGGCGAGGACATCACGTTCCAGAACAACTTCACTAAGGTATTCGCGCGCCACACCTTCAAGGTGGGCTATGAGCTGATCAAGACCCGTTACAACTCGCTGGCGGCGGCGCTGCCTTCTGGCAGCTATCGTTTCGGTGCGACGGATTTCCCGTTCCGCCCGAACACGGGCAACGCGTTCGCGGCGTTCCTGCTCGGGTCGGTGAGCAACGCGGAGTTCACGCAGGCGGTAGCGACGTGGCTGCCTCGCTGGACCTCGCATGCCTTCTACCTGCAGGACGACTGGAAGCTGAACCGCAACATCACCCTGAACCTTGGGTTGCGCTGGAGCTATGAGTCGCCGTTCAACACCAAGTACGGGCAGCAGTCGCAGTTTGACCCGAACGCCACCGATCCGATCAGCGGCCGCCGCGGGGCCATCACGCATCCGAACGGACCGCTTGCCAAGAGGGATCTGAACAACTTCCAGCCGCGGCTGGGCCTGGCATGGCAGATTAAGCCGAACCTGGTGTTCCGGTCGGCGTTCGGCCTGATTACGCAGGACCTGATGACGAACGGCCTCAACCAGCAGTTTGAGGAGTACTTCGCAACGGCGGCCATTCAGGCACCGGTTGGGGATCCGCGGCCGGTATTCCGGCTTAGCCAGGGGCCGCCGACGGTGCGGTTCAACCTCAATCCCGACGGCTCCGTGCCGTTCATTGGGGCGAACTTCGCCGGCCGCAACGCGTCGTGGTTTGACCCGAACTTCGTGCTGCCGTACATCATGAACTGGTCGGGTGGCTTCCAGTACAACTTCGCGCAGAACTGGCTGGCTGAGGTGACGTACCAGGGTTCGCGCGGCGTGAAGCTGCAGAACGCGTGGGACATCAACCAGGTGCCGCTGAACATCTCGACGGATCCGAACGTGCTGCGCAACGTTTTCCAGAACGTGCAGAACTTCAAGCCGTATCCGCAGTTCGGCAGCATCCGGCATTTCTCCAATTACGGGGACAACTCGTATCATGGGGTGACGTTCCGTGCGGAGAAGCGCTACTCGCAGGGGTTGGTGATGAACGCCTTCTACACCTTCTCGAAGTCGCTCAACAACGGCGATGATGACGGCAACGTCGGCGGTGTCGACTTCTACAATCGCGCCCTGGAAAAAGGCCGCGCCAACTACGATATTCGCCACCGCTTCGTGAACGTTCTGACGTACGAACTGCCGTTCGGCAAAGGGCGCAAGCTGATGAACCGCGGCGGGGTGGTCAACGCCATCTTCGGTGGCTGGGACTTCGCCTGGACGCAGACGTTCCAGTCTGGCCCACCGATCAACATCACGTTTGCCGGCAGCCCGTTCCAATACCTGCCGGGTCAGGCTCGTCCGAACCTGGTGGCCGGCCAGGATCCGGTGGTGGATGGCTGGAACATCGGCGAACACCGCTTCCCGGTACAGGCGCAGAACGCGTACCTGAATCCCAATGCCTTTGCTTACCCGGCAGCATTCACGGCGGGCAACATGGGCCGCAACGTACTGGAAGGGCCCGGCCTGACGTGGCCGCAGTTCTCGCTGTCGAAGGAATGGCGGATCTACGAGCGCGCGCGCTTTATTCTGCGCTGGGATTCCAACAACCCGTTCAAGAGCCCGAACTACGGCAACCCGAACACGGTATACAACCTGCAGAACCTGCAGAACTTCGGGCGTGTCGGCACGGCCACCCGCGGCGGCTTCTCCGACGTAGGCACGGCGCAGCCGAACCACCTGATTGTTGTTCGGCTGGAGTGGTAAGCCGGGCTAACCTCTACACACCCTGCCCCGCGATCTTCCTTTCGACATAGGGAGTCGCGGGGTATTTTTTTGCCCAGCCTTTCCAGATCTCGAGCGCCTTGCCTGCCATCTCGCGGCTCTCCCCAGGCTTGCCCGCGGCACGTTGAATGGCAGCATTCTGCTCATAGGCCAACGCGAGGTCACGTTCGGCGTAGGCGGAGGGCATGCGCTCGCCGTTCTCCAGTGCAAGGTCGATTGCTTTACGGCTGGTTTCCAGGGCCTGGGCGTGTTTGCCCGCGGCCAGCAGTGCCGCGATCTGTGTCCGGTAGGCAAAGGAGAGGGCGTGGCGCGAATGGCGTTCCTTGGGCTGATCGCGGTGCAGGGCTTCCATCACCGCCACGGCTTCGTTGCCACGCCGTTCGGCTTCCGCGATGTTTCCGAGCCGGCGGTGGGCGTTGGAGAGGCCGGCGAGGGTCCGCCCGTGATTGCTGCGGGCGAAAGCGAGTTGGAACTTGGATTTCACCAGGCCTTCGGTGACGCCCAAGGCCCGTTCCAGCACCGGCACCGCTTCGCGCGGCTTGCTCTCGGCCAGCGTGATGCCCAGATTCATGGCGCGAAACGAGATGTCGTAGCGGGACTGTGCGTCGTTGCGATCGGCGTTCAAGTTCAGCTCCACCAACTCGACTGCCTTGCGGCAGTAGAACTCGGCCTGTGCGGGGTCGCCGGCGGTGAAGCCCCACTCGGGCTGCTGGAGCAGGCAGACGTCGCCGTACACGCCGGCCAGTTCACGGCGATGCTGCGGGGCTTTGGGGTCCTTCTTGTAGAGGTCCTCGCGAATGCGGACCGCGCG
>JAEUQF010000297.1 GCA_016789745.1 Bryobacterales bacterium
GCATGCTGTTTGATCCTTCGTTCCTGCTCACGCATATCGCGCTGATTGCCATCTCCGTGGCGCTGATCGTGCTGGGCAAGGCAGTGATCACAGGCGGCATCGCGCGAGCTTTCGGCTATGTCAACATGGCTCCGTTCATCGTGGGCCTGGGGCTGGCGCAGATCGGCGAATTCTCGTTCGTGCTCGCCAGAACGGGGCTGAGTTCCGGCCTGCTTTCCAAGCAGACGTACGACCTGGCGCTGACCTGCACGGTGTTGACGATGGCTATCTCGCCGATTGTGTCGCGCACGGCACTGCCGATCGGACGGCTGTACCGGCGCTGGCGGAAGCAGGACCATGCGGTGATGTCGATGCCGCCGACGCAGAGCGCGCTGACGGACCATGTGGTGGTGGCCGGCTATGGCCGCAATGGGCGAGCCGTAACCCGGGTGCTGCGCGCCGCCAACATCCCGTTGGTGCTGACCGAATGGGACCACTCTGCTTTCAGTGATGCCTCGGCGCACGGCATTGAGGCGGTATGGGGCGACGTCGCCCAGGACGTCATCCTGGAGGCGGCTGGCATTGCCCACGCGCGAATGATCATCCTCACGGTGCCGGACCACAGCACCATCCGCCTGGCTACCAGCCGCGCCCGCGCCATCAACCCGAAGATCATCGTCATCGCCCGAGCGGTGCTGGAGCACAATGTCCCCGAGCTGCGGGAAGCCGGTGTCGACCGCGTCGTGCAGCCGGAGTTTGAAGGGGGCGTCGAGATTGTGCGCCAAGCGCTGGTGGCGTGGGATTTCGATCGCGGGGAGGCGTGGCGGCTCATCAAGCTCCTTCGCGCCGAGTTATACGGGACGAAGACATCAGCCCTGACCGACCACGCCAACACCGAGAATCCCTCGTAGTTCCTACCCGCGATATGCCGCCGGCAGAGGATTCCGTACCTGGAACCCGCGCTGGTGCCAGTACGGATACGCCACCGGCACCGTGCTCGCCGCATCCAGCTTCGCCACCTGCTCGGGAGTCAACAGGAAACTCGCCGCCGCCAGGTTATCCCGCAGCTGCTGCTCATTCCGTGCCCCGATGATCACCGTCGCTACGGTCGGCTTGCACAACAGCCAGCCCAGCGCCACCTGCGGCACCGTCCGTCCAATCTCCCCGGCCACCTCTTCGAGCGCATCCACCACCCGGTAGAGATGCTCATCGGCCACCTGCGGACCCGACTCCGCTGTCTCATGCAGCCGGCTCACCGCCGGCAACGGCTGCCCGCGCCGGATCTTCCCCGTCAGCCGCCCCCATCCCAGCGGACTCCACACCAGCGCCCCGACTCCCTCGCTTAGCCCCTGCGGCATCAGCTCCCATTCGTAATCCCGGCCCACCAGCGAGTAGTAGACTTGGTGCCCCACATACCGCGCCCAACCGTAGCGCTCGCTCACCCCCAGCGACTTCTGCAGATGCCAGCCCGAAAAGTTCGACGCCGCGATGTAGCGGATCTTGCCCTGCCGTACCGCGGTGTCCAACGTGGACAGCGTCTCTTCCACCGGCGTCAGCGCGTCAAACCCGTGCATATGATAGACGTCGATGTAGTCGGTCCCCAGCCGCCGCAGGCTGCCCTCAATCTGCCGCATCAGGTGCAGCCGTGACGATCCCACCTGGTTCGCCCCTTCTCCGAATGCGAACGTGGCTTTCGTGGAAATCAGCAGATCTTCGCGCCGGAACGAGCGCATGGCCCCACCCAATACCTCTTCCGATACCCCCTGCGAATACACGTCCGCCGTATCGAAGAAGTTCACGCCCGCCTCCAGGCAGATGCCCAGGAGCCGCGCCGCCTCTTCCACTCCCGTGGTTCCCCATGCCCGGAAGAACTCGGTGGTTCCGCCGAATGTCGCCGTCCCCAGACACAACACCGGCACCTGCAGGCCGCTCTTTCCCAACTGTCGAAATTCCATATAGGCTTCACATTGTCCCCTAAAACCGCTGGCACCGGCCGCGAAATGCCGTTGCCCCCGTGCGATCCTGAACAACAGGAATGCCCGTCCCGTCCGCCATCCTCCTGCTGCTGCTCATTCCCACGGCCTTCGCCCAAAAACAACCCCCGCCGGCGACTCCCACCCCCGCCGCCACCGAAAGCAACCGCACCCAACTCAATCTCCTCGGGCAAACCGACTCAAAAAGCGGCGAAAGCCGCCGCAACGAAAACGTCCAGTTCAACCTCATCGACAACAACGCGCTCAAGGAAATCAACCAGCGGCTCGGCGTCACGCCTACCGTGCTCTCCGAGTTCCAGCCCGAACGGAGCTATTACGGCACCGAGTTTGGCAGTCCGCCCAGCAGCACCATCCTCCTGCTCCCGAAACCCCGCCTCGCCGCCTTCCACGGCCACGCCGGCTGGATGCACCTCAACAGCCTCTTCTCCGCCCGCGCCTTCTTCCAGGTAGGCCCTGTCAAACCCGCCCGCGAGAACAACGTTACCCTCGCCCTCACCGGACCCCTCTGGCGCGGCGCGCATCTATCGGTAGACGGCGGGCGCCAGAGCATCCGCGGCATCGTCAACGGCAATGTCCAGGTACCCGCCCAGGACGAACGCGTCCCGCTCACCACCAACCCGCTCCTGCGCCCCTTCATCCAGCGCATCCTCGACTCCTACCCCGCCGAACTCCCCAACCGCACCGACATCGATTCGCGCATGCTCAACACCAACGCGCCGCAGCGCGTCACCAACGACAACGCCACCCTCCGCCTGGACCAGCAACTAACCACACAGGACAAGCTCATCGCGTCCTACTCCCATACCGGCGCCCGCGTCAAAGCCTTCCAACTGGTGCGCGGCCAGAACCCCGACACCACCACCATGTCCCACCAGGCCGGTTTGCAATGGCACCGCGCCTGGTCCGCGCGCACCCAGACCATCGCCGCCCTCCGCTTCGACCGCACCCGGTCGCTCATCACTCTGGAAAACGACTCCATCCCTTACCAGGTCTTCACCAGCGGCCTTCTCCGCGCCATCAACGACAACAACGCCGTTCCTATTGACCGCGCCCAGAACCTCTGGAAGCCCGCCGCCCAGATCGCCTACACCGCCGGCCGCCACAGCTTCAAAGCAGGTTTCGAACTCCTCCGCCGCCAGATGAACGGGCGCGAATCCGACGCCCATGTCACCGCCTTTGCCTTCTTCAACAACTACGGCAACAACACCATCACCAACCTGCGCCTCGGCCGCCCCTCCACTGCCTGGATCGCCCAAGGCAACCTCCACCGCGGCTATCGCAACTGGGATAACTGGTTCTATGTCGCCGACAAATTTACTTTCACGTCCCGCCTCACCCTCAACTTCGCCCTCGGCTATCGCCCCATTTCGCGGCCCAGAGAAGTCAACGGCATTGACCAGGTCCCCTACTTCTCCGACAACAACAACCTCGGCCCCGTCCTGGGCCTGGCCTACCGCCTGCCGGGACCCTGGGGCACGCTCCGCGCCGCCTACGGCCTCCACTATGGCGAGATCTTCCCGGTCACCTTCCAGCAGATCCGCTTCAATCCTCCCAACAACTACAAGGCCGTCATCCAGGACCCCGATCTCGCCCGCGCCCTCTCGGGCGGCTATAACGTCCTCGCCAACCCGCCCCGCCAGTCCGTCTTCTACGACTATCCGCGCGACCTGGTCACGCCCTACTCCCAGCAATACAACGCCGTCTGGGAACTGGCCCCCTCGCGCAACTGGACGTGGCAACTGGCCTACGTCGGCAGCCGCTCTATCAAAGTGCTCAATCACTGGTATCAGAACCGCGCCCACCCTGTCCCCGGCATCCCCCTCACCACGGCCACCGTCGATGCCCGCCGCGCCCTGCAAACCAACGGCGAGATTCGCCGCGTCATGAACTCCTCGCGCGGTTACTTCGACGCCTTCCGCACCACACTCACCGCCCGCGCCTGGCACGGCCTTACCTTGGAATCCTCCTACTGGTTCTCCAAAGCCATCGACCTTGGCGGCGACTATACCAACACCGCCCATGATGTCGATTCCTTCCGCTACCGCAGCCAGGGTGAGTTCGACGTGGTCGGCGACCTCCGCGGCCTCAGCCGCTTCGATTCTCCTCACGCCCTCCTCCTGAAAGCCGACTATGCGCTCCCCTCGCTGCGCCGCCTGGGTCGCTGGACCGGCCGCTGGCAACTCGATTCCGTGACGCTGCTGAAAACCGGCACGCCGTTTAACCTCGCCACCGGCTCCGACGCCCCGGGCTTTGGGAACGTCGATGGCATCTCGGGCGACCGCCCCAACGTCCTGGACCCCTCTATCCTTGGCCGCACCATCTCCCACCCCGACCTCTCGCGCTCGCAACTCCCGCGCTCCGCCTTCAGCTTCGTCCAGCCTGGCGATCCTCGCGGCAACCTCGGCCGTCACGTCTTCCGCCGCGCCCCGATCCGCAACTGGAACCTGGGACTCACCGGCCAGTGGCCGCTCCGCCAGGACTGGTCGATGACCTTTCGTGCCGAGTCCATCAACTTCAGCAACACGCCGCAATTTGCGGAGCCCGGCTTCACGCTGACGGATCCCAACTTCGGCGTCATCACCAATACGCTCAACGACGGCCGCACCTTCCGCCTGTCGCTGCGATTTACGCGGTAGCCCGGGCCCCGCGCTATCCTACCTCCCATGCGCGACGCCAAGCCGGGCCTCTATGACCAACTCCTCACGCGCTCGCTCCGCCAAACGCTGCAGTCGCTGCCTACCGGCCTGCAACCCGCCACCGCCGACCTGGAAGAGGCAGACTCGCCCGACTACCTCGCCCGCCACCTCCTCCAGCAGATCCGCCTCGCCCTCCGTGCCCTTCCCCCCCAAGAACGCCGGCAGCGTCAACTCGATCTCACCAACACCCTCCTCGAAGTCCTGAAGGCGCAAACCGGCGAAGACCTCGCCTCCGAATCCATAGATCCTCCGGCGCAACTCCTCCGCGCCCTATACCGCACCCCCACGCCGCCGCAGCCTCCCTCCACCCCGCTCAGCGTTAACAGCCTGATTATGAACGCCGGCGGTGAGCCCCGCCTCGGCTTCGAACTCGAGCGCGAACTCGCCTCCGCCGACCGTGTCCTCATGCTCGTCAGCTTCATCCAGTGGCGCGGCTGGCAGCGGCTCAAAGCCGCCTTCCACGAACTCACTGCCCGGAACGCACCGGTCCGCATCCTCACCACCACCTACATCGGCGCCACCGACCTCCGCGCCATCCAGGAACTCGCCCGCCTCCCCAACGTCGATCTCCGCATCTCCCTCGACGGCCGCCGTCGCCGCCTCCATGCCAAGGCCTGGCTCTTTGAGCGTGACTCCGGTTTCTCCTCCGCCTACATCGGCTCCGCCAACCTTTCTGGTCCCGCCCTGGAAGACGGGATCGAATGGACCGTCAAACTCAGCCAGGCCGAAACGCCGCATGTCCTCGAACGCTTTCGGGGCGCCTTTGATTCCCTCTGGGCCGACCCGGAATTCGAGCCTTTCCACCCCGACGACGAATCCCAGTGCCGCCGCGTCCAAACGGCGCTCGACTTCTCGCGGAAATCCCCCTCCGGCACCACCACGCCCCTCTTCTTTGACCTGCGCCCCCACCCGTTCCAACAGGCCACCCTCGACCGCCTCGAATCCGAGCGCGCCGACCGCGGCTTCTTCCGCAACCTCGTCGTCGCCCCCACCGGCACCGGCAAGACCTTCATCGCCGCCTTCGACTACACCCGCCAGCCCTTCACCGGTCGTCGTCCCAATCTGCTCTTCCTTGCTCACCGTGAAGAACTCCTCCGCCAAGCCCGCGGCTGCTTCCGCCATGTGCTCCGCGATGAGTCCTTCGGCGATATTCTCACCGGCGGGGAGGAACCCGCCGCCTATACTCACTTATTCGCCACCATCCAGAGCTTCCATTCCCGCAACCTGCTCGCCTCGCAAGGCCCCGGCTTCTGGCACTACGCCGTCCTCGACGAAGCCCACCACGTCCCAGCCGCCAGCTACCGCGACCTCATCGCCTCCCTCCAACCCGCCATCCTCCTCGGCCTCACCGCTACTCCCGAGCGCATGGACGGCGACAGCATCCTTCCCTGGTTCGACCATCGCATTGCCGACGAAATGCGCCTCTGGCATGCCATCGAACGCCAGTACCTGGTTCCCTTCGACTATTACGGCGTCCACGACGGCACGGACCTCTCTAACCTTTCCTGGTCGCGCGGGGCCTATAACGTCTCCGAACTCGAAATCACCTATCTCCACAACCAGCGCCGCGCCCACCTCGTCGTCAAGCAGTTCGCTGAAATCCACGGCGCCCCCGGCCAGGCCCGCGCGCTCGGCTTCTGTGTCTCCATCCGCCATGCACGCTTCATGGCCGATATCTTCAGCCAGTCCGGCATCCCCGCGGCTGCCATCACCAGCGGTTCCTCGCCCGCTGATCGTGTCCAGGCCATCACCCGCCTGCGCAACCGCGAAGTCAACGTGCTGTTCACTGTCGATCTGTTCAACGAAGGCGTCGACATCCCCGAACTCGACTGCGTCCTCTTCCTTCGTCCCACCGAAAGCTCTAGCGTCTTCCTCCAGCAACTCGGCCGCGGCCTCCGCCTGAATCAAGGCAAGACCAATTGCCTCGTGCTCGATTTCATCGGCAACCAACGCCGTGAGTTCCGCTTCGACCAGCGCTTCACCGCCTTGCTCGGCGGCACCCGCCGGCAGGTCATCCGCGAGCTTGAGACCGGCATCACACACCTGCCCGGCAACTGCTACTTCCGCCTCGATAAGGAATCCCGCAAGGTCATCCTCGCCAACCTCAAGGCGCGCCTCAACGCCACCCGCGTCCGCATGGTTGCCGAACTCCGCGCCCTCACCACCCTACTGCAACGCACCCCTTCGCTCACCGAGTATCTCGGCGAGACTGGCTACGACCTCCCCGATGTCTACAAGCCCTCCATCGGCGGCTGGTGCGCGCTCTGCCAGGATGCCGGACTACTCCCGTTCGAGATTACACCCGAAGACCAGAGCCTGCTCTCCCGCTTCAGTCTCATCCTCCACATGGATTCGACACGCCGCCTCACGCTACATCGCCGACTGCTGGTAGAATCCCCCGATTCGCCGGACTCGCTTTCATTCCTGGACCGACGCCTGGTTGAGATGCTCACCTTCCGCCTGCTGCAGAACGAGGCTCACCAGCCCGGCGTCACCTGGAGCGCGGCGCTCGAACGGATCCAAGCCCGCCCCGCCGTCCGGCGCGAGTTCCTGGAACTCAACAACGCCCTCCTCGACCGCATCCGTTTGCATGCTGACGACACCTCCGACCCGCGGCTCCCTGATTGTCCCCTCTTCCTTCACCGACAGTACACCCGCGACGAAGTCCTCGTCGCATTGGGCCTGCCGGATCAGGTGGGCGCCCGTCACACCCAGACAGGCCGCTTCTACATAGAACCGCTTCACACCGAAGTCCTCTTGGTAACCCTCGACAAATCCGATAAAGCCTTCTCCCCCACCACCCGCTACGAAGACTACGCCGTCAGCCCCACCCGCTTCCACTGGCAATCCCAAAGCACCACCAGCGAAACTTCCGCCACTGGCCAGCGCTACATTCAGCAAGACAGCAACGGCGCCCGCTTCCTACTATTCGTCCGACCGCGCAAGGACAATCCCTTCGTCTACCTCGGCCCGGTTACCTACGTGTCCCACACCGGCTCCCGCCCCATGAGCATCTACTGGGACATCCAAACCCCCATTCCTGCCTGGTTCTTCGAAATCTGCGCCTCTCTGCGCGCGGCCTAGGGAATCCGCGCCAACTCGCCAGCCCCCTAATTTCTCCTTCTCCAATGACCGCCGTCTCACTCCGGCCGAGCCTTGATCCTTCGCGCGTGCACCGCCCGCCCCCCTTCCCGGTCACGGCCACCGGACAACTCGACTACATTCCACTTCGCCGAGCCCACCAACTTCCCCTTCGACCCTTGGATCGAACAGATCGAAGTGCGCCCTGGTGACCGCGCCTGTCGACGCCGCCTGGACCCCACATGCACCTGCGCGGGAAGAACTTTGACTGCTGGCTCAAGTCCCCCCCGACGGCCGCACCGAACCCCTCCTGCGCGTGCCGGCATCACGTAGAAGCCCAGCTCAGTGTGCCCCCTCCAGAACAGGCTGCACCTCGCCGTGCTCCCCATCCCCCAACGCCGCCAGCGCAAGCAAACTCGCCGCGGGATCCTCCACCCTGCCACCCTTCTCCCGAATCACCTGTTCCATCTCGGCCGCCGTCAGCGGCTTCCAAAAGTAGAACCCTTGCGCGAAGTCACAGCCCATCTCCGCCAGCACCCTCGCTTGCATCTCCGTCTCGATTCCCTCCGCCACCGCCGTCATCCCCAAACTCCTCGCCAGTTGTAGCACCGACTTCACCAGCCGCTCTCCTTCGCCCTCCGTCCCGATCGTCTGTACAAAGCTGCGGTCCACCTTCAAAGTCCGGAACGGCATCTTCTGCAATTGCCCCAACGATGAATACCCCGTCCCGAAATCATCCAATTCCAGCCCGATCCCCATTCGTACCAGATCCTCCAGCTTCGCCTTCGCCATGAACCGCTCATCCGCCACCGCGCTCTCGGTCAACTCCAAATTCAGCCGCGCGCTGCTCAGCCCGGTGGCCTCCAGAATGCCTTCCACCTGTGCCGTCAACTCCGGCTCCGCCAACTGCTTGCTCGACAGGTTCACGCTGATGGTCAGATCCTCACACCCCAGCCGCTCTACCCAGTCCGCCATCTGCCGGCAACTCTCCTCCAGGATCCATCGCCCCAACGGCTGGATCAGTCCCGTCTCCTCCGCAATCCCAATAAATCGGCCCGGCGGCACCAAACCCCACTCCGGATGCTGCCAGCGCACCAATACCTCCATCCCGCTCAGACGCCCGGTGTGCAGATTCACCTGCGGCTGGAAGCGCAGCGTAAACTCCTTCCGGTCCACCGCCTGCCTGAGGGCGCTCTCCAGTTCGAACCGCTCCACCGCATGCGCCCGCATCTGGTCATCGAACACCGCCACCTCGCCCGGACCCGACGACTTGGCGTGATACATCGCCGTATCGGCGTCCCGCAGCACATCTTCCGCCAGGTGATACTCCAACCGCCCCTGTGCAATCCCGATACTCGCGCTCGCAAACACCACCGAAGTGCCCACATGGAATGGAGCCTTCATCTCCAGGCGGATTGCCTGCCCCACCTCCGCCGGACATCCGCCCTCCAGCACCACCACGAATTCGTCTCCGCCCATGCGCCCAATCAACGCCCCCTCGTGCCCGGCCCGCCGTATGCCCGCCTCCAAACGCTGCGCCACATCCAGCAGCACCTCATCGCCGGCCGCGTGCCCCAGACTGTCGTTAATCAGCTTGAATCGGTCCAGATCCAGGAAGATCACCGCATACGCCGCCATCCCGGTCTCTTTCCCCCGGTCGATCACCACCTGCAGCCGCTCCACAATCGCCAGCCGGTTCGCCAATCCCGTCAGCGGATCCCCCAGCTTGGTCCCCGTCACATCGCTTTGCGACCCCGCCATGCGCTGCGCCTTCCCATCCTCGCCGCGCTCCACCGCCCCCCGGCATAGCATCCACCGCCATGTCCCATCCTTGTGCCGCAGCCGGTACTCCACTTCAAATTGCCCCTGCTTCCGAATGGCCTGCCGCTGCAACTCCCACTCCAGCCGCACCGCATCTTCCGGGTGCGCCAGCCGCAGCCAACTGCCCAACTCGTTCAACTCCGCATCACCCGCCAACCCCACCATCGCCTTCCAGCGCTCGGAATAGTACACCCGCCCGGTCCGCAGATCCCAGTCCCAAATGCCGTCATTACTCCCCTTCGCCGCCAGCGCATACCGCCGCTCGCTTTCCTCCAACTCCGCCGTCCGCTCCAGCACCTTCCGATCCAGTTCCTTGAGCAGCCCTTCCAGCTTCCGGTTCGCCCCGTCGCGCTCCTCCAGCGCCGCTCGCAGCTTGTCGTAGGATTCCTTCAGCCGCTGCCCCATTCGCCCCAATTCCCCTTCAATCCGCTCAATCTCCTCCGGCGCCTCCCGCGTCCCCTCCAGTCTTCCGAACTCCTCACCCAACTCATACCGCTCCAGCTTTCCGGTGATCTCTTCCAGCGGCTGCGACATCCGCCGCGCCACCCGCGCTGCCAACTGCCAGGCAATCCCCAACGCCAGCAACAGCAACCCCGTCGCACTGATATGAAATGCCCGCGCCCGCTCTAACACCACGCCGGAAGGTAGCGCCGCAATCACTTCCCATTGCGCCGATGCCAGCGCATACCGTACCGCCTGGTAGCTCTGCCGCGCCGCCTCCACCTGCACTACCTGGTTCACTGCCTGCCGCCGCAGCGCGTTCCGCAACTCCCCCCACTCGGCCACCTCCGGCCCGGTGGCAAATACCGTACTTCCCACATGGTCATGCGCCACCACGCGCGGCCGCATCTCCAGGGCGGAGTGCCCGATCGGGGCCATCCGCAGATCCAACGATCCTTCCACCACGCCGATCCGCCGCCCGTCCGCTCCCACTACCGGTGCGCTGATCGCCGCAATCAAATCATTCCCCAACCCCCTGCCTTGAAACACCCCCGACACGTAGGTCTGCCCGCTCGCCATCGGCCGCCGGAAGTACTCCCGGTCCGATACATCCCGGCCCCCCAATTGCCGCCCATCCCGCGACTCCAGCCCCCGCCGCGTCGCGCACCGGATCCTGCCCCGCGCATCCGTCGCCAGCATCGTCAGAAATGCTGGATGTGCCTGCTGGGTCCTGGCCACCCAATGGCCTACCGCCGACTCATCTCCACGCGCCGCCGCCTCCCCCACCCCATACGCCAGCGTCTCAATCGCCTCCCGGTGCACCTTCAGGAAAAACTCCAACTCATCGCGCGAATGCTGCGCCGCCGTCCGCAGCTCGTTCCGTGCCACCGCCTCCAACACCCGCCCGTAATACCAGAACCCCGCTACCGCCATCACCACGATTGGTCCCAGCGTCAACACCAGCATCTGCCGCTGCAGCACTGCATGAAACTGCAGCCGCTGCCCTCGCCGTTGTGCCCGTGTCCAGGGGAAGGTCATCCGCTTCTCCCTTGGCTCATCGGCGCGGAAGCGAGGAGTCTGAAACAGAACTGTAATCGCCCCTTCGCACCAGGGATCGTCCATGAAAATTGAAACTGCCCCTGCGACGCGAGAGACTGGGACGCACATGCCATCCCGATTCCTCCTCGCCACCCTCGCCCTTTCCCTACTCAACGCCGAGGACTTCAAAGCCCTCGACCCTTCCGTCCATCCCACCCCCCAAGCCATGCTCAGCTCCTACCTGCAGCGCATCGCCCAACAGCAGCTCGCCACCCGCCGCCGCCAGGTGGAGACCATCGCCACCCGCGACGCCTACGAAGCCCGCAAACGCCGTATCCGCGCCGCCGCCCTCCGCATGATCGGCGGCCTCCCTGACCCCCGTACTCCCCTTAATCCCCGCACCACCGGTACCCTCACCCGCGACACCTACCGTGTCGACAAAGTCGTCTACGAGAGCAGCCCGCGCTTCTTCGTCACCGCCAACCTCTACGTCCCCAAGGGCCCGGGCCCGTTCCCCGCCGTCCTGCAACCCGTCGGCCACAGCGTCACCGCCAAGAACCGCGCCTTCTATCAAAAGATCGCCATCGCTCTCGTCCGGCAGGGCTTCGTCGTCCTCACCTACGACCCCATCGGCCAGGGCGAGCGCCGCATCTATTGGGACAACGACCTCGGCGATTCCAAAGTCGGCGGCACCACCACCGAACACAGCATGGTCGGCTGGCAGAGCCTGCTCGGCGGCGAGACCGTCGCCCGCTACAAAATCTGGGACGGCATCCGCAGCATCGACTATCTCCAGTCGCTGCCCATCGTCGACAAGGAGAATATCGGCGTCGCCGGCTGCTCCGGCGGCGGCACCCTCACCACCTACATCGCCGCCCTCGACGACCGCGTCAAAGCCGCCGCGCCCGCCTGCTACATCACTTCCTGGGAAGACCAGCTACAGGGCACCGGCCCGCAGGACGCCGAACAGCAGTTCCCCGATCAGCTGCTCGAAGGCCTGGACCACGCCGACTGGATCGGCCTTGCCGCGCCCAAACCCTACCTCATCCTCTCCACCGATCAGGACTTCTTTCCGCTGGAAGGCGCCCGCAAAACCTTCGCCGAAATGAAGCGCATCTATACGCTTTACGATGCCGCCATCAAGGTCGCCTGGTTCCATGAACCCGGCCCCCACGGTGTCCCGGATGCCTCCCGCCTCGCCCTGGTCAACTTCATGCGCCGCTGGCTCAAAGGCCAGGGCGACCCCGTGGCCGAGCCGCCCTTCCAAACCGAGCACGAAGAGGACTTGAACGCCACTCCCACCGGCATGGTGGCCACCTCGCTGGGCGGCGAAACCGCCTCCACCGTGAATGTGGCTCGTCTGCGCGCCCTCGCGCCGAAACGACCCCTCACACCCACTGCCGTGCGCGACGCCGTGCTTCGCCTCACCCGCTACCAGCCGTCGAACGCCCCCCTGCAACTTCGCCGCGCCCGCCGCACCCCACAGGGCGTCGAACTGCTCACCTTCGATTCCGCCGAAGGCCTCACCATCCCTGCCGCCCTCGCCACGCCCGCAGGCCAGTCCCGAGGCACCGTCCTCCTCCTCGACCCGCGCGGCAAGGCCGCCGCCTTCGGTCCGCAAGGCGACGCGACCGCCCTTGCCACCGCCGGCTACACCGTGCTCGCTCCGGACCTCTCCGGCATCGGCGAAGTCGCCTTCGCCCGCACCCCATCAGCCCCCTGGGCCTACCCGCAACTCGCCTCGCTTGCCCTCATGACCGGCAAGCCGCTGCTCGGTATCCGCATCAATGACCTCATCCGCGCCATCGACGCTCTCAAAGACCTCGGCGCCCTTCCGCCCTCCGGTGTCACGGTCATCGCCAAAGGGAAACTCTCCCCCGTCGCCCTGCACGCCGCCGTGCTCGATCCGCGCATCGCCCGCGTCATCCTGGAGGACGCGCTGGTCTCCTACGCCGCCATCGGCGCCTCGGCCATTCATAGAGACATCGAAGATGCCGTGCTGCCCGGCGTCCTTGCGTCCTACGACCTGCCTGACCTCGCCGCTGCCCTGGCGCCGCGCCCGGTCACCCTCACCAATGCGCGCTCGCCGGTGGGGCGCCTGCTGCTGCGTCGCGAAGCCGCCGCCGCATACCCATCCGCCAACGTGAACGCCGTCTTGCGACGCGAAGGCGAATCCCTCCTGGAAAGCTACCCAACGCTGCGTTGAGCCCGTACCTGCGCTACGCTTGGTCGAAATGCAGCAGACCCGCGTCGAGCGACTTACCCTCTCCGATCTCCAGCGAGCCCGCGAGTTGTTTCTCCTCATCGCGGACGTCTTTGAAACCGAGCGCCGCCCGCTCGGCGACGCCTACCTGGTCCGCCTGCTCGCCCGTCCCGAGTTCTGGGCGCTCACCATCTCTGTCGATGGGCGTATGGTCGGCGGTCTCACCGCGCACACCCTCCCGCTCACCCGAATCGAGGAGTGGGAGATCTTCCTTTACGACATCGCCGTGCTGCCCGAGTACCAGCGCCGTGGGCTTGGCCGGCAACTCGTCGAAGCTCTGCGCGAACAGGCAGCCGCCGAAGGCATCACTACCATCTGGGTGCCCGCCGACAATGAGGACACCCATGCCCTCGATTTCTATCAGGCCCTGGGCGGCGAACCCGCTCCGGTGACCATCTTCACCTTCTCCCCCGGCGCTGCGGCCACCTAACGGCCAAGCCGCCAGCGCGATTGAGATGCGGTTCTCTCCAGTGTTCGTAGTGGCGTGAGTGGGAAATGCGGTACGCTTATCTAACTGAAACGCTGACAAATCAAATACGAAAAGAGGTTGAATGTAAGCTGATCAGGAGGCGGACGAACTACGCGATGCCCAGATCCGACGCGCGCTGGGATATCTCTTGCTCTGGGCTGTCGGTCTCAATGATTCCGCAATCTTGAATACGTACGGTGAGCGACGCCTCATCGAGCAACTGGTGGAGCATATCGGACACGCCGTTGTCCAGCTGCTCCCGAAATTCCCGCGCGAATTCCGTTAGAATTACGGAATTATCTGGGTCATCCGGCCAATAATCCCCGTCCCATTCCTGGCGAATACAACTGTAAAAGCGAGCGGAGGCGAGATCTCTCAACACGACCCCCGCGGGGATGGTGCGACCTCCAGGCGCATGTGCTTCAAGCACATAGAGTTGGCATCGCATTTGGTAAGTATACCCGGTTTGGAAAGGCGTGAGAGTTACTGGTGCAAAACCGCACTCTTTCATTGGGTACCCGTTCATGAATGAATCATCCGCTATTCACCGCGGTGTAGTAGGGGACCGCACCGCGGTCAAGGTAGAGCGTGTCATTCGCCCAATGAGGGGACGGACCGGTGCCTGGCTCGTGCAGGGTGTGAACCAACGCACCTATGTCGCCAAGTGGGCGCAGCCGGGCTCCGTTCGCGGCTTAATCTCGGAGATGTATGCCGGGACGCTGCTCTCCCATCTGCAAATCCGGACCCCGCCGATCACGATCCTGGATGTGACCGATGGTGTGCTTCTGGAGCGTTCCGATTACCTGCGTATACGTGGGATTGCGGATCGCGCCAGACTCCACCCGGGATGCCACTATGGCTCGCTGGTGGAGCCGGACCTGGAGCGTCAGGCCGTATACGATATACTCCCCACCGCGCTGTACCGCACGCTCGACAACCGGATGGATTTCGTCGCCACGCTGCTGGTGGACAAGCTGCTCAACAACCGTGACTACCGGCAAGCTGTGTTCTACCGCCAACAGCGCGGGCGACGGCAGTTGGTCGCCGAGATGATCGACCACGGCATGTGTTTGGGAGGCGACGATTGGGTGTTCGAAGACGCTCCTTTATGGGGCATCCATGTGAACCCGGCCGCGTACGATGAAGTCCTCGGCTGGTCGCAGTTGGAACCGCTGCTCGAAGAAATTCGGGAACTCCCCCCGGCACTGCTCGAGAGCGTCAGGGAGCGTGTCCCGGCCGAGTGGCTTCTCATCGAAGGCGGATTGGCAGGCTCGGAGTTAGACCGGGTTGCCGATCTGATCATGGCCCGCCGCACGAAGGTCCGTTCGCTGATCCAGGCAGTCCTCGACCTCCCTGACCAGACCATTTTCCGCAATTGGGGCTGCGCCTCGCCAATCGAATACCCAATAAAGAAGGACTGCACCCGGGCGGCCGCAAACCCGGGGCGTTTGTCAGCAAGCTCTGGCGCTGGCGATTGACCTTTCGTGGCCGCGATTTTTCTGTTCCACTGCCGCGGCGCCGCTGTCCTAGTTTCCAACTGGGCCGTGAGTAACGCTCACCGGCCCTGATCCGGAAACCAAAACTGAGGTATCACGAAATGACAAGAAGACTGTTTTCCGCCGCGGCCATGCTGCTGCTGGCCGGTATGCCCGCGCTGGTGCAGGCTGGGGGATCGGGGGAAGTCCGCCTTCGGACGCAGTTGACCGGAGCGCGGATTGACCGCCTGACGCCATCGGGGCAGGCGGATTTCCGTGCCCGGAGCGGGCGGGCGGACCTGAAAGTGGAAGTGGAAGATGTCAACGTCCCGGTTGGCACCGTGTTGGATGTTTACGTGGACAACGCCAAGGTGGGCACCATCACCGTGGCTGCGGTGACGCTGGGTGGTGAGCTCGACCTGAACACGCAGGACGGCGCGGTGGTTCCGAAAGTGGGCAAGGGCTCCGTCGTCGTTGTCAAGAACGGCGAGCAGGGCATCGTCGCCGGCGTCTTCTAGAGGCCACTGGTTCGCCAGAACCAACGCTTGGCGGCCTCGGCTGCCAGCACATAGAGCCCGGTGATCGCCAGGATCAGCAACAGCAGGCGCGGTGGCAATGGCACCAGGTCGAAGATGGGGCCCAGGGGCGTATAGGCAAGGATCAGCGTGAGAACCCCAACGGCCAGGGTCGACATCCACAGCGCCCGCCCGGGCTTGCTCCGATAGAAGGCGGCTCGCGTGCGCACAACCAGGGCGACCGCCAGTTCCGTCAATAGCGATTCGATGAACCAGGCGGTCCGGAACACCTCCGGACCGGCCTGCATCACCAACAGCAACACGCCGAAAGTCAGGAAATCGAAGAGCGCGCTCACCAAGCCGAAGACAACGGTGAAGCGGCGCAGGAAATGCATGTTCCAACGCCGCGGTTGGTGCAGCCATTCGTCATCCACGCGGTCGCCCGCAATGCACATGCCCGGGATGTCGGAAAGAAAATTGTTCAACAGAATCTGTTTCGCCACCAGCGGCAGGAAGGGCAGGAACAGCGATGCGCCGGCCATGCTCAGCATGTTGCCGAAGTTCGCACTGGTGGTGGTGAAGATGTACTTGATGGTGTTGGCGAAAGTGCGGCGCCCTTCATCAATGCCGGTGCGCAACACATCCAGATCATGTTCCAGCAGCACCAGATCGGCGGCCTCTTTCGCCACGTCCACGGCTTGGTCCACGGAAATGCCGACATCGGCCGCATGCAGCGCCGGGGCGTCGTTGATGCCATCGCCCAGGAAGCCCACCACGTGCCCGGTACGCCGCAGCGCACCGATGATGCGCTCTTTTTGGTTCGGGTCTACCCCGGCGAAAATCGTCGTGCGCTCCGCCGCATGCCATAGCGCTTCGTCGCCCATGGCGCGCAACTGCTCGCCCGTCAGCACCGCGTCCACCGGCAACCCCACCTCGCCGGCAACATGTACCGCAACACCCCGCGAATCCCCGGTCACAATCTTCACCGCCACGTGCCGCGATGCGAGATCCCGCAGCGCGCGAGCCGTGCCTTCCTTCGGAGGATCGAAAAACAGCAGGAATCCTTCGAAGGTGAGCCCCGCCTCGTCATCGCGGCTGTACACCGGCTGCGGCGGTACGGCTTTGCTGGCCACGCCCAGCACCCGGAAGCCCGACGCGCTCCACTCCTCGTAGCGGGCCAGCAGCGGCGCGGCATCCGCAATGTCCCCGCACACCGGCAGCAGCGGCTCCAGCGCGCCCTTCGTGATCAGACGGTGCCTGCCATCGCCATCGGCCACAACCACACTCAGCCGCTTGCGAATGAAATCATAGGGGATCTCATCCACCTTGCGCCAGCCTTCCAGCGTCAAACTGCCGCGCGCCGCCCAGATGGCTTCATCCAGTGGGTTCTTCAATCCGGTCTGAAAATGCGCATTCCGTAGAGCGTCCCGCAGCACCGCCTGCGAAGGCTGGCCCTCCGCATCCAGCGCCGCATCCAGCCGCACCACGCCTTCGGTCAGCGTGCCCGTCTTATCCGTACACAGCACGTCCATGCTGCCCAGGTTTTCGATGGCACTCAGCCGCCGCACGATCACGCCGCCCGCCGCCATCTTCTGAGCACCCTTCGACAACGTTACGGTCAGGATCACCGGCAGCAACTCCGGTGCCAGGCCCACCGCCAGCGCAATGGCAAACAGTACCGAATCCAGCGCCGGCCGGGCGTGCAGGATGTTGGCCGTGAACACCACCATCACCAGCACCGCCATGAACTGCGTCAGCAGCAGGCCGAAATGATGGAGGCCCCGTTCAAACTCGGTTTCGGGCGGTCGCAAGGTCAGGCGTTTGGCGATCTGGCCGTAGAGCGTAGCGGCGCCGGTCTGCACCACCAGCGCCCGGGCCGTCCCGCTGCGGACGTTAGAACCAAGGAACACGCAATTGGTACGCTGCGCGATGCCGGCATTCTCTGCCACAACCCCCGGCCGCTTCTCCACCGGGTACGTCTCACCGGTCAGGACGGCTTCGTTGACAAAAAAGTCCCGCGCGTCCAGCAGCACACCGTCCGCCGGGATCAGGCTGCCCGCCGATAGCAGGATAATGTCGCCCGGCACCAACGCCGAGCTGGCCACGGCTTGCGCTTCGCCGTCGCGCACCACGTTGGTGGTTAGAGTCACGCGCGCCCGTAGACGCTCCAACGCCGAGCCTGCCGCGTACTCTTGCACGAAACCCATCGCCCCGCTGCCCGCCACCACCAGCAGAACAATCGTGGCGTCCACCCATTCGCCAGCAACGGCGGAAACCACGGCCGCAAACACCAAAATCAGGATGAGAGGGTTCGTGAATTGCCCCAGCAACAACCGCCACGTGGCTCGGCGTGCCTGGCCGCCCAGGGCATTGGGGCCCTGCCGGGCGAGCCGCTCGGCCGCCGCCGCCACGCTCAGCCCCTTCGCTGCGTCGCTCTCCAAAGCGGAAAGCAAAGCAGCCACGTCGCGGCTCCAATAGGACCCGGCTTCATCAAGCCAGCCCATCCCACGCTCTCCTCGAATCGAATCAGGACGTGGCGGAGCGGGCCATCGTTAACGCTCGCTGCGCCGCACGCACCGTGTGCGCCAACTCGCGTTCGGAGAACGGTGCCGCCAGCATGTCGTGGGCACCTTGCTCCATCACCTCCAGCCAGAGTTCCTCATCCGCCAGCGGCGTGAACACCACCACTGGGACGCCGTGCAAACGCTGGGATAACAGTGGCTGCAAATGGTGCCACCAGGCGGCATCGCACAACACCAGCGTCGGCAACTCCGCCTCAATCTGCTCCAGTGCTTCGGGAAGAACTTCCGAGCGGCGTAGGATCCAACCGTGCCGCCGGCCGATTTCGGAGAGCCCCCGCAACGCGTGTTCGGAGCCCCCCACTACCAGCAGCAGGGTCCCGGTTGGGGAGGATTCGGTTGGCGGTGCGACAGACATCATCGCCGGCCTCCTCTCTCAAACAAACTACGAGCATGTCACTAGCCATGTTCGGGTGAACATTCCAGGCCACTTTACTCCGCAGAGGTTGGGGGAATGCGCGTGACTGGGGCAATTCACGCAGCCCGCCTCGACGCTTTCCCCTGCGCCACCTGCCCGCCGTGGTGGCACGGCACTTGCTCCACAATCCTTCGGAAGCCGAAAGGAGCCCCGATGCTGCCATTTCGACGCATCCTTGTTCCCGTGGACTTCTCGCGATCCTGCCGGGCCCTCACCCCGCACGTCGTCGAGATGGCACGGTACTTCAACGCGGAAATCACGCTGCTGCACGCCTTCGACCTCATGGCCCCCTACTTCGACGACGTCGAGTTGGGCCCCGGCTATCACGAAACACTCTGCCGCCGCGAGCAGCAGCGCCTGCAGGAATATGCCGAAGAGTTGTTCCCCCCAGCGATGGTGCGCTTCCTGGTGGATTCCGGTGAACCCGGCGCGGTCATCTGCAACGCGGTGCGCCGCCACGGCTGCGACCTGGTGATGCTTCCCACCCATGGCCGCGGCGGATTCCGGCGTCTCTTGTTGGGATCGGTGGCCGCCAAGGTGCTGCACGACGTCAGTTGCGCGGTGTGGACCGGCGTCCACGAACAACTGCGGGACCGGCCGCTGCCCGTTCCGTATCGCACCATTCTCTGTGCCCTTAACAATGATGACGAGGCTTCGGACGTGCTTCGCGCCGCCGCTGCCATCGCCGTCTCGTTCGATGCCAAGCTGGCGTTGCTGCACGTCGTGGTAACCCCGCCTACGGCATTCGAGGCCGACTTCGCCCCCTACCGTGCGCAACTGGTGGATATGGCCGATATGCAGATCCGACGCATGGCGCATGAGGCAGGCATCGACGCTCCGCTGGTGATCCGCGAAGGCAACATCGCCGCCCAGGTGCGGGAAGAGGTCCTGGAACGCAGCGCCGACCTGCTGGTGGTTGGCCGCGGGCACGCGCAGGGCGCGCTCGGCCGCCTCTGGTCGGGCCTCTATGAGACCGTGCGCGAATCCCCCTGCCCGGTGCTGAGCATCTGACCCTGCCGCGCCTGCGATATTCTGGGGGCGAATGCGATTCGTCGCCGCAATGCTTTGGACCGCCTGTTTGCTGGTCGCCGCCAGTGAAGACGCGGCACGCCAGGTGCTGGCCTCGCGCTGCTGGGCCTGTCATGCCGAAACGCGCATGGGACACCTGCGCCTGGACTCCCGTGCCGCCATGCTGGCGGGCGGCAAATCCGGCCCGGCGCTGGTGCCTGGCGACGCGGATCGCAGCCGGTTGCTGTTGGCCGTCACGCGGGCGGACGGTTCCGTTAAGGCGATGCCGCCGGGCGCTCCTCTGCCTGCAGCCGAGGTAGAAACGTTGCGCGAGTGGGTGAAGGCCGGCGCCCCATGGAAGGACACAGTCTCGCACTGGGCGTTCCAGCCGTTGCCGCCGGTAAACCCCAGCGACACCATCGACAGCCTGGTCACCGCTGCCCTGCGCGAAAAGAACCTCTCGCCCAACACCGCCGCCGATCGCCGTACGCTGGTCCGCCGCGTCTACTTCGATCTCGTCGGCCTGCCCCCGGAAGCCAATGAGCCGGCGCTCCAAGATTCGCGCCCCGATTGGCTGGCGCAGTTAGTCGATCGCCTCCTGGCCA
Organism: Bryobacterales bacterium; assembly: GCA_016789745.1. Taxonomy (GTDB): domain Bacteria; phylum Acidobacteriota; class Terriglobia; order Bryobacterales; family Bryobacteraceae; genus CADEFT01. Next base: position 20,383 of record JAEUQF010000297.1, read on the forward strand.
GTCCGCACTTCGGCGAAAAGTGGGGACGCCACTGGCTCGACGTCGCTCGCTACGGCGAAGATGATTTCGGCGGCACCGCCGTCATCCCGTACGCCAACGCCTGGCGCTATCGCGACTGGGTCGTCCAGGCCATCAACCGCAATCTCCCCTATGACCGGTTCCTGATGGCGCAGATTGCCGGCGACCTCATGAACGACGAGTCGCTGGTGGCGGGTACCGGCCTGCTGGGCGGCGGCCCCTGGTATTACGGTATCGCCCAGCCTGCGCAGACGCGTGCCGATGAGCGCCATGACCGCGTCGACGTGGTGACGCGCGGCATGCTGGGCGTTACCGTGGCATGCGCCCGCTGCCATGACCATAAGTACGATCCCTTCACCGCCAAGGACTACTACGCGCTCGCCGGCGTCTTTGCCAGCACCGCCTATAAGGAATATCCGCTGGTGCCGAAGGCCGATGCCGATGCCTGGAATGCCCGTAAGAAAGAAGTGGATGAGGCGGAAAAGGCGCTCAACAAATACCTGGATGAGCAGGCCACCGTGCAGGCCGAACGCTACGCCCGCGAAATTGCGAAGTACATGCTGGCGGCCTTAAACCCGAAGCCATCGTCGAAGCTGAATGCCAAGGTGCTGGCGCGCTGGAAGGAGTACCTTGCCAAGCCCGAGGACAATCATCCCTTCCTGAAAGATTGGTTCGCCCGCAAGGATAAGGCCAGCGCCAGGGCCTTTCAGTCGCTCATCGCGCGGATCAGCGTTGAAAAGAAGGCCGTCGATGCGGAGAACGCCCGTATCGTCGAAGAGGCAAAAAAGAACGCCCCTCAGGTAGCCCGCACCATCGTGCTCCCGGGTGGCTACCGCTCCGAAGAAGACTTCAACCCGGGCGCCTACATTCCTTCAAAGTCTCTGGAGCGCGATCGCTACGTGGCCTGGAATCGCACCTTCGGCGATAAGACCGCGCCGCTCAAGTTCAGCCGCGAACTGACGCCGGAATTGCTCACCGGTGCGGAGAAGGCTCGCTATGAGGAGCTCAAGGCCAGGCATGAGGCATTGAAGAAAGCCCTTCCGCCCCAGTATCCCTACCTGATGGGTGCCGGCGAGTTTGAGCCGCAGGATCTCAACCTGAACCTCCGCGGCAATCCGGAGGCGCTCGGCGATATCGTGAAGCGCCGCTTTCCCACCGTGCTGAGCGGGGGCAGGGAAGTGCCCTTCGATCAAGGCAGCGGCCGTCTCCAACTGGCCGAAACCGTGGCCCATCATCCGCTGGCCGCGCGGGTGGCCGTGAATCGCGTCTGGCTGGCTCTGTTCGGCCAAGGCCTGGTGCGGACCCCTTCGAACTTCGGCCGCGTCGGCGATCGCCCCGCCTTGCCCCAACTGCTGGAACACCTGTCGGCGCGGTTCGTGGGCGGCGGCTATTCGCTGAAGGGGCTGGTTCGGGAGATCGTGCTTTCTGAGACCTACCAGCGTTCGGCCGGCGGCAACGCGCGCAACGAAACGTCAGACCCCGACAATCGCTACCTGTGGCGTCACAACCGCCGCCGCCTGGATGCCGAACCCCTGCGCGACGCCATGCTCGCTGCCTCCGGCGAACTCGACCGCAAGGTCGGCGGCGAATCGAAGCCACTGGCCGCCGATTTCCATCGCCGCACGCTGTACGCCCGCACCGGACGCTTCGTCCAGGAAGAGACGCTATCCCTCTTCGATCTGCCCGCCGCGGCGGTCACCTGCGAACAGCGCGTGGTGACCAATGTTCCCCTGCAGAAGCTGTTCTTCCTGAATTCGGATCTGGTCTGGGACCGCGCCGGCGCACTCGCCAAACGCATCGAACAGCCGGATGCAGCGCAGGGCGTCGCCAAGGCGTATCAACTGCTGTTCCAGCGCGACCCCAAGCCTCCGGAACGCGACCTGGCGGTGCGGTTCCTCAATCAGGCCGGCCAGGATGGTTGGCGCCAGTATGCCCAGGTATTGTTGAGTTCGAACGAGTTTGCCTATGTCGACTAGAATCCCGAGTGTGATTCATCCGCGCTGGACGCGGCGTCAGGCTCTGGCCCGCATGGCCGGCGGCTTCGGAATGTCGGCGCTGGCAGGCATGCTGCAGGGCGCCAGCGACCCATTCTCCCCCAAAGCCACGCACTTCCCGGCCAAGGCCAAACGCATCATCTACCTGGTGATGAACGGCGGCATGTCGCACGTGGATACCTTCGACTACAAGCCCTTGCTGGTGAAGCATAATGGCCAACCCGTGCCCGGTGGTGCGCCCAAGACGGAACGGTCTACGGGCAATCTGTTCGCCTCGCCCTTCCAGTTCCGCAAGTGCGGCCAGAGCGGTATCGAAGTATCCGAGATTCTGCCGAAGGTGGGCGCGCTCATCGATGAGTTCGCGGTGATCAAGTCGATGTGGACGGAGGTGCCCAATCATGAGCCCTCGCTGTTCATGTTCAATACGGGCACCATCCAGCCCGGCCGCCCCAGTCTGGGCAGTTGGCTGATGTATGGGTTGGGCAGTGAGAATCGTAATCTGCCGGGCTTTGTGGTGCTGTGCCCTGGGATGCCGGTGGTCGGATCGCCGCTGTGGTCGTCGGCATTCCTCCCGGCCGTCTTCCAGGGCACCTTCCTCAAGTACACCGATAGCGACCCTTACAAACTCATCCAGAACATCCGCGCCCGCACGCAGCCGGAGGCGCAGCGGCGGCAACTCGATCTGTTATCCGCGTTGAACCGGCAGCACCTGGCCGACCGCGCGTCCGACAGCCAGTTAGAGGCTTCGATCGAATCCATGGAGACAGCCTTCCGCATGCAGACTGAAGCGCCGGATGCCTTCGATATCGCCAAGGAGCCCGAAACCATGCGAGCCCGCTACGGCGAATCGGACATCGGCCGCAGTTGCCTTCTGGCGCGAAGACTGGTGGAGCGCGGCGTACGCATGGTGCAGATCTACTATGGCAACTCGCAGCCCTGGGATAACCATGAGGACATCCTGGTGCATCGCCGCCTGGCGGAGAAGACCGATCCGGCCGTCGCCGCGCTCGTCGGCGATCTGCGCGAACGAGGCATGCTGCCGGACACGCTGGTGGTGTTCGGCACCGAGTTCGGCCGTACCCCGGCGGTTGAGAACGGCTCCAGTACGAAGCTGCACTTCGGGCGAGATCACAACTCCTACGGCTACAGCATCGCGGTGGCTGGTGGCGGCATCAAAGGCGGCGCCACCTACGGCGCTACCGACGACTTTGGCTACAAAGCCCAGGACAAGCCCGTGCATCCGCATGATTTGAACGCCACTCTGCTGCACCTGATGGGCCTGGATCACACCCGGCTCACCTATTCCTACAGCGGGCGCGACTTCCGGTTGACGGACGTGCACGGCACCGTAATTCGCGACATTCTGGCGTGAACAGCGCTCCGAAGGGCCCGGTACTATTCGCGGCTGCTGTTCTGCTCTGTGCGACGATACTGGGCCAGAGCGTTTCCATCTCGCAAGTGCAACGGTTTCCACTAGCCGATTGCGACGATGTTGCATTCGGTCCCAGCGGCGATCTCTACTTTG
>JAEUQF010000059.1 GCA_016789745.1 Bryobacterales bacterium
ATGAAGTCGTTGCGGTAGTCGGCGCCGGCGTTGCCTCCGCCGCCGTAGATCTGGGAGATGAGGACCTGGGAGGCGGCGTGTTGGGGATGGGTGAGAAGGAGAGTGGAGGCCGCAAGGAGCAGGGCGACTGATCGATTTTCCATGATTGATGGGGATATATCGACGGGGTGGGTTAGGGACTGTAGTAGATGATTGGGTAAGGCCTGCCGACTGTCAGCACACAGGTTGACCTGGATAGTATACTCACACGGATATGAGCGTCAGCAGTCTGCTTGTTTTCCTGATCTGGGTTGTCGCTTTGTGCGCTCAGCAGGGGACTGTTACGACGGTGGCGGGCGGTTATCCATCGGGGGACGGCGGGCCTGCGATGCGGGCATCGCTCAACCAACCAGGCAGCATCGCCCTCGATAGCAAAGGAAATCTGTACTTCCTGGAGCCGAATCGAATTCGCAGGATTTCTCCCGATGGCATGGTGACGACGGTGGCGGGGTCGGGCTTTCCGACGGGCCAACTCGGCGACGGCGGTCCTGCCAGGCTCGCCTACGTGGGAACCATCTTCAATAGCGGTTTGGTGATTGACGCCGCGGATGGCGTCCTGTTTGCCGACACGGCGAACAACCGGATCCGTCGAATCGCTCCGGACGGCAGCATCACAACGATCGCGGGAACAGGCGGCCGGGGGTTCGGGGGTGACGGCCGGCCCGCGATAGAGGCACTGTTGAACCGGCCGATTGCTCTGAGCGCCGGTCTTGATGGTGCACTCTATTTCTTTGACTCGAACAATTTCCGAATCCGCGGTATCGACACCTCCGGACAGATTACAACTATCGCGGGCAGTGGGCGCAACGCGAATGATGGGGACGGCGGAAACGCGCTCGAAGCTGGGGTCCATAACGTAATTGGAATTACTGCTGACGCCGCCGGAACAGTCTACTTCACTGTTGACAGACTCCCAGGTTTCTCCGGCGTTCGCAAAGTGAGTGGGGCGGTCGTAAGCCGAGTTGGCGGATCGGTGGATCATACTACCACCGGGGACGGCGGGCCGGTAGAATCCGCAACCTTCTTTGATCCTGCCGGGCTTCGAGCGCTGCCGGATGGCAGCATTCTTATCGCAGATGGATCTACCGTCCGCAGGATCGGGGCTGATGGAGTGATCGAGTTGGTAGCAGGCTCGGCACGTGGGATATCCACAATCGACGTCACGCTTCTTGATACGGTCACGCCTGTAGGCACGGTTCCGATGTCCGCGGGCGTTCGCGATGTGTTGACGGCTCCGGACGGCAGCATTTTCTTCTCAAACGAATGGGCCGGAGCGATTTTTCAGGTAAATCCTCAGCGAGAGATTCGTCGCGTGGCCGGAGTACCATTGACCGAAGGTTCCGATGGGGCTCCGCAGTTCGCCAAGATGTCGCCCGCCGTGGATCTGGCGTTCGATCCGCAAGGAGACCTGGTAGCGGTGGAACAGTCCGCACGAATCGCACGATCAATTCCCATATCCGGGGCGTCGCGAACGACTGGGGTTGGTTCAGACCCATACGGGATTGCGTTTCGCCCGAACGGGGAGATATTTATCAGCCATGCGGCTGATAACGTAACGAGACGGCTGTTTGGCGGGCCCGTTTCGGTTTTCGCCGGCACCAGCGTTGCTGGCTATTCGGGTGACGGCGGCCAAGCCAGTATCGCCCAGATGGACAACCCCCAAGCGCTCGCCTTTGATGCCGCAGGTAGTCTTTATATCGCTGACCAGAACAATCACCGCATCCGCCGTGTTTCGGTGGACGGCGTTATTACCACCTTCGCCGGAACCGGCCGTGCTGCGTTCGATGGTGATCGGGGTCCGGCCGCCGACGCAAGCCTCAATGCCCCACAGGGAGTCACAGTGGATGCCCGAGGGAACGTATACATCGCAGATACCGTGAACCGCCGTATACGCAAAGTGGACGCAACTGGCATCATCGACACGCTAGCGGATCCCACCGCCTTTCCGGGTAACGCCCAACCTCGGCGGGTTGCGTTGGCTCCAGACGGCAGCCTGATTGTCACCGATAGCCTGCATCGTATCCACCGTGTTACCGCGACCGGGGGCACCCGTTTGATCGCGGGAACCGGCGTGCCGGGGTTCAGTGGAGACGGCGGTCCCGCTACAGCCGCCACCTTCTTCAACCCAATTGGAGTTACGGTGGACCGGAATGGCTCGATCTACGTGGCGGACACGGGCAACCGCCGCATCCGGCGCATCGCCGGGAATTCGGTATTTGCGGCACAGCCATCATCGCTGGTTTTCGCATTTCCTCTAGGCGCGATGCCTGCATCCCAGTTCCTGACCTTAGCCAGTTTGGATCCTGGAGACGGCGACGAACTTACGTTCTCCGTTTCCACCACCGCTGCCTGGCTTACGGCAACTCCGCCGAGAGGCGACCTCACATCCTCGGCGTCAGTAACGATCACAACCACCGCGAATCCGGCGGGGCTGACGAAGGGCCGTTACGGAGCGAGAGTCGTCATCACCAGCAGCCGCGGCGATCGTTTCGAAGTGCCGGTGACGATGACGGTGAGTGGCACACCGCAGCAACTCCGTGCCGGCCAGACGGGTTTGACGTTCGTCGCCGTGGCAGGAAGCCCGGCACCACCGGCGCAGAGCATCCCGGTATTGAATGTTGGGTCTGGAACGATGCCGTGGTCGGTTGCGGTGAGCACTCTCAGTGGGGGCAACTGGCTCTCTGTGACGCCGCAATCGGGTGTGACGACGGGCATGGCGGCGGCGCCAGCCATCCAAGTGACCGCCAACCCGGGCGGGCTGGCGCCTGGGGCCTACTTCGGGCTGGTTACGGTGAATGCGCCGAGCGCCGACAACTCTCCTCAATCGTCCGTGATTCTGCTGAGCATCCTACCGGCGGATGTACGGCCCGGCCCGTCCATTGTGCCCAACGGGCTGGTGTTCACCACAGGGGTGGGAGGCCGGCCAGCCGCTCAGGAGATTCAAGTGATCAATCCGGGCGGCGGCAATTCCACGGTTGCCGTCACTACCGCCTTTCCCAGCGCGCAACGTTGGTTCACCGTTACTCCGGCCAACGCGAATCTCCCGAGTGGTGGAGCCGCGCGCGCCACGGTGACGCCAACCACTACCGGACTGGCGGCCGGTGTGTACCGGGGGACGATCAACTTCCGATTCACTCCCGATAATCTGACGAGGAATGCGGAGATCCTCATGATCGTTACGGCAACCTCTGCGCTTGGGACGGCGAGCAAGGTAGAGCGCGATCAGAGCGCCGCGTGTACACCGCGCAGTCTGCAAGGGGTTTTCCGATCACCCGGCGGTGGGTTCTCGGTGACGGCGGGATGGCCGACAGCGATTGAGATGCAGATTCTGGACGACTGCGGAAGGAACGTCGATTCGGGTAGAGCCATTGTTGCCATCAGCACGAATGAACCGCCGGTGGCTCTGACTGCGACGGGCAATGGACGGTGGAGCGGAACCTGGACCGCGCGGACGGCACGCGCATCCGGAGTGGGGCTGGCGGCGCAGTTCGATAGCGAGAACCCACGGCTTTCGGGCCGCACCCAGGTTACGGGTGGGGTTCGGGATAACCCGGAGCAGCCCGTAATCGAGAAGGACGGTGTTGTGAATCTGGCCAGCCTGAAGCGGCTGGACCCGATTGCGATTGGATCGTTGATTGGCGTGCAGGGCAGCCGGTTGGCGGCTCAGTTTGGCCAGGTGGAAGAGGGTGCGCTGCCGTTGGAGATCGGCGACACGCGGGCGATTGTGGCCGGGCGAGCCCTTGCGCTGCGGAGTGTGGCTCCCGGGCAGGTGGATGCGCAGGTGCCCATCGATTTAGCGGATAACACGATTCACCAGTTAATTATTCAGCGGGGACGGAGCTATTCGCCACCGGAGGCGGTGTTGATCACATCGGTGGCGCCAGCGATATTTCCAGCGGACCCCGCTTCCACGCAGGGTCGAATTTGGGTGCAGGAGGCCGATGGGTCGCGACGTCTGGCGGATGGAGCGCGCCCCGCACGTGCTGGGGAGACTATCGTCCTGCATGCGGTTGGGTTGGGGTGGACAACGCGGTTGCTGGCAGCGGGTTCGCCGGCACCCGAGTCGCCACTGGCGCACGTCTCCGGAGAAGTCACGCTGACGATCGGCGGCCGGGCGGCGACTGTTTCCGAGGCCGTTCTGGCGCCGGGATTGGTGGGGATTTATCGTGTGACGGCGATTGTTCCGGAGGGGTTGGAAGCATCGACCAGCGTGCCGGTGATTCTGGCGGTGAATGGGCAGGAGGGGCCGCAGGTTTCGATAGCGGTGTTGCACTGAGGTTTGACGATGGTTGAGGGTTGGGGGTGTGTTCTGACGGACAGGACGGCAGGGGCAACGGAGCCCGGCGTCTCTAGTGGCAGAATGGCGAGCATTCTCCTTGCACCCGTGCTTGCAATACGCAAACATTAGGGTTGTGGAGATCGTCGGCGCGGCCAAGCTCCAGGAGTTCTGGAAGAAGCACGCCAAGGCCAAGAATCCACTGCGGAACTGGTGGAAGGTTGCCGAGGAAGCCCAGTGGAAGAACCTAGTCGAGATTCGACAGACGTATCCGAGTGCCGACTTTGCCGATGGCAATACGATCTTCAACATTGGCGGCAACAAATTCCGGTTAGTCGTTGTCGTTAGCTTCCCGAGGGCATCCTCAGCATAAAGGAAGTTCTGACCCATGCCGAGAACACTCGCCGCTACTGCTGACCCGGCGTACGTCGCCAGCCCATTCGATCCCGGGAAATACGGGCAACTTCTCCTGACAGTGTTGCCGGTGGCGATCGAAACAGACGAAGAGCATGCGCGCCTTCTTCTGAAGGCCGAGGAACTTATGGCGCGACATGAGAGCCTTGCGCCGGAGGAAGCCAAGCTTTTGAAGCTGTTGGCTGGATTGATCCACGCCTACGAGAGCCGAAAGCTGAAGCTTGGCCAGTATTCCGACCCGGCCGGGATGCTGCAGCATTTGATGGAGGCTCGGGACCTCAAGCAGATCGACTTGGTGCCGATTGTCGGCTCGCGCGGCACTGTCTCCGCTATCGTTAGCGGCAAACGTGGCATTAGCAAGGAGATGGCGAAGAAGCTTGCGGCTTTCTTTCATGTCTCCGCGGATCTGTTCCTGTAGTAACACCCACGCGGCAGATGGAGGCCGCAAGGAAAAGGGCGGCTGTATCGATTTTCCTTGATGGATGGGTTATCGGCGGGGTGGGTGTGTGCTGTAGCCAGGCGGCTGAACCTGCCGAAATCGTTGTCGGATGAGCAAAGCTCGGCGCCGTGCTCGATCGCCAAAGCCGCGAGATGGGCGTCCGACGTGAGATTGCCCGCGGTGCCGAGCGGCGAAATCAGCTCGCGCATCGTTTGCAGGTGACGTGGGGTGGGTTCCGGTACGGTGAACAGCCAAATCCCCCAGGACTGCGTTACTCCGTTCGACATCCATTCCTCCGTGCCAACATTAGCTGAGACCCCCCGCCGGCCGTAATTACTGTGCAGGGCGAGAATGGATATCAGCGTGAGTACCTCAAAGAATGGTTCTATTCCGGCCCCCTCGGTTTTGGCGGGCGCGGAACGCAGGGAGGCCGAGCGAAGCGAGGCCGACCGGAGTGGAGGGCCTGCCAAAACCGACGCCGACCCGGCCCCTGCGCCGGCCGCAGCACCTCGTCCCAATCCCGAAGTTGTTGCCGACGCCAAGCGTCGTACCTTCCCCGCCGCTTACAAGCTTCGGATCCTCAAAGCCGCCGATGCCGCAAAAGGCACCCCGGGCGGAGTCGGTGCGCTACTCCGCAGCGAAGGGCTTTTCTCCTCCCATTTGACGACCTGGCGAAGGGAACAACAAGCTAACCTCCTGCAGTCCCTCGCTCCCAAAACGCGCGGCCCCAAACCCAAACGCGATCCCCAAGCCGAGGAACTGGAAAAGCTGCGCCGCGAAAATCAGCGCCTTACCGAGTCGCTGCGCCGAGCCGAGATTGTCATTGATGTTCAAAAAAAAGTGGGCGCGTTGCTGGGGTGGCCGATGCCCGCGGACCCCGAGGAGAAGTCCTAATGGACGGCGTGCTTGCCTTGGCTTCAACAGTCGGGATTCACTCAGCCTGTGACAATCTTGGGGTCGCGCGCGCCAGTTTCTATCGGCAGCGTCCGGTGTTGGGGCCGTACGCCAGGCCGGTTGAACCAGAACCGCCAGCCACCCCGCGTCCGTCACCGCCTCGGGCGCTGTCCGACGTTGAACGCGCGCAGGTGCTTGCCGTTCTGCATGAGGAGCGATTTCAGGACTGTGCGCCGGCTACCGTCCAGGCCACTTTGCTGGACGAAGGGCGGTTTCTCTGCTCCACCCGCACCATGTACCGCATCCTTGCGCAAGAGGGTGAATCTCACCAGCGGCGGGAACAACGCATTCATCCGCCTTATCAAAAGCCGGAGTTGCTGGCCACCGCGCCGAACCAATTGTGGAGTTGGGACATCACCAAGCTGCGCGGTCCGGTCAAGTGGACTTACTTCTATCTCTATGTCGTGCTCGATGTCTTCAGCCGCTACGTCACCGGTTGGATGGTGGCGCCGCGCGAGAGCGGCGAACTGGCGAAGCGCTTTCTTGAGGAGACCATCCGGAAGCACGACATCCCGGAAGACCAGCTCAACATTCACAGTGACCGCGGCCGGCCGATGATCGCCAAGCCTGTGGCCTTCATGCTGGCCGATTTGGGCGTCACCAAGACCCATAGCCGCCCTTACGTTTCCGATGACAACCCCTACTCGGAAAGCCAATTCCGAACACTGAAATATTGCCCGGACTTCCCGGAACGCTTCGGATGCCTTGAAGATGCTCGCGCCTTCTGCCAGTCGTTCTTCCGCTGGTATAACGAAGAGCACCGTCACTCGGGGATCGCGTTATTGACGCCAGCCATCGTGCATTCGGGTCAGACCGAAGCCGTCCTGGAACAGCGGCGGGCGGTTCTGGCTGCTGCTTATCAGGCGCATCCGGAGCGCTTCGTTCGACGGCATCCGACCCCGTTGCCAATGCCGTCCGCTGTTTGGATCAACAAGCCAAAGACTGAGCCAGAAAGTCACTAAATTCCTTTGCCGGCTGTCTCAAAATCGTTGACACGCGCCGTGCGAAATGGGCCGTGCTAGCCCTGACTTCTCCAAGGGTACATGGTTCCTGGAGACTACATACGCATCGAGTTCTGTTCTAGCCGGCACCCCGCGTCCCCGCCTCCAGGAGTGCCTCTGCCCATCCCCCGTCGCGTGCTCCTGTTAGATCTCGATGCACTGGCCGCCCTTCAGGACGGAAGTGCGCCTGCCAATCATGATGTCGCTTCACCGGCCTCGGGGGCACTAAGTCGACTGCCCTACCGCCACTCACGCCGCAAACCGAATAATCTCCAACTCCGCCGCCGCATCCACCCTCTCCAGCAACTCCTCCACTCGCACCATCGTCGCCTGCTCCAATTCGATCTCCCCGCACTGGCCGCACTGCAGCACCGGCAAGGCCTTGAGAATCACGATCGTGGTGTCACCAGTCTTGAACGGAAGGTCTGTGTTTCGCGGACGAAGCGTACCGCCGCAGGTTCTACACCGCATCAGTCTATTTCCTCCTGTTCCGAAACATTTCATCCCAATCATCCGCTGATGGCACATACACCGTTACCACGCGAACGTTATCCCCCGCCACGTCCGTTGCGAATTGGGCGTGCAACACAAGGCCGCCGCCGGTCGCTCGCACAAGGTAGCTCGGCAGGTACTTGTCATCAGGGTAACTCTCAATCACTTCAAAAGTCTTCGAAGCCGACAACACCATCTCCGCCGAAATCCGGCGCTCCCGGAGCCGCATCGTCGAGTGGTAGGTCCATCGAACCTGCAACCCCATCACGCAAGCCCGTATGAACGCAAGCGGTTGGTCAGGCAGCGCGGCAGAGGCCAGCTCCATCATAGCCTCCCTCCCACCCCCCTGTAGGATTTTGTCCAGTCCCCCACCCCATTCCCACCTCCACCCGCCCAATTTCCCCAATCCCCTCAACAACATCCCCAAACCACTCCCCACCCACCCGCTACAACAGTATCCATGTTGACCCCAGAACAAAAAGCCGACATCGCCCGCCGCAATGGCGCCAAATCCCAGGGCCCGATCAGCGCCCAGGGCAAAGACATCGTCTCCCGCAACGCCCTCCAACACGGCCTTGCCGCACACAAACACATCGTCCTCGACTGCGAAGACGACACCGCCTTCTCCACCCTCCGCCAGGGCTGCATCGACAAGTTCCACCCCACCGACCCCTTCGAGTTCGAACTCGTCGAACAGATCGCCGTCGGTCTCTGGCGCACCCGTCGCGCCTTCGGCCTCGACACCGCCACCCTCGACCAGTCCCTCGCCACCTCGATCGACAACGCTGCCCCGGAAGACGACACCGCCGCCCTCCTAGCCAAAGCCTTCCACCACGCCGGCACCGAAGGCAGCCTCAACCGCCTCCATCGCTACGAATCCGCCGCCCAGCGCGCCGTCGACCGCGCCCTCGCGCGCCTCGACCGTTACCGCGCCAAGCCCGGCCGCGCCGCCTGAGCGCGGCTCACCCCCTGTAGCAAAATCCCACAAACTACGGAGCAAACCAACGCTATGTCACTGATTCCATTACAACCGCCCCACACCGCCGTCACCCCATTGTTGTTGAACACACAACCCCAATGGGACAATACAAAGGTGACCGGTCATCAAATCCGCCAAGCCTTTCTCGACTTCTTCGCCCAGCGCGCCCATCGCCCCGTCCGCAGTTCCTCCCTGGTCCCGGCCAATGACCCGACCCTCCTGTTCACCAACGCCGGCATGAACCAGTTCAAGGACATCTTCCTGGGCATCGAAAAGCGCGATTACTCCCGCGCCACTACCTCCCAGAAGTGCGTCCGGGCCGGCGGTAAACACAACGACCTTGAGAACGTCGGCTACACCCGCCGCCACCATACCTTCTTTGAAATGCTCGGCAACTTCTCCTTCGGCGACTACTTCAAAGCCGAAGCCATCGAGTTCGCCTGGGATCTGGTCACCAAAGACTACGGCATGCCCAAGGACCGCCTCTACGTCACCGTCTTCCGCGAAGATGACGAAGCCGAAGAGCTATGGCAGAAGGTCGCCGGCGTCCCCAAGTCCCGCATCTTCCGCCTCGACGAGAAGGACAACTTCTGGCAGATGGGCGAAACCGGTCCCTGCGGCCCCTGCTCGGAGATACACTACGACCTCGGTCCGCATGCCGCCGAACCCGGCCGCGAACATGAGCAGTTCCCCCTCGACGCCGGCGGCCGCTTCGTCGAGATCTGGAACCTCGTCTTCATGCAGTTCGATCGCTCCACCGACGGCACACTGACGCCCCTGCCCCGCCCGTCCATCGACACCGGCATGGGCCTCGAACGCGTCGCCGCCATCATGCAGGGCAAGCTCTCCAATTACGAGTGCGACCTGCTAGCCCCCATCGTCCTCAGGGGCGCCGAATTGTTTGGAAAAGTCCATGGCGAAGATGCCCGTGTTGACACCTCCCTTCGCATTGCCGCCGACCACGCCCGCGCCACCACCTTCCTCATCAACGATGGCGTGCTCCCCTCCAACGAGGGCCGCGGCTTCGTGCTCCGCAAAATCATGCGGCGCGCGATGCGTAACGCTCGTATGATCGGCATCGAAGAGCCTTTCCTTTATAAGCTCACCGGCTTTGTCGCCGAACTCATGTCGGGCCCCTACCCCGACCTCATGGAATCCATCAACCGCGTCGCCCGCGTCGTCAAGGACGAGGAGCACCGCTACGCCACCACCTTCCAGGTCGCCGAAAAGTTCTTCCACGATGAGGCCAAGTCCGCCGCCGGCGGCGTCCTCCCCGGCCCCGCCGCGTTCAAGTTGTACGACACCTACGGCCTCGCCCTCGACGAAATGCAGGAAATGGCCCGCGAAAAGGGCCTCGCCGTCGACCTCGAAGGCTTCGAAGCCGCCATGGACCAGCAGCGCCAGCGCGCCCGCGCCTCCTGGAAAGGCGCCGAAAAAGCCCAGGTCGCCCCCGCCTACAACACCCTCCTCGAACAGGGCCGTACTCAGTTCCTCGGCTACACCTCCCTTCGCTCGGAAGGCTCCGTCATCCTCGGCCTCCTCAATAAGGACAAGGAACTCGTCGACCAGCTCCCCGCCGGCGCTTCCGGGGAACTCGTCCTTGACCGCACCCCCTTCTACGCCGAAACCGGCGGCCAGGTCGGCGACCGCGGCACCCTCTCCATCGCCGGCGACAAGGTGGCCGACGTCGAATCCACTTACCCCGCCCTCCCCGGCCTCAGCGTCCATCGCATCACCGCCACCAGCACCCTCAAGGTCGGCGACAAGGTCGACGCCCAGGTCACCCCCGATCTGCGCCACGCCACCATGCGCAACCACACCGCCACCCACCTGCTCCACGCCGCCCTCCGCTCCGTCCTCGGCACTCACGTCAAGCAGGCCGGCAGCGTCGTCGAGCCCTCCCGCCTCCGCTTCGACTTCACCCACTACACCGCCGTCGATCCCGAAGAACTCGCCCTCATCGAACGCATCGCCAACCAGGAGATCCTCCAGAACATCGGCGTCGACACCACCGTCATGGACCTCGATGACGCCCTCAAAACCGGCGCCATGGCCCTGTTCGGCGAAAAGTACGGCGACGCCGTCCGCGTCGTCACTGTCGGCGACTTCTCCCGCGAACTCTGCGGCGGCACCCACGTCGGCCGCACCGGAGACATCGGCCTCTGCAAGATCGTCTACGAAGGCAGCATCTCCGCCGGCGTCCGCCGCATCGAAGCCGTCACCGGAGCCGCCGCCCTCGAACGCTTCCGCGCCGCCAGTGACACTCTCGCCCGCGCCGCGTTCACTCTCCGCACCTCGGAAGCAGATTTAATCGAAAATGTCGAAAAAGCGGTCAACAATCAGAAGAACCTCGAAAAGCAAATCGAGCAGCTAAAGTCCAAACTCGCCCACGCCCAGCTTGGCGCCCTCGAATCCCAGGCCCGCGACCTCAAGGGAGTCAAAGTCCTCGCCGGCCGCGTCGATGGCTTCGACCGTGCCCAGCTCCGCACCCTAGTCGACTCCCTTCGCGGCAAATGGCAGACCGCCGTCGTCGTCCTCGCCAGCAATGAAGACGGCAACATCAGCCTCGTCTCCGCCGTCACCAAGGACCTCACCGCCAAGGTCCACGCGGGCAAGCTCGTCACCGCCCTCTCGCAAGCCATCGGCGGCAAGGGCGGCGGTCGGCCCGACATGGCCGAAGGCGGCGGCAAGGACGTCAGCGCTCTCGGCGCCGCTCTCGACAAAGCCTACGCCAACATCGAGGCGATGCTCTAAACGCAGACTGCTCGGCACACGGGAGACCTATGACGGACGCAGTCATCATCGGCGCGGGCCCCACCGGCCTCGCCTGCGGTATCGAACTCCAAAAACGCGGCTGCTCCGCCACCCTCATCGAAAAAGGTTGTGTCGTGAACTCGCTCTTCGAGTACCCCACCAACATGACCTTTTTCACCACTCCCGAACTGCTCGAAATCGGCGACATCCCGATGACCAGCATGTTCGAAAAGCCCAACCGCGCCGAAGCCCTCAAATACTACCGGCGCGTCGCCGACCACTACAAGCTCGACATCCGCCAATACGAAAAGGTCACTCACATCACCGGCACCGACGGCGACTTCACCGTCCACGCCGAAGACCGCGACGGCAACCCCAAACAATACCCCGGCCGCAAAGTCATCGTCGCCACCGGCTACTACGACATCCCCAACAAACTCAACGTCCCCGGCGGCGACCTCCCCAAAGTCATCCATTACTACAAGGAGCCGCACCCCTACTTCGGCCTCGATTGCGCCGTCATCGGCGCCAAAAACTCCGCCGCTATCGCCGCCCTCGAACTCTTCTGGACCGGCGCCCGCGTCACTCTCATCCACCGCGGCTCCAAAATCAGCGACAAAGTCAAATACTGGATTAAGCCCAATATCGAAAACCGCATCAAAGCCAACGAAGTCAAAGCTTACTTCCACACCGAAGTCAAAGAAGTAAAGCCCCGCAGCCTGGTGCTCCAGACTCCCGAAGGCGAAAAGGAAATTCCCAACGACTACGTCTTCGCCATGACCGGCTATCGTCCCGACTTCGAGTTCATGGCCGCCCACGGCATCCACCTCGACCCCACCACCCAAAAGCCCTACACCGACCCCAACTCCCTCGAAAGCGCCACCAAAGGCATCTACCTCGCCGGCGTCGTCGTGGCCGGCGTCCACACCAACGAGATCTTCATCGAAAACGGCCGCTTCCACGGAGGCCTCATCGCCGCCCACATCGCCGGCACCCGCTCCGCCCAATCCATCCCCGTCCCTACCCGAAACCTCGAATAACGCCCCAGCCCCTGATCGTTTCCGTCCACAGTCTGCGCCCATAGAGTTGAACGCGAACGATACGCGACTCTCTCGGAGGCTCAGACAATGATCAAACTCACTCTCTTCACCCTACTCACACTCATTCCCGCGCAATCCGCCGTTGTCCTCAACGACAACTTCGAAACCGGCGCCCTCTCCCCATCCAAGTGGCTCATCCCCGGCAGCGGCCAGATCGTCGCCGATCCCCTCAACCCCAACAACAAGGTCCTCAACTTCGCCCAACTCAAGGCCGGCGGCGACCTCTTCTCCGTCCCCCTCGACCTGTCCAACTCCCCCACCATCACCATCGAGTTCGACTATCTCGGCATCTATACCGGCGACAACGTCAGCACCGATACCGGCGGCTTCGTCATCATGGACATCCCCAACAGCTTCGCCGGCTGGGTCCTGCTCGGCACCTCCACCGCCGGCGGCCCGCTGCGCCCCAACATGCTCAACCTCACCAACGGCGTCTGGCACCACATCGCTCTCACCATCCCGGCCACCCTTGTCGGTGCAGGCAACGGCTCCAAGTTCGTCCTCGAACAGTGGAACGGCTCCACCAACGCTGCCGGCAACGCCTACTTCGACAACATCCTCGTCAGCACCAACCCCGTCCCCGAACCCTCATCCCTGCTCCTCGCCGGCCTGGGCGTCCTCCTCATCGCCGCCGGTCGGCAGCGCCGCACCCACGTCTGAGTCGTCCGCCAAATGCACCGGCTTCCCAATCACGAAAGCCGGTGCAGCCTGCGCCATTGCGTCGACACATCGACTGCGCTACAATCTGCCTGCAATTCAGATTACTTTTACTGATTAGTGGATCCGCAATGAAGGCAAATTGCGTGCTGATCACAGGCACCCGATATCTCATTCTTCCGGTCTGTCTATTGACCGTCTCAACCGCCCTTTTCGCTGCTCCCCCAAAGTCCTGCAAAGATCTCCTTAAGCTGCAAGATCACGAGCTGGCCAAACACTTCAGAGATACTCAGGGCAAATGCAATTCCAAGCAGCGCGCAGAAGCCAACTCTCGTGTAAGCACCTACCTCTTGGGCCTGGCGTCGTCAGAGACTGCCGAAGCTCTCCGGCCATACCTGGAGGACACTCCGCTCTACCCGGCACTCCGGCGTTCCGCCCAGCGACTTGCCCTGGAACAGAGCGCCGGCACCTCGCTTGCTGCAGTGGAGCAGCAACTCGCGATGCTACGAGCACAGGCCCGGTGGTTCAATGACGAGGAGTCACACCGCCGCCACGAGCAGCGCCTGCGCGAACTGGAAGAGAAGCGCTTGGAGTTCCTACTGCGCGACGCCATCACCAGGCGGACCACCGCCCGCTTCCTTGAACTGCGCCCGGTCTTTCTCGGCACTTCGAAGGAGCGCGCCTTCATCGACGCCTTTCACTCGTCGTTGTCTGAAAAAGCGAAACAGACGGCAGATTTAGAAGAGCTAAAGCTGGTCTGCGCTGAGATTGCCAAGACCGCACTGGCTGACTCGGACGACGCAAAGCTATGCCGGCGCAGGCTTGCCGATATCGCTCTCACGCAGAAATTCGAATCTATCCGTAGTGCCCCCGCACCATCCTTCGTCACGTATGAAGAGGACTTCCGAGGTACTCCGTTGTGGGAGGACTTTCGACGGCTGAGGGCGGCAAAGGTGTCCGATTGTATCCGCGGCGCGTGCACCAGCATCCAGGAACTGCGTGCCACTTGCTTGAAGGCGGAAGACACCGAGTTGGTGCGAAACTGTCTCGACCGCCAGCTATCGTTGGAAGTGGGTGAGGCACGCCTGGAGTTCGAGGTCGGTAAGCCGAATCTCGGAAGGCTCGCCGAACTCTGGAAGCAATGCAAGGGAAGACCCTGCCAACCCGAAGTCCAACGGATTATCTGGGTTCTCAACGTGCAACACGTCGCCAACCAGTTGCTCATGCATGACCGTTCGTTCGGGCGCCCCGTCTACAGCAAACAGGCCTGGATCGAACTGAAGAAGAAGTTCGATGTCAGTTCCTCTGTCGTCTTCGGCCGGCCTCTCCAGGAGACATCCCCGCATGCTTACAACACCTTCATGTCAGCCTACAGGAATGCCGAGGAGTTCGCAGGCAAGACCGACCATGAGACATCCCTTCGAGCGAGCGAATACTTCCAGCGTATTGCCTCGCTGAAGAGCAAAGACGTCCGCCAGGACTACCGTCTGGAGTTACTCCGCGAGGTAGAGGAACTGATCACGGAAGTCGAATATTGTGCCCGGTTGGATGGCGACAGCACGAATTACAAAAAGCTGCTGCCGCGCTTGCATTCCGCGCGACAGGCCGTTCGCACCGAGCGCCTTCCATGGAACTTCGAAACAACCGTCCAGCCCGAGGCTGTTCTGCCCCAGCGGATTCTCGCGACGATATCCGTTCAGATTGTTTTCGATTTAATCGGGCTCGCGCCCATCGGCTTACCGGGTAACATCGCTCTGATCTTCGCCAGGGCCGTAGCGCCAATTGCCCTTCAGGGGTTCAGTGAGTTCAGCAGATAATCAGCACCCGCGGCATAGTAGATGCTGTCCGGCAGGTCCAATCCCGTCCATCCGGCGGGAATTCGCATTTCCCAACGCCGTATGCACACCAAGCTATAACATCGGCACAGCCCTCCAGGCCGATCATTGCACGCCAACCCCCGGCCCGATTAACCGCGAGATCACTGCCACCAGTTCCGCGATCTTGATCGGCTTGGAAACGTAGGCATCCATCTGCGCCTGGAAGCACAACTTGTCATCGCCCTTCATCGCGTTCGCCGTGCAGGCCACGATAGGCGTGTGCCTGCCGTGGCCGGCCTCCAGCTTGCGGATCGCCCGCGTCGCTTCATAGCCGTCCATCACCGGCATCTGCACGTCCATCAGGATGAAATCGAATCGTCCCGGTCGATACGCCTGGACCGCCGCCTTCCCGTCCTCAACGGCTACCACCTCCACTCCGCACTTGTGCAGCATGCGCGTGGCGAGCAGCCGGTTGATCGCGTTGTCTTCAGCCAGTAAAACGCACCGTCCACGCAGCGTCTGTTCCGGCCACGGCTCCGCACGTGTTTCGACCTTTGCCGGAGCCACGGAAGCCTCAAACTCCGCCGTGAACCGGAACCTGCTCCCAACGCCTTCGGTGCTCTCCACGGTGATCGTACCGCCCATCAGATGCACCAGGCTCCGGCAGATCGCCAGACCCAGTCCCGTTCCCCCGTACTGCCGCGTGATCGAGCCATCGGCCTGGCGGAAGGGCTGGAAGATGACTCCCAGCTTCTCCGGAGGAATCCCAATCCCCGTATCCTCCACGCAGAACACACAGCGATACGTTCCGGCCCGCTGACTGCCGGCCGTATCCAGCCCCACGTGGACCGATACTACCCCGCCACGCGTGAACTTCAAACTGTTCCCCACCAGGTTCACAAGCGTCTGCCGCAGCCGTGCCGGGTCCCCAATAACCCATTCCGGAACATCGCCTTCGAGATCCGCCTTCAACGCAACGTCTGCTTCCGTCGCCCGGTATTGGAACAACTTCATCACCTCCCCAACACAGCCGCGAATCGAAAACACCTGCCGGTCCAACTGCAGTTGGCCCGCCTCGATCTTCGAAAAATCCAGAATATCGTTGAGGATGGTCAGCAAAGCCTCGGCCGAACGGTGGGAGACTTCGAGATATTCCCGCTGCTCGGCATTCAGATCCGTCGTCAACGCCAGTTGGAGCATCCCGAGCACGCCATTCATCGGCGTGCGAACCTCGTGGCTCATGTTGGCGAGGAACTCTCCCTTGGCAACACTCATGCGCTCGGCCCGATCCTTCGCCTCGGCCAATTCCGCCGTTCTTTCGTGAATCGCCGCAAGCAGCAGTTTCTGCCGCTCCCGCAGCATCCGGGTTCGCGCCCGCCACAGCAGCGTGATGCCCATTCCCACTCCCAGCACCCAACCGCTAACAGCCCACCACGTCCGCCACCACGGCGGCTCTACCGAGAAGGCGAAAGCCGCCCGCTCGGTCCGCGACTCAAAACCGTCCGTCTGCGCCTCAACTTCAAATGTATGATCACCTGGAGGCAGGCGCGGATAGTGGACCTCACGGTCTGTCGCGAGTTGCCATTTTTCATCCACTCCCCGCAGGCGGTATCGGAACCGCACCCTATCCTCGTACCGATAGCTGATCGTGCTGAACGCCGCCGAAAAGGCCCCATCGCCAAATCCCACTTGCTGCCTTTGCGCCGGGTTCCGTGAGACCCCTCCGAGTTTGGCCTCCGTCAATACCACCCGCAACAACGGCGGCGGTCCATTGCTGCGCACCCGCGGGGTTGCGCGGGACAGCCCGCCGCTCGTGGAAATCCACACCGCCCCATTCGGTTCCGCATAGATGCCGTTGGTGTCGCAATCCTCCCACACCAGTCCGGAACTGGTCCCATAGTGCCTCCACCGCTCGCCCTGCCGCACATCGACGCCCGACTCGGTCCCGGCCCACACCCACCCGCGCGCGTCCGTTCCCACCGCATACACCTTGTTTGAGAGCAGTCCCTTGCGTTGGTCAAAGTGCTCCACCCGCCATCGCTGCCCTTCCGCCCGAATGCGGCTGACCCCATGCGGCTCGGCGTATGCCACCCAGATTGCGTCAGGCGCTGCCGCAACGGCCAACACCGAGTTATCCGCCAGACCTTCGTTCCGTCCCAGCCGCAGCCACCTCCCGCCTTCGTGGCCCAGCAGCCCTTCCGAACTCGGCACCCACAACCGTCCCTGCCCGTCGAGCACGGGCTGGTAGTAGTTGCCGCGGGCATTCACGCCCGCGATGGACACCCTTTCAAACCGGGCTTGCCCCGCCTTACGCCAGAAGAGGCCTCCGGCCGCGCTCACCCAGATGCCCCGTTCCCGGTCTTCCGCCACCCCCTGTAACAGGGATCCGTCCAGCCCGTCCTCGGCTCCAAAGCTGCGGATGGGCGTTCCGTCCGCCCCAAACAGCATCAATCGCCCCGGGCTCGTAGCAACCCATACTTTTCCGCTGCTTTCCACGGCCACTCCGCGCACCCGGGCTCCCGCCAGCCCGTTCCGCGGCGTCACTTGCCGCCACTCCCCCCCGGGGCGCCGTATGCTCAATCCGGAACTCGTCCCAACCCACAAGGAGCCATTCGGATGGCGGCGTACGCCCCACACCGTGTTGTGGGATAACCCGCTGTTGCGCGTGTAGGCCACCCATTCGCCGTACCCCAGCCAGCGCGCCACACCCACGCCACGTATCGCCACCCATACCACCCCAGCCCGATCTGTTAGCACTGCCGCGATCGAGTCCCCGGCCAATCCATTCCGGCCGTCTATCAACTCTGCCCCATCCCCGCCAAACAGCAACAGCCCTTCATCGCTCGGGACAGCTACTCTGCCGTCCGGAAGCAGAGCGGGCGGCACCGGCGACGAGTGCGAATAGAGCGCCCCGGCCGCCACCGGCTCCACCGATTTTCGCCCCGCCCTCCAGCGATACAGCCGGCGTACACTGCGGATCCAAGTGTTTCCCTGCCCGTCCATCACAAACCCGCCCCATCCATCGCCGGGCAGGCCGATCTTCCGTCCCCAGGCTGATACGCCGCCACCTTGCCCGAGTTCGCACGCATCCTGCCCGCAGCCGAACCACACGCGCCCGTCCGGCAGTACGTAGACTCCGGCGGCCTTCTCCCGGCTCACCCATTCCTCGGAGACATCCCCACCCGGACTCCGCCGAATACGTAGCAAACCGTCCTCGGACGCCACGTACAACTCTCCCTTGCGTCCCAAGGCCAAGGTGGCCGCGCCATTTAAGGTCAGCTTGGTTTGCAGCGGTACCCGCGCTGCCCGGCTACCTTCAACGAACGCCAGGCCCACCCGCGTGGCCACCCACACCCCGCCGGCGCCATCGGCGGCCAGCGAAGCCACGTCCAGGCTGCCGAGTGCCGCCAGATCGCCTACGGCAACGAATCGGCTTCCATCATAGCGGTACAATCCGGCCTGGGTCCCCACCCAGAGATAACCCGCCGCGTCCTGCGTCAGGCAATTCACCGCGCTGTTTCTCAACCCACGCGCTTGCGTGTACGTCTTGAAGGTATAGGTTGCCGCCGGCGTGTTTGCTCCCCATCCCAACGCTTGGGCCAGCAGGGCTAGAAAAATGTATCTTTTCGGCGCCATGGAGAGCTACGAGCGGGCTCAACACACTTCTCTTCTCGGATGATTGCACACGAATCATAGCGGAATCCGGCAAACAATTCATCCGACCGATAAATGCTCCCGCGGTGTGGGAGATCTTGGCGCCTAACCCGGAGCCAGAGTTCGAAGCACCTACCCCCACAACTCCGTTACAATCTTCCCCTTCACCAACTCCCGGGGCTGGTTCAAGTGATTCCGAATCTCCATCTCCGGATCGATGCCCATCGCGTAGTAGATGCTCGCCAGCAGGTCCGCCGGGTGCACCGGCTTCTCTTTCGGCGACGAAGCCGTAGCGTCGGACTCCCCGTACTGCACGCCACGCCCAATCCCCGCCCCGGCAATCACCGCGCTATAGCAATACGGCCAGTGATCGCGTCCATCCGGCGAATTTGAGTTCCCCGAAGTCGACACACCCAACCGCGGACTCCGTCCAAACTCACCCACCGCCACCACCAGCGTCTCCTTCAACAACCCGCGCTGGTCCATATCCTCCAGCAGCGCCGACAACCCGCGATCCAGCTTCGGACAATGCAGGTTCTTCAACGGCCCGAAGTTCGCCGCATGCGTATCCCAGGCCGTCGTCTCCGGATCACCATTCGCTACCGACGGCCAGTTCACCTGCACGAACTTCGTCCCAGCCTCAATCAGCCGCCGACCCATCAACAAACTCTGTCCGAACGTATGCGCGCCATACCGCTCGCGCATCTTCTCGGACTCCTTCGTCAGGTCCATCGCATCGCGAGCCTTGCCCGACAGCACCAGGTCATACGCCTTGCCGTAATACTCATCTACCGCCGACTGCCCCAGCGCTTTCTCCAACTCCGGCATGGAACCGTTCACGCCCTTCAACAGCTCGAAGCGATCCTTCAAGCGGTCCGGCGGCACGTCCTTGCGCAGCGCCAGATCCTCCAGCTTCACGGGCTTGGCAGGATCCTGATACATGCGATACGGATCATACGCCTTGCCCAGGAAGCCCGCCGCGCCACCCTTGCCGA
>JAEUQF010000074.1 GCA_016789745.1 Bryobacterales bacterium
GGTTTCCACCGCCACGGTTGCCCGCGACAGCTCCGGTGCCGCTACATGCGCGTACGAACAATTCGCATGATGAACTCCTTTCAGTTCACTAGATCAGCCAGGCTTACCCTGGTGTACCAGAGCCGCCAAGGACGCAGAGAAAACTTGGGAGAGAATGACTGAGGACCCCAGGAACAGCCGGCGCCAACCGGCCGTTCCTGGGAATTGGAGGGGGGAATCCGAAGCCGTCCTCCGAAAGCCAGCGCCGTTTCCCACACCAAGAATGCCACGCTGGCCGCGAAATGCGGCTTGCGTTTCCATGGGGGTTCGTACTGGGTGAGTGCGGCTAGTCAGTCCCGGCTGGAGGTGGGCCCCTGGCCTTCCAGGCGTCCGGCTAGCGGGCGGACAATGCCTTGCCCGCACACGCCGACACCGACACTGGTCAGCGCCTGCAGGAAGTTGTAGAGCACCGAGTAGACAATTTGCTCGGTGACAGGTTGCTTGCCCGGCATGCGAAAGGTGGGCGGCAGTTCCTTGTTGATCTGCACCATCACGGTGTAGGGAATCGGCCGGCCCTGGCGGTCCAGTTGATTGGCTACCAGCATAGGCGTCTGCAATACGGCACCCGTCTGCCCGTCCACATAAAACGTGCAGCGCGAGAACCAGCCGAGGTTCCCCGGATAGGCGGCATCGAACAGCAGCAGGGGCGAGCGCCGTTCGTTGGCCGTCAACTCCAGCACCATGGCGCGGGTCTGATCCTGGATCTTGGATTCAAAGCCGGCCTGGCGCGCGATGTTGCTCACCAGTTCCGGATCCAGTTCCAATCGGAGAATCTTATGTGCCCCAGCCTGCAGAACCTGCATTCTATCTTTACAGTCTAGCAAAGGGGTACAAAACGGGCAGTTGCTATTCGTCTTCGACGCCGGCTTCGGGCACCGAGAAGACGCGCACGAACTCCCCAATGGTACGGAAGGAATCTTCGGAATCCAGGTCCCAGGCTTCGAATTCGGGATTCAGCGGCTCCAGGCGGATGCGCGTGTGCTGCCAGCCTTCTTCGGCCTCCATCGTCTGGCGGGTGTAGCGTTTGATCGTATACTGATCGGCTACGTCCAGCCGTTCGATGAGCCACCATTTGCCCTGGCGCGTGCCACCCTGGTAGCGGCGGAACAGGCAAATGCTGCCATCGGGAATGCGCGGCTCCATGCTGCGACCGACGACGTGGGCCAGAAACAGGTCCGGCGTTAGGCGCAGGTTATCCGGCACCTCGATCCAGGCCTCTTCGCGGATCTCGTCGTTATCCAGGAACTTGGTGGCGGCGGCCCGTGCGCTGTACAACGGCAGGTGTGTCACATAGGGCTGTACGGCCGGCCGGATGTACTGCTTGTACAACCGCTCCGCCGTACGGTCCAGGTCGGCCGACAACACCTGCTGCCGGTCGGCAATGCGCAGCGTGTGGCTCAAGTGCTCTTCGCAGAAGGCAATAAAGTCCGGCCCCTGCCGGTCTTGCAGGCGCGCCGCGAAGTCCGCTGCCAGCAGTTCCAGCACTTCAGCCTCTTCGCCGGCGAACGACTCCCAGTCCCGGCGGAAGCGAATGCGAAAGTCGCCGCTGGCCGGATCGCGCACAATCACGCCGGCGGTCTCCGGGGCGCGGCCGGGCAGGGCTACGTCGATGAGCGAATACTCGGCGTTACGTGTGGCAACCAGCGTCATCGGAACAGGCGTCCTACTTGACCCCATCGGCGAAAACCTCGCCGGTTCTACCGGTTGTTAGGGATTCGCCGGGAAGTAACCCTTGCGGGCGCGAATCTTTACAGTTGGCAGGCTGGGGATCTTCACTTCCAGGTTGCGGAACGTTTTGCCCGCATCCTGCACATCCGGAATGTAGCGCAAAATGTACTGGGTGGTGATCTCGCCGCTGGTGGCGGCAATGGCGCGGAAGATACCGCTGGCGATCTCGGCGGCATACCCGCCGGTGCCCACTTTCAATGCGTAGTTGCCTTCATCGGAGGGCGTCGACAAATAGCCGCTGATGTCTTTGTAGAGCCCCTGGAGCGGATACAGCACGCGCCCGCCGGTCTCTTCGGCCATCCGCGTCAGTACCTTCTCGCCTTCGCTGTTGAAGCCGAAGGCTACGGTGCTGATGCCGTAGATGGTCACCAGGTTGCGCTGCGCCAGTTCCAAAACCTCGTCCAGGGTCTTCTTGCTGGCGTTGTCATGGCCGTCGCCGATGATCACCAGAATGCGCCGCGGCTCAATCGGCTCGCCCTTCACCAGGCTGCGCTTGGTGCACGCCATGTAGATGGAATCAAACAGCGCCGCGCCGCCGCTGGGCTTCAGCTTCGAGATCCGGTCTGTGATCTTTTCCGAATCGGTGGTGGTGTTCACCATCAGTTCGGCTTCGCTGTGATAGCCGATCAGATAGCCGCTGTACTTGGGATCGCCCGGCAGCAGCTGCCACACCAGCTCGCGGCTGGCTTCCTGGTAGGTCTTCCAGTGCAGCCGGCTGGCGTTTGACAGATCCAACAGGAAGCCAACGACCACCGGCTGGCTCCGCTCGCGCGAAAAGTAGCCGATCTTCTGTTTCTTCCCTTCGTCGTAGATCTCGAAGTCTTTCTCTTCCAGATCGGCGACAAAGCGATCCTTGTCGTCGGTGACGGTCACCGGTACGATGACCTCGTTCACCGAGACTCTGATGTTCTGATTGGGCGGCGCCTGCGCAAGCAGTGATAAGCCCAGACTAAGTGCTCCCAGCAAGGTGCCGAACCGCATAAAGGGGTTGCCTGAATGTAAGTATAACCCGCGTGCGCCGCCCAGGGTTGCTCAGAGGTTACCGTTGTACGCGTCCCGATCCGCCGCCCTTGATGAGCGCGTTCACTTCATCGGCCGTGAAACGATTGAAATCGCCGGGAATCGAGTGCTTCAGGCAACTGGCGGCCACCGCGAACTCCAGCGCCGCCTGGTGATCGGGTAGCGTCAGCAGGCCGTAGATCAACCCGCCGGCGAAGCTGTCGCCTCCGCCGACGCGATCCACAATGTGCGTGATCTCATAGTGGCGGCTGAGCAGGAACTCGCTACGGTTGTTTAAGCAGGCCGACCAGCCGTTGTGCGACGCGCTCTTCGATTCCCGCAACGTAATCGCCAGAACCTTCAGATTCGGATACGCCGCCAGCACCTTGTCGGTCAGTTGTCGGTAGGAGTCGCGTTCCAGGTGTCCGCTATGCACATCCACGCCGGCTTCAATGCCCAGTGCCATCTGGCAATCTTCTTCGTTGGCGATCCCGATGTCGGTCAGGGCGAATAACTCCGGCATGACATCGGCGGCCTTCTTGCCCCACTTCCAGAGGTTCTTGC
The DNA here is from genome assembly GCA_016789745.1 of Bryobacterales bacterium. Lineage (GTDB taxonomy): Bacteria > Acidobacteriota > Terriglobia > Bryobacterales > Bryobacteraceae > CADEFT01. Next base: position 3,331 of record JAEUQF010000074.1, read on the forward strand.
GGAAGTTGAGGTCGCAGGAGACGGTCAGGCCCATCTCGCGGGCCTTGCGGGCGCCTTCCAAGGCCAGCGCCGCGGAGCTTTCACTGATCGCCGGCGTGATGCCGGTGACGTGGAACCAGCCGGCGCCATCGAAGGTCTTCGCCCAGTCAATATCGCCCGGCTTGGCGAGCGCAATGGAACTGCCCTCGCGGTCGTACACCACCTTCGAAGGCCGCTGGTTGGCTCCCGGTTCCACAAAATAGATGCCGAAGCGGCCCTTGCCGCGCACGATGGGATTGGCGTCCACGCCAAAGCGCCGCATCTCTCCAATGAAGGCGTCGCTGATGGGATTATTCGGGGGCAGAACCGTCACGTAACGAGCCGGGTGGCCGAAGTTGCTCACGGCAACCGCCACGTTCGCCTCACCGCCGCCAAACGTAGCCACAAACTGCGGCGACTGCAGGAAGCGCTCAAAGCCCGGAGGGGCGAGCCGGAGCATGATTTCTCCAAAAGATACAACGGGTTTCTGCGACATATGAAACCGCTATGTTAGCAAAGGCAGTAGCCGGCTTCCTGCCCGAAACTGCCCAGGGACTACAGCCGGGGCGGGGTGGAAATCACAATCGCTTTGGTCGCGGTGACGCCGCGGTACGAGTGCGGCTCCGAGGAATCAAAGTAGACGCTGTCGCCGGCTGTTAACTGATGCTCCTCGCCCTGGTAGCAGATGGCCAGGTCCCCCTCCAGCACGAACAGGAACTCCGCCCCGTCATGGAAGTGCTCCTGCGAAGGCGCCGAGGGGCTCTCCGGAAACTCCGCCAGGTAGGCCTGCAGCCCCTTCTCCTGGGCGGAGAAGGCCAGCACCTCAAAGTAAAACTTCGGATCGGGATTGCCGGCGCGATCCGGGAAGCGCATCCGCTCCTTCGCCCGCACGACGGAGAATAGCTTGCGCCGGCGGCGATCACTAAAGAAGAAGTCGAGCCCGACGTCAAAGACCATGGCGATGCGCGCCAGGGTGGGCAAGGTGGGAATCAGCTTGCCGTTCTCCAACTGCGACAGCATGGACGCGGACAGCCCGGTATGTTTGCCGAGGTCCACAAGCGAGATCTTCTTGCGCAGCCGGAGCAGCCGGAGCTTGTTGCCCAGGTCGTAGGTGGACAGAACGCGCTGGATAGTATCCTCGCTGTTTTCAGTGTTCACGAACTTGAGTTTATCAACAATCAAGCCTGCGTGCTCATTTTCGATGGTACTGAAATCATCCTTTTGATCCACTGGAAACATCGGTTCTCCCCCTGGTACTCTACATTTGGGACGCCGCACCGGGCTCCCACCTGTTGAAAGACTTACGAAAGAGAAGGGGCGATGCAAAAAGAGGAGCTACCGCTTACCACACTGCCCGACGAAGAGCTGGTTGACCTGGCCCAGGGCGGCCACGACGACGCCTTCGCCGAACTCATGCGCCGGCACCATTCGGCGTGCATGAAGCTGGCTATGTCCATTCTCCGCGACCGGTCCGATGCCGAAGACGAGGTACAGACCGCCTGCTGGAAGGCGTTCGAACACTTGGCACAGTTCAACCGCGATGCGCGCTTCTCGACATGGCTTACGCGAATCGTGGTCAACCAGTGCCTGATGCGGCTGCGCCAGTTGCGCCGCGCTAAGTTCTTCTATCTTGATGATGCGATGATCGGCGAAGAAGTGGGCACGCTGGACCTGCCGGCTCCCGACAATACGCCGGAAGAGGAACTGGGTCGCCGGGAGTTATCGACGGTGCTGGCGCAGGAAATCCGCCGGATTCCCCCGCTGCTGCGCAATGTGTTCCTGCTGCGTGACGTGGAGCAACTGCCGATGCAGGATGTGGCGGATCGTCTGGGGGTGTCGGTGGCGGCGGCCAAGTCGCGGCTGCTGCGGGCGAGGACGGAACTGCGAACGCGCATGGCTCGCCACGAAGGGCGGGGAGGCGCGGCGACATTGCTGGGATAAGGTTGTGGACCCGGTGGGCATGGGTCGAAAGTCCCACGCCGGACGGTACCTTCGATCTGTTGTGGTGCCGCCTCTGCTTTGCGACAATTGCCATAACGCAGATCGAAGGGCGATTGCGGAGCACCCGCACCCTGTCCTTCTCCCCCGCGACCCTCCGAGCGCGGGGGAGTTCAAATTCGAGAATCCTTAGGGCGACAATCACCACCAGGTTGGCGCCCTTTTTCTTTGTTCGCAGGGCATGCGTGATTCGGTTACGAGACTCCCCGAATTGCGGAAAGACGCTCACCGGCAGGATTGCGGCGATACGCCGGCGATAGCTCCGTGGAAGGCGCTGCCCAACGAGTTTCTCGCCAACCTCACTAAGCTCGCGAAGAACAGCCAAACAATAAAGACCGGGCAGGCACGCGTCCTCCCGGTTATGGGCGGCCCGGAATGCCTCGGATACTCCCCTCACAGTCGCCAAACTCCTTCGCACGGTTGAAGGCGGTTCGAAAGTTAGCCGTATTTCGCTCCCACAATACTCGAGTGCCCGCACTACACCGTACCAACGTAAGTACTACCTGCGGTGCCGGGACCGGAGTAAGTGTAGATTGAAACTATCGATCTGTTGGTCAGTGCAGCCCCCCTTGCCACAATGGGTTCAACGCAGATCCAAGGGCAACGCTGCCTGAGTCCGATCGAAGCTCAGCCAGCCTTGATTCGCAAGAACTCCCCGCCAACCTCCGAGGGCGGGGAGCCCTTCTTCCAAGAGAGAGTTTTGTTTTCGGTATACGGGCGTTCTGGTTTCCTCCCAGAGCGCCCTTTTCTTTTCGGCGCGCGGGCGGCCCGTTGGGCCGCTGAGTTCAACTTGATAAACTACGGTCACCGCCATGGAACGCAGACATTTTCTGATGAGTTCAGCCGCGCTGGCATCCAGCGCCATGCAAGGCCTCTCTTCTCCTAACGACACCATCCGCGTCGCCTGTGTTGGCATTCGCGGGCAGGGCCGGTCCCATATTGGTGCCTACTCGAAGATGCCGAATGTCGAAATCGCCGCGCTTTGCGACGTCGACGATAACGTGATGCGCCAGCGCCTGGCCGACCTGGACAAGATGGGCAAGAAGAAGCCCGCGGTTTACTCCGACCTGCGGAAGCTGCTGGAAGACAAGTCCATCGACGCCATCTCGATTGCGACGCCGAACCACCAGCACACGCTGCAGACCATCTGGTCGCTGCAGGCCGGCAAGCACGTCTACTGCGAAAAACCATGCGCGCACAATATGTTTGAAGCCAAACAGATTGTCGCCGCCGCGCGCAAGTACGACAAGCAATTGGTGCAGCACGGCACCAACTCGCGCTCCGGCGTGGCGATTCGCGAAGCCATGCAGCACATGCGTGACGGGCTGATCGGCGATGTCTACATGGCGCGCGGGCTGTGTTTCAAGTTCCGCGATACGATTGGCCGCAAGCCGGTAGAACCCGTGCCGGCCGGGGTGAATTACGATCTCTGGCTGGGTCCGGCTCCCAAGCGAGACTTCACGCAGAATCGTTTCCACTACAACTGGCACTGGTTCTGGGATTACGGCAACGGCGACATGGGCAACCAGGGCATCCACGAAATGGATATTGCGCGCTGGGGCCTGGGCGTCACTTATCCCACCAAGGTCAGTGCCATCGGCGGCCACTTCATGTTCGATGATGACCAGGAGACGCCGAACACGCTCAGCGCCAGCTACGAGTTCAATGTCGGCGGCAAGAAGAAGATGCTGACGTTTGAAGTGCGCCACTGGATGGTGAACCACGAAGGCGGCATCGGCGATACCGGCAACTTCGGCGCGGGCAACACGGTGGGCAATCTGTTCTACGGCAGCAAGGGCTGGCTCGCGATCGATGGCTATAACATCTACAAGAGCTACCTCGGCAAGAAGATGGAACCTGGCCCCACGCGCAATGAAGCCGGCAACAACTGGCAGAACTTCATCGACGCGCTGCGCAGCGGCAAGCGTGCCGACCTGAACGCTGAGATCGAAGAAGGCGCCGTCAGCACCACCCTGGTGCATCTGGCCAACATCAGCTACCGGCTGGGCCGCACCATCAACTTCGACGCCGCTACTTATTCGGTACCCGGCGACAAGGAAGCCAATGCCATGTTCACGCGTAACTATCGCGAGGGCTTCGTGGTTCCCAAGAAGGTTTGAAGACACATTCCCCGATGAACAGAAGACAGATCATCCAATCCGTGATGTCCACCGTTGGACTCACGATGTCGGCCGAGGCGGCGGCCCAACAAACCGCTCCGGGGCGCTCCGCCAAGGAAGCCCCTATCTCTCCGAAAGACAAGCTGCGCATCACGAAGCTCGAACTTTTTCTCGTGAAGCCGCGCTGGCTGTTTCTGAAGATCCACACCAACGCGGGTATCACTGGTCTGGGCGAGCCCGTGACCGAAGGCCGCGCGCTCACCTGCAAGCAGGCGGTCGAGGAAGTCGCCCCGTACCTGGTGGGCAAGGACCCGCGCGCGGTGGCGCATCACTGGCAGGCCATTTATCGCCACGCCTTCTACCGCGGCGGCCCTATCCTAACCAGCGCCCTGAGCGGTATCGACCAGGCGCTGTGGGACATCAAAGGCAAGGCGCTGGGCGTGCCGGTGTACGAGCTGTTTGGCGGCCCGATGCGCAACCGCGTTCGCGTGTACTCGCACGCCCGTACGCCGGAGGCGGTCCAGGCTGACCTCAAACGCGGCTTCACGGCCTTCAAGACCGGCCCCGCCAAGCGCCGCCCCGCCCGCTATGTGGAGAGCCCGGCTGAAGTCGCCTACGCGGCGGAGAAGTTCGCCGAACTTCGCAAGGCAGCCGGGCCCGACTCCGACATCGGCATCGACTTCCACGGCGCCATCAGCCCGGCTCATGCCAAGATGCTGATCAAGGCTTACGAGCCGTACACGCCCATGTTCATCGAGGAGCCCTGCCAGGCGCAGAACCACGACATCATGGCCGAGATCGCCCGCGGCACGCATCTGCCTATCGCTACCGGGGAACGCGTGTTCACCAAGTGGGGCTTCCGCGAAGTGCTGGAAAAGAAAGCCGCCACCATCCTGCAGCCCGACCTGTGCCACGCCGGCGGGCTTACCGAAGGCCGTATCATCGCGGGCATGGCGGAGGCTTACTATGCCTCGGTTGCGCCGCACAATCCGCTTGGGCCGATTTCGTTGGCGGCCGGGGTACAACTGGCTGCCTCGATCCCCAACTTCCTGATCCAGGAGCAGGTCAGCCTGGGCGAGGGCTATATCAAGAATCCCTTCAAGGTGAAGGAAGGATACCTGGAACTGCCTACCGCGCCCGGGTTGGGTATCGAATTGGATGAGAACGCCATGGCCGACAAGATCGGTCATGACTGGCGCAACCCGGAAACCTACGATGCCGACGACGGTGCCGTGGTGGACTGGTAGAGTCTGGAACCAAAATGGACAAAAAAACAATTCTGACTAACATTGTTTCGATCGGAATCGTGCCGATCGTGCGTTGCGATTCGGCCGAAGATGCCTTGGCCGCCGTCGATGCGGTGTACGAAGGCGGCATCCGCGCCGTTGAGATCACGATGACGGTGCCCGGCGCCATCCAGGCGCTGGAGAAGGTGGCCGACAAGCTTGGCGACAAGATTGTGCTGGGTGCCGGCACGGTGCTGGACCCGGAGACTTGCCGTGCCTGCTTCCTGGCCGGTGCGCAGTTTATCGTGACTCCTGCGCTGCGCACGTCGACCATCGAGATGGCGCGCCGCTACTCGAAGCCCATCATGCCCGGCGCGTTGACTCCCACCGAAGTGCTGACCGCGTGGGAAGCCGGCGCCGACTTCGTGAAGGTCTTCCCGGCAGGCAACATGGGCGGACCAAAGTACATCAAGGCGTTGAAAGGCCCGCTGCCGCAGGTGGAGATGATCCCCACCGGCGGGGTGAACCTGGAGACTGCCGGCGAGTTCCTGAAGGCCGGCGCAGCCGCGGTTGCCGTTGGGGGCGAGTTGGTGGACGCCAAGAGCCTGAAGGAGAAGAAGTACGGCAATATTACGGAGAAGGCGAAGCAGTATCTACAGGTGATCGCCGACGCCCGTAAGTAGATCCCGGCGTGCGGCGGCGGGAACGAGGTGCCGCCGCTGCACGTTAAAATGAGACATGGTGATCGACGGACTGACCATCGAAGATTACGAGGCCCTGCCAGGGGCACTTGCCGTCAACCACGAATTGGAGGAGGGCAAGCTAGTCGACGTGTCTGGCAACACCTTGGGCCACAACCGGATTCGGGATCTGCTTTCCCGCCTTCTCGATTTCGCCGCACAACGTTCCTCGCTAGGAATGGTTGTTACCGAACAAGAGTTTGACTTTGATGGAAACGCTCATGCTCCCGACATCAGCCTCATCAGTCAGTGCGACTTGCCGAAGAGAGACCGCAAAAAGCGCGTCCAACGCCTGATCCCCAAACTCGCCATCGAGATCGCCTCGGAGAATGACCGTGTCGACCGCCTCATGCGCAAAGCCGTCCGCTATCGCAGTTGCGGAACTCAGGAAGTCTGGCTCCTGCTGCCCGAAACCCGGCAAGCCCTGCACATGACGCCCTCCCGTCAAGTGCTCCTCAATGCCGGCGATCGCTTCGAGCCGGAGTCGGTTCCGGGCGTGTCTCTGACCATCGGCGAAGTCCTCGATCTCGACTAGGCTGGCTCTCGCCAAGCCGCCAAGCCCGCCAGGAAAACCGCCCTAATTTACTGGGCGGCGGCGACTACCGATTCCATTTCCTGGCGGTATTGGTTCAGCAGTTCCGGGCTTTCGGCTTCGAAACGCATCACCAGCACCGGTTGCGTATTGGACGCCCGCACGAGGCCCCAGCCTTTTTCAAACAGCACACGCACACCATCTACATCCACCACCTTGCGGCGCTGTTTATAGTGTTCGGCCACCTTGGCCACGATGGCGAATTTGGCTTCGTCGGTCGTATCGACGCGGAGTTCTGGCGTGGTTACCGTCTTGGCCAGCCCTTCCAGTTGCGCCGATAACGGCTTGCCGCTGGCGGCCACGACTTCCATCAGCCGGCATGCTGCGTAGAGCGCGTCGTCATAGCCGTAATAGCGGTCGGCGAAGAACATGTGTCCCGACATTTCGCCGGCGAGTTCGGCATGCTCTTCCTTCATCTTGGCTTTGATGAGGGAGTGCCCGGTCTTGTACATGATCGGCCTGCCGCCCAGGCGCTGGAGTTCGTCGTACATCACCTGCGAGCATTTCACTTCACCAATAAAGGTGGAGCCGGGTTTGCGGGTGAGGATCTCGCGTGCGGCGATCAGCAGCAGCATGTCGCCCCAGACCACGTTGCCCTGCTCGTCGACGGCGCCGATCCGGTCGGCGTCGCCATCGAAGGCGATGCCTAAGTCGGCGCCGTGCTTGGCAACCGCGGCTTTCAGGTGCTCCAGGTTGTGTTCGACGGTGGGGTCGGGATGGTGATTGGGGAAGTTGCCGTCCATGTCGAAGTAAAGCTCGACAGCATCGACATTCAGCTTCTCGAGAATGCCGTGCATAGGCGGGCCGCCTGTACCATTGCCCGCATCCACCACCACCTTGAGCCTGCGGGTGTACTGGAATTGGCTGGCGATCTCTTCGATATAGGAGGGCAGTACGTCGGCTTCGTGATAGGTACCCTGGCCCTCGGTAAAGTCTCCGGCTTGGATGATGCGGAGCACTTCCTGGATCTGGTCACCATAAATCGTGCCCTTGCCGAGCATGGTTTTGAAGCCGTTGTACTCGGCCGGGTTATGGCTGCCGGTGATCATGACGCCGGCCTGGGCCTTGAGGTGATAGACCGAGTAGTAGAGCAGCGGTGTGGGCACGCGGCCGATATCGGTGACATCCAGGCCGGTGGAGAGCAGGCCCTTGAGGAGCGCCTCGCGCAGGCGGTCGCCGGAGAGGCGGCAATCGCGGCCGAGGTTGATTTTGGAGACGCCGTTGCGGCCCAGGAAGGTTCCCAGGCCGCGGCCAAGCGTTTCGATATCCGGACTCAACAGGTCGACATCCGCGATGCCGCGGATGTCGTATTCCCGGAAGATAGTCGGTTTCAACATGTACTGCGTGTTTCCTTGTTAGAACCAGTCTTTGTAGAGCTCGACGATGCCTTTGATCATCTCGGTCTCTTCGGCGGTGACGTTTTCGAGCGGGGTGCGGACGGGGCCGCCCTTAAGTCCGATCAGATCCATCATCGTCTTCATTACGGAGACTTCATAGCCCTTTTTCCGTTCGCGGAGAGCGTAAAGTGGCGTGACGTACTTGAAGACGAGGTCGTTTAGAGTGGTGAAGTCCTGCTTGAGGCCAGCGTCGGCCATGGCGAGGGAGAGCTTGGGGGCGACGTTGGAGATGGACGACGTGTAGCCCTGGACGCCGATGGAGAAGTAGGGGCTGATGCAGTCATCGCCCAGGCCGCCGAGCCAGGCCAGCCGGTCGCCGAGCTTCGCCATGATCTTCTGGTACTTGCGGGCATCGCCCTGGCCGTCTTTCCAGATGTGGAGAGTGGGGCATTTGTCGGCAAGGCGCGCGACGTGATCGGGAGTGAAGGCGGCCCAATCGCGGGAATAGATGGCGAGCGGCAGGTCCGTGGCGCGGCCGACCGTGGCGTAATAGTCGAGCAGGCCTTCCCAGGGGGCGTTGGTGTAGTAGGGCGGCATGACCAGCAGCGCGTCGGCCCCGGCTTCCGCCATATCCTTCGCCATCTGGCAGGCGATGGGTGTGTTGAAGCCGACGCCGCCGATGACGGGCATTTTCCCGTTGGTGACGGCGACGGTGCGGCGGACAACCTCGACGTTCTCCGAAGGGGTCATCGAGTAGATTTCGCCCGTACCGCCGGCGGCCACCAGCGAGCAGAACGGGAATTTGATCATCTCGACGACGTTGGACTCGAGGGCGGCGAGGTCGAGTGAGAGGTCGGCTTGGAATGGGGTGATCGGGAATCCGACCACGCCTCGTAGTTTGTCACGCAGCTGCATGCAGTTCTCCGTAGGGTTTTATCTGGCAAGCGCGGAATGCTTGCGTCCAAAGGTGAAGTAGATAACCAGCCCGAGGCCCAGCCACACAACAAAGCGCAGCCATGTCTGCAGCGGCAGACTCAGCATCAGGATGAAACAGAAAGCGATGGCAAGAAGAGGGATGAGGGGCACCAGGGGGACGCGGAAGCCGCGCACACGGTCCGGTTGGCTCTTGCGCAGCCGCAGCACGCCGGCCGAAACCAGGGCGAACGCGAAGAGGGTGCCGATGTTGCTCAAGTCGGCGAAGGTGCCGATGTCCCAGACGCCGGCGGGGATACCGACGACAATGCCGGCGATCCAGGTGCTGATGTCGGGGGTATGGAACTTGGGGTGGACATGAGAAAAGAGGCGGGGGA
>JAEUQF010000125.1 GCA_016789745.1 Bryobacterales bacterium
GAAGAGCTGGAGTGTGGATGATTTCGCGGACGCCTACAAAGCGTTTCAGGCTTCCGGTTACCGGCTGCGGGCTCTGCTGCGCGGCATGGCGGTGAGCGACGCGTTTTACGCCGCGACGCCGCCCGAGGAGCCAGCGGCTAAGGCCAAAGAAGTGGCATCGAAGTAAGAAAGGACTGACCGGATGAAACTCAATCGGCGAACGCTTCTCCGTGGAACGTGCCAAGGCGCCATGACCGTGATGGGCCTGCCGTTCCTGGACTGTTTCCTGAACAACAAGGGACAGGCGCAGACCAACGGGCGGCCGCTGCCGACGCGGTTCAACACATTCTTCTGGGGCTGCGGACTGACGGCGTCCTTGTGGGTGCCGAAGAAGGCCGGGCGCGATTGGGAAATGACGGTGCAGTTGAAGCCGCTCGAAGCCTTCCGGCAGAAGCTGAACGTGTTCAGCGGGCTGCGCTGCCCGCTGGATTCGAAGCCGAACGGGCAGCATTGGTCGGGGCTGGCGGCGGCCATCACGGGCATCGCGCCGTTCCGCACCGGTGAGTTCGAATCCTCCACGTTGGACCAGCAAGTGGCCGAAGTAATCAGCAAGGGCGCACGGTTCCGGTCGGTCTCAGCGTCGGCCAGCGGCGACCCGAAGCAGAGCTATTCGAGCCTGGGTGGCAACAACCTGCTGCCGTCCGAACCGACGCCGCTATCGCTCTACACGCGCCTGTTCGGCCCGGGCTTCCAGGATCCGACCAAGGGCGATTGGAAGCCGGATCCGCGGATTCTGCTGCAGAAGAGTGTGCTGTCGGCCGTAGCCGAGGATCGCCAGCGGGTGATGAAGCAACTGGGCGCCAGCGATAAGGCGCGCATGGATCAGTACTTCACGTCGGTGCGGCAGACTGAGCAGCAGATGGAGGCGCAGTTGCACCGGCCGGAGATCGCGGCGACGGTGGCGATTCCAGACGCGCCGGCGGGGGATCTGGAGGTGAATAACGCGTCGCCGAACCTGCGGGTGATCACGCCGCTGATGGCGCGTCTCGGAGCGATTGCGCTGGCCACCGACCAGACGCGCGTGTTCAACCTGAGCGTGTCGTCGCCGCAGAACGCGATGTTCGTGCCGGGCGATCCGCTGGGCTTCCACCAGTCGACCCACGAGGAGCCGGTGGATCCGAAGCTGGGCTATCAGCCGCGCGTGCATGAGTACAACGTGGCGTCGATGGGGCTGTTTGCGGCGTTCCTGAAAGAGTTGGACGCTATCAGAGAAGGCGATGGCACGCTGCTGGATCATAGCGTGGTGATGGCATTCACGGACCAGTCCTACGCGCGGATTCATTCGGTGGATGGGCTGCCGATCCTGGTGGCGGGCGGTGCAAGCGGACGAATCAAGACGGGGTATCACATTGTGGGCGACAACAGCCCGGTATCGCGCGTGGGGCTGACGCTGCAAAAGGCGTTGGGCGTATCGGTAGATAACTGGGGCAAGGAATCGCTGCAGGTGAAGACGCCGTACGGGGAACTGCTGGCATAGCGTATGCGAGGACTTCTTCTATTGACGCTGCCGTTGCTAGCGTTGGCGCAGGAGCATCCCCCCATGGTGCCGCCGGCGGGTCCTGGCGTGTTCACCGTGCAGCACACGGGCGCCGAGACGTTCAAGCTGACCGTGAAGGGTCACGCCTTCACCAGCCGCGGCGAGATTGAGAAGTACCTGGCCTACCGGGCGGCGCGGCATACGGTGGAACAGGGCGGGACATGGTTCACGTTGAAGGAAGAACGCGGGCAGCGCGACACGGCCGTGCCGGTGCCGGTGCGTGATCCGGAAGGGCCGCGCTTCAGCTTCCGCATGAAATACTTCCGTCCCGTGTGGCGCTACAAGACGAGCGGCGCGGCGGAGTGGAGCCGGTGGAGTCCGTTCACGGGCGCCGCCTTCTTTGCGACAGATCCGAAGGCCATCACCGATTTCGAAGTGAGCGCGGAGATCGTGGTCCGCAAAGGGCCGATGGACGATGCCGATCCGCTGGCGTTTGAAGCATGGGCCTTGTCCGATCTGCTGGTGAATCAGGTATCGCCGCCGAAGTAGGGAAGGGTCACGAATGATGCAGCGCTTATTCTCAGCTACGTGCATGGCAGTGCTGGCGGCGAGTTGCGCGCAGGCAGCGGGACCTTGGGTGAAGAGCTACGTGGTGTCGTTCTACGACCCGGCTTTCCGCTTCGGCGGGCGCCCGGACTACACGCGCGGCACGG
>JAEUQF010000136.1 GCA_016789745.1 Bryobacterales bacterium
CAGGTGGGACATGCCGAAGGTCATCGCCAGGGTGATGGGAATCGCAATCGCCATGAGCAGCGACGAGCGCCCTTCCCAGAACCCAATCCAGCTTACGATCACAACCAGCGCGATCGCCTCCCAGAGGCTGCTCATGAACAGGTCGACGGACTCTTCCACCTGCTGCGGCTGGTCGGAAGTGCGATCGATGATCAGGTCGGCCGGCAGTTGCGCCCGGACCTTTTCGATCTCGGCGGTGACCACCTTGTCGAAGTCGGCGATCTGCGATCCGCTGCGCATCTGGATGTCGAGCGAGATGGCTCTAGCCCTTTGCCATGAGCCGTTTGCATCGCGGTATTGGAAGAAATTGAGGAAGCGCGCGGGCGTCTCATAGCCGCGTTCGATGTCCACCAGATCCCGGAGGTAGACGCTGCTGCCGCTGGCGGTGGGGATGAGGACGCCACCGATCTCGCCCAGCGATTCAAAGTCCGCCTGGGGCACTACGGGCAGCGAGCGTCCGGCGGCATCGACGTTGCCTGGCGCGGCTACGACGGCGCGCGAGCCGAGCACTTCGCGCACCGTCTGCGGGGCGATGCCGTAGCTGGCCCAGCGCTCCTGGCTGTACTTCAACTGCACCTGTTCTTCGAGCAGGCCGGAGCGGTTGACGCGTGAAACGATTTCCTTGGCTTTGACGGCTTTCTCGATGCGTTCGGTGAAGTTATCGAGTTCTCGATAGCTGTAGCGCGGCCCGGCGACACGGTCGAACTGCGCCCGCAGGGTGCCGGGGTTCGAGACGGCGATCGGACGCCAGACATCGGGATGGAGTTCCGGGGTTTGCAGGCGCTGAGCGAGGAGTTCGCGGACGGTGGCCAGGACTTGGTCCGGGGTCTGCGCGGTCACTAGGTCGAAGCCGGTGAACCCGTCGCCACGGACGGCCTGGACCTGGGTGCCGCTTCCCTGCTCTTCCAGCCAGTGGCCGATGCGCAAGGTGACGCGGCGCAGCTCTTCGCTATCGAGCGAGCGGGCGTGCGGCCACACGACGAGCATGCGGCCGGGCTTGAGGGCGGCCTGGAGTTCGCGTGCCCGCTGGTCGAGGTCGACGCCGCCGGCAACCGGACTGGCGACGGTCAGCATCAGGGTGGCGGTGTCGCCGAAGTCCTTGACGAGTTCGACGGGCAGGACGCCCTGCGGCAGTGCCAGCCCTTGCAGTTTCTGTTGGAGGTCGTCGAGTTCGCGCCCGGTGGCATCAAGGCGTTCGTCGAACTTGGCGAAGACATAGGCGACGCCGGGGCGGGTGATGGAGCGGATCTCGGTGACGTGGGCGTTCTGGGCGATGCCGGTCTCCACCTTGCGGGTGACCATCTGTTCGAGGCGCTCGGCGGGCTGGCCGGGCCAGCGCACGATGGCGACAGTGTCGCGGACCGGGATTTCCGGATCCTTGCGCTGCGGCATGTTGTAGTAACCCCAGATGCCCCAGGCGATTACGCCGAACAGCACGGCCCAGGAGACCTGCCGGTTCTCGACGAAGTAGCGGGCGGTATTCTTCTGGTGGTCGAGGTTGCGATGGTGATGTCCGGACATGGGGTTACTCCAACACCTGGACGGTTTCGCCTTCGACCAGAGCGGCGACGCCTTCGCGCACGACTCGCTGGCCGGCTGTCAGTCCGGCGGTGATGACGACCTCGTTGCCGCGCGTGGCGCCGAGTGTGACGGGTTGGCGGCGCAGGGTGTTGCCGTCAATGGTGAAGACGGCGAAGGCGGCGTCGCCGGAGCCGCGAACGATGGCGCTGACGGGAACGGTGAGTTCGGGAGCGGCTGTTGCCGCGGTGGCGGGCAGGCGTACCGAGGCGATGAGGCCGGCGCGCAGTTCGCGGCCGGGGTTGGGGGCGATGGCCTCAACGCGAAAGTTGCGGGTGACGGGGTCGGCGGCCGGAGCGATGGACTGCACGGTGGCGGCGATCTCGCGGTTGGCGAGCGCCTCGATAGTGGCCTCGACGCGGGCCCCTGGCTTGAGCCGCGCCAGTTCGGTGTCCGGGACGTGGAAGACGACTTTGACACGGTTGAGGTCGGCCAAGACGAAGGCCGGTGCGCCCGGTTGGGCGAAGGCGCCGCGTTCGGCCTGCCGGGAGACGACGCAGGCGGCGAAGGGGGCGGTGAGCAGCGTGTCGCCCAAGCCCACCTGGCTTTCGGCGGCGACGGCGCCGGCGGCCGCGATCTTCGCATCGACGGCGCGTACCTGGGCGCGTGCCGCTTCGACGCGGGAACGGGCGGCGTCCAGGCGGGCCTGGGCAGCGTCAGCTTCGGCCCGTGTCATCGCGGCGCCGGCGAGGAGCTTTTGGGCGCGGCCCCAATCGAGTTCGGCGTGGGCGAGGGCAGCCTGGGCCTCATCGACCTGAGCCATGGCAGCGGCGCGGGAGGCCTGCGCGTCGCCGATCTGGGCCTGGGCAGCGTTGGTGCGCGCTTCGAACTCGGTCTTTCGGATGCGGGCGAGCACGGTGCCGGCCGGGAGGCAATCGCCGGTTTCGACGGCGCGCGGGCGGCCGTCGACGCCGCGGACATGGTGGATGGCTTCGATGGCGCCCGGGGCGCGGAAGGCGAGCGTTACCTGGGTGTTCGGTTCCAGCGAGCCAGCGTAGCGCATCTCGGGCGCCGCAGCGGTGGTTTTGAGGACGAACGCCCGTACGGGGGTTAAGGACTTTGCCGCGACAACGGCTTCTTTGTGGCTGCAGCCGGCTATCAGGCTGAACGCCGCCAGCGTGCACACATACATGCGGTTCATAGACGCTCCCATTTCCTTACTTATTGGCCCATCGCTAACTGGAGGTTGGCCCAGGCGGTGCCGCGGGCGGACATGGCGCGGACCTGCTGCTCCTGGGCGGCTTCGAAACTGGTCTGTGCTTCGAGGAGGGCCCGGAGGAGGGCGGCCTGCTGCTCATAGCGCTCGCGGTTGACGCGGACCGACTCGCGGGCGGCGGCCACGGCCGCCTCGGCGGCGGCGACTTCCTTGCGGCTCTGCTCGAAGGCGCGGAGTGCCTGGCCGGCCTGGGCGCGGACGGCGTCGGCGGTCTCTTCGCGGGCGATGCGGGCGGCCTTGACCTGGTATTCGAGCGCGCGGGCCTCCTTCTTCTTGCGGCCCCAATCCCAGGGCTCCCAGTTGACCTGCAGGCCGGCCACGGCATAGTTGGTGGGGGCGAGGTTGCCGGTGTTAAGGAAGCCGAAGTGCTGGAAGACGAGGCTGACGTCGGGGACCTGCTCCCACTTCTTGGCCCGAACGGCCAGTTCGGCCTGATGCATGCGGAGGTGGGCGGATTCGATCTCGGGGCGCTCGGCGACGGCCCGGGCGCGCACTTCGGCGGCGTCGAACGCCACGACGGGCTCGGCGGGCAGCAGGGCGTCGGCAGGTTCTTCGAGCGGGCGCCCTAAGAGAAGGTTGAACTGTTCGCGCAGGTTGGCGCGTTCGGCCTCGACGCCGCTCACGGCCACTTCGGCCCGCTGCCGCCTCGCCGACGCTTCGCCGCGATCGGCGGCGAGGGTGGTGCCGGCGTCGACGCCCTGGCCGGCGAGGCGCTCGACTTCTCTGGCCAGCGCGAGGTTGGCCTCGGCGGCTTTCTGCGCCGCGTCGGCGCTGAGCAGGGCAAAGTAGAGCTGGCGGACTTGTGCGGTGACTTCCTGTTCGGTGCGGGTGCGGTTCAGCTTCGCGATGGCCAGATCGTCGGCGGCGTTGCCGATGGCGGCGCCGATGCGCACCTGCTGGGTGAGCGGTAGCGCGACCTGCGAATAGGAGAAGCCGGTCAGCCGGCGGGGGATGCCCAGCTTGAGGTCGTCGCCGGGGATGGGGCCGACGGTGTCGTAGACGCCGAACGCGCCGCGGGGGAAGGTGACTTCGGCCTTGGTGACGCCGACACCGGCGGTGGCCATGACGTTAGAGACAGGGTATCGCCGGGTCTTTTGGGCGGCCAGTTCACTTTCCCGCTGGCCGATGTGTTCGGCGGAGATGCGGACCTTGCGGTTCTGGGCCTGGGCGAGGGCGATGGCTTCGTCGAGGGAGATGGCGGGGAGGGCGGGGGCGGAGAGGATGAGCGTCAAGGCAGAACTCAGATACAACCTTGTATTCACAATTTCGATTCTACGGAGATTTTGGATTCGAGTCAAGATTCAAATTCACTTGTGTATTTGAATTCGGAAGATGTAACATGGATGCAGGTTGACTTCGATGCCGGAAGTTCTGACGGAAGAGCGCCGCAAACGCCTGACGCGGGAGGAGAGCCGCGCCCAGACGCGGGAGCGGCTGATAGACGCGGCGTACCGTCTATTTGCGACGGAGGGGATTGAGCCGACCTCGATTGACCGGATCACCGAACATGCCGGCTATTCACGGGGCGCCTTCTATTCGAACTTCGAAACGAAGGAAGACCTGTTGGCGGCGGTGGTGGAGCGCGAGTGGCGGCGGAGCGAAGCCGAGTTCGCGGCGCTGGCGAGCGACGATCACACGCCGGAGCAGATTGTGGCCGGGCTGCGGGCGTACGCGATCGGGTCGGCTACGGACCGGGAACAATGCATGTTCTATCTGGAACTGCAGATGTACGGGGTGCGGCACCCGGAGGCGCGGGCGATTGTGGCGGACCTGGTGCAGCGCGACACGAAGGTGGCCGGAGCGTTTTTGGACCGGCTGTTTGCCAAGTGCGGGGTGACGAACCATCCGCCGTCGGACCAGATTGTGGGAGGCTTCATCGCGATGGCACAGGGTCTGTGCATGCGCCAGGTGGTGGAGCAGGAGCGCATGTCGCCGGAGCTGCTGCAGGGGACCTTGGGGCTGTACTTTGACAGCGTCATTGCGGCGTTTTTGCCGGAGTTGGATTCTCCTCGCCAAGCTCTCCAAGATCGCCAGGCAACCCCAGCAAGCTGAACAACATGTTTTTGGCCAGCCTTGGGGGTTAGGACGGCTTGCAAGGTTTTCGCGGATTCCTCCACCTTGGCCAAGGCGCCCACCTACGCTGCTGCTTCGGCGGACGAGTCGGCGGACAGGCATGCTGCCAGTGCCAGGGCCATGACCAAGTCGCCGTGGTCGGCTTCGGATTGGAAACTGGACTGGATGCCTCTTAGCTCCGTAAGGAGGAGGTCGTCGTCGTGGCACAGAGTTCGGTGTCGCTCCTGCTGCTGGTCGCGGCAGGGCTGTTCGTATGTACGCTGACCGACCATCTCGCGCGGGACCGCGAGATGGGACTCTCTCGGCCGGGTGGGGTCGAAGCGGACTTCAGAGCGTCTTCCGTTTGGGTACTCCGCCACGTACTCTCCGCCGCTATCGCGGTGCACGACAGGGCACCACATCTTTAGGGCCGTGGAACGAGCCTTCGCACAGGCATCCACAACCGTGTGCATGAAGTCATCCGTGAGAACACTTAGCATTGCCATTGAGCTTCGTTATCGCCGCACCACGCTCCTGACGTAGAAGCCACCAACTCCGCATCATCGGCGATCGGGACAGTAGACGCCAAACCGACCGGAGCGTGCTTGGCCACCCAAGCAAACGGCAAGGTGGCCGCGAGGAACAGCATACGCGATCCCGGGGAGAGTCTCAGTCGCATGCCCGGCCTGCCCAACGTCTCGCCCTCGATGCTGGCGTGACGGTTCTCACCATGGTGGCTGGTCGCCGCGCGGTTCCCGCCTGATAGGGGTAGGTTGTAGAGAGAGGCAGGCTGGAATCAAGAGTGGCAAGCTTTTGCGGAATGGCAAAGCGCGGCCGCGCTCTGTGGGGTTGCGCCGCCTGTCTGGGGATGGTGGGGTGATTTCTGCGAACGCGCAGGAGAAGGCCACGCTTCCCCGGCCTACGGTGGGGACACCAACCGTGATCGGCGTATGCGAGCGATGGGGCACGGCGATCAACCTCGTCGACTCCGCATACGCGGCTAACACCATGGGGACGCCAGTAGCGTTTGAGACTGACCGCAAGGGTTGGGATGCGATCGACAGGCTCGCCTACGAACCGTGTAAGCGGCATCCCACACGAGCGGCAGAGGTGACGGTGATCGGAATCGTCGACGTGGTGGGGCGTTAGCCTGACGGATCGCCGATGGGGTTTGGGCACCTGGGTGTTTTGCCGGCGCAGATGGTGGTGCATCGCCTGGTGGATGCGGCGTTGCGGTAGGGTATTGGGCCCTTACGCGGCGCCTCCGCCGGTGGACCCCACGATACGAACCAGGCCGTGGCCGGCGGGGTCCTCGACGTTGCCGCCGCGGATTTGGACGGTATAGATCGACGGGAGCATGGAATCGTCCAGGTAGGAACAGCCGCCGTGGCCTCCGGCGATCTCCCCGGGCCGGCCGTCGGCTTCGGCGTAGTTGCCCTCGTCGGGTTGGAAGCGTTGCGGGGAGCCATCGCCGCCCGGCAGCCCGACGCCCCCGCCGCCGCCACCGCCAGCAATGACCAGCGGCACACGGGCGTCGCCCTCATCCAACGCCACGGTGCTGCCACCACCGCCTTGGCTGGTAGCGAGGCCCGCGCGGCCAACCGAGATGACTAAGCGGTCGCCCTTGAGGAGCGTGAACACGCCACCCATTTCGGCGCCGCGGCCGCCACGGCACCCCGTCGCGCTGGAACTGCCATTCGCACCGAAGGCCGTGATCCGATAGCGTCCGCTGGCAGGGACGACCAAATACACCGGCTCGCCAGTGCACGAAAACTGCCAACACATGGGTTCACCTGGATAGGCGACAAAACTCGCCCCCCACCGTCATTTTGTAGTGGGTGGGCGGGACCGGGAGGTCCCGCCGCAGACCCGGACGTCGGCCCTACAGGTCGCCGAGCAGGATGCGCAACATGCGGCGGAGGGGCTCGGCGGCTCCCCACAGCAGTTGATCGCCGATGGTGTAGGCGCCGACATATTCCGGGCCCATGGCCATCTTCCGGATACGGCCGACCGGGGTGATGAGGGTTCCGGTGACGGCTACCGGGGTGAGGCCGTGGATGGTGGCCTCGCGGGTGTTCGGAATCACCTTCACCCACTCGTTATCTTCGGCGATCATCGCCTCGATATCAGCCACCGGCACGTCTTTCTTCAATTTGAACGTGAGGGCCTGGCTATGGCAGCGCATGGCGCCGATGCGCACACAGAAGCCATCGACCGGAACCGCGGGGGCGTCGAAGCCGGGGCCCTGGCCGAGGATCTTATTGGTTTCGGCCATGCCTTTCCACTCTTCGCGGGAGACGCCGTTGCCGAGGTCCTTGTCGATCCAGGGGATGAGGGAACCGCCGAGCGGCACACCGAAGTTTTCGACCTCGGGGCCGGCCATGGCCCGCTGGCGGCCGATGATTTTGCGGTCGATTTCGAGGATGGCGGATTTGGGGTCGGCCAGCAGGTCCTTCACTTCGGCGTGAAGGGTGCCGTATTGGGTGAGCAGTTCGCGCATGTGCTTGGCGCCGCCGCCGGAGGCTGCCTGGTAGGTCTGGGTGCTCATCCACTCGACGAGGCCGGCCTTGTAGAGGGCGCCGACGCCCATGAGCATGCAACTTACCGTGCAGTTGCCGCCAATCCAGTTCCGGCCGCCCTTGGCGAGGGCGCGGTCGATGACGGGGCGGTTCACGGGGTCCAAGATGATGACGGCGTCGTCGGCCATGCGGAGCGTGGAGGCGGCGTCGATCCAGTGGCCGCTCCAGCCGCCGGCGCGCAGTTTCCCGAAGACTTCGGTGGTGTAATCCCCTCCCTGCGTCGAGATGAGGATGTCGCAGGCGCTCAACTGCTTGAGGTCGTATCCATCGAGGAGGTTTTTTTCCTGGCGGGCGTAGTCGGGGGCTTTGCCGCCGGCGTTACTGGTACTGAAAAAGACGGGCTCGATGGCGGCGAAGTCGTTCTCCGCCTGCATGCGGTCCATCAGGACGGAGCCAACCATGCCCCGCCACCCGATGAACCCAACTGACTTTCTGGACATATGTTTATGATACCGGGTCGGTATGGGACGGCCCAAATGGGGTGACCGGTGTGGCGGGGGCAACGCCCTATTGGGAGTGGGAGCCTATGAAACACACATTACTGGCATTGCTTGTCGGCGCAGCGACGCTGTTTGCCGATCAGACGTTGAAAGCGGCGCTGGATTTGACGATGGACCAGGCGCGGCAGACCGACCAGATTCAGGCGGTCTACCGGCGGCAGTTCGCGGCGAAGCGCACCGAGCGGAACACGGAGCTGCGAAAACTTCGGCGGGCGCGGATCGCGAACGACAGTGCGCAGGTAGTGGAACACGAGAAGGTGACCGAGGCGCGGTTGAACGATCTGCGGCGGATCCGTGCGGCGGAGGATGCGGCGATTGAGAAGCTGCTGACGCTGGAGCAGCGGCAGAAGTCCGAAGCCTATAAGAAAGCTGCGGAAGGAGATGGTGGGGACTTCGCGGGACGATCGGGAGTTATGAGAACAACAACGGGAGCCGAACCTGCAGGGTCCCGGCTCCCGTTGCGCTTCCCGGGCACCGGCCACGATAGGGATAGCCGGGGCGATGGGAGAGACATTCTGAGGATAGGGGATGGGAATGGGGGGAACAATGGAAGGAAAGTACCGGTTTGGCAAGGGGAATGGAGGATAGACTGGTCAGGGGTTTCGCGTAGCCGGAGGTGGCTTTCCTACAGTTGTCGATGTGATGCGATGCGATTTTTCTGTTGGGGAAGTTTAATGATCTTAAAAATCTGCATTCCCAGATATTCCGAAACCTGATACCATATGGCTGCACAAAGTGCAACCTGATTCACGGGCGACCGTGATCTGGCGTGCCAGTCTCCCGGGTGCTGTTCAGCAGTAGGAGAGAGGTACGGGGTATATGGGCGCCGGTTGCTGTCCTCTGGGAGGAGGGCGCTGGTGCTTTGGAGTGAAAGGGTCCGTTGTGAAGAATATTTTTGTAGGGAATCTGAGTTTTAGCGCCAGCGAGCAGGACCTGCGGGCGTTGTTCGAAGCATATGGAACTGTAGATCGCGTCAGCATCATTACTGACCGGGACACGGGCCGCAGCCGCGGTTTTGCTTTCGTCGAGATGTCAGACGACGGGCAGGCTGACAAGGCCATCAACGCGCTCAACGGGGCCCAGATGTCGGGCCGGACGTTGAACGTCAATGAGGCTCGCCCGAAGGGCGATGGAGCCGGTGCGGGCGGCGGCGGGGGTCGAGGGTTCGGCGGACGGTCCGGTGGCGGCGGCCGATCGGGCGGCGGCCGTGGAGGCTTTGGCGGGGGCCGCGGGGGCGGATACTAAGCCGGATCAACGGACTGTGGGGAAGTTTTGGATGCGGCACTGTTTCCAGTGGGTTGCAGAGCCGCACCGAAGTTGGGCTAGCGTGGGGTGATGAGCCCACCTAATTTATCGGACTCTCCACCCGTGTTCCGCGGGAAGCGGGTGGAGTATGCCTCCAGATACTTCAGGCCGGCGCCTGTGTTGTAGATGACGATGCGCTCGTCGCGGTGAAGAGCGCCGGAGGCGAGCAGTTTCGGGATAGCGGCCACGCAGGCGGCGCCTTCGGGAGCGGCGAAAACGCCTTCTTCGCAGGCGAGGTCGATGCCGGCTTTCAGAGCTTCGGCATCGGAGACGGCGATGGCGGTGCCGCCGCTTTCGCGGACGGCGCGGAGGATGAGGAAGTCGCCGAGGGGCTTGGGGACACGGAGGCCGCTGGCGACGGTGGAGGCATTTTCGAAGAATTCGCTGCGTTCGGCGCCTTTTTCATAGGCGCGTACGACGGGCATGCAGCCTTCCACCTGCACAGCGATCATCTTCGGGCGTTTGCCGACAACCCAGCCGAGGGCTTCGAGTTCCTGGAAGGCTTTCCACATGCCGATGATGCCCACGCCGCCGCCGGTGGGGTAGAGGATGGCGTCGGGCAGGCTCCAGTGGAACTGCTCGGCGATCTCATAGCCCATGGTCTTTTTGCCCTCGATGCGGTAGGGCTCCTTGAGGGTGGAGATGTCGAACCAGCCTTCGATGGGGGCGCGCTGGGCAACGATTTTAGCGCAATCGCTGATAAGGCCGTCGACCAGGGTGACATTCGCGCCAAAGGCTTTGCATTCGATGAAATTGGCCTGGGGGACATCGCGGGGCATGTAGATGTGGGCTTCCATGCCGGCGGCGGCAGCGTAGGCGGCCAGGGCGCTAGCGGCGTTGCCGGCCGAGGGGATGGCGACCTTGGTGACGCCGAGTTCCTTGGCCATGGAGATGGCGCAGGACAGTCCGCGGGCCTTGAAGCTGCCGGTGGGGTTAACGCCGTCGTCTTTGACGTAGAGGTTGGGGGCACCGATCTTTTCGCCCAGGCGGCGGGTGCGGATCATGGGAGTGAGGCCTTCGCCGAGGCTGACGATGGAGGCTGGTTTGGAGACCGGCAGCACGGGGGCATAGCGCCACATGCTGGTGGGGCCGGAGGCGATCCATTCGCGGTTCCAGCCCTGGCGGGCGGCTTCGAGGTCATAGCGCACCAGCAGCGGGAAGCCGGTTTTGCTGAGGTTGTGCAGTTTGCCTGCCTCGTAGCGTTCGCCGGTGTGGCTGCATTCCAAGTAAGAAACGGTGGTCATCGGGAACCCTCATCATATCGCGGCTGGGGAGGGAGGAAACTTCCTCGGAAGAGTCTGACCCCGGTCCCCACATTCGCGCCGTGAGAATACCAGGGCGCTGGCCGCACTTACTTAACGCGGGACTTCGAGGGAAGCGAGCGCCGCCCCCCTCCCTTTGAGCCGCGTCCAGGAAATCTGACCGCAGGAGTACCCCCGACATGCCACAACTCGGGATATTGTTCGATGCCCAGAAACTTGGTTCGGGCTTTTACGGCTACACGGCCTTTCGCATTCTGTTCACGGCCATTCCGCAACAGGATCTGGCCGGCTGCAACCTTTATCACGGCGAAATCGGCGAAGGCCGCCTGCGCCCTTACTGTATCGCGATTGAGAGCGAGCATCCCGGTCAGCTGCCGCGCATCCGGCAGGTGATGGCCAATTCGATGGCGCGCGGGCTGCTGCCGATCAACCAGCGATTCCTGGACGGTTCGGACCTGCAGGACGAGGTGTTGGCGCTGGCCGCCCGCATCACGAATGAAGGCGACATTGCGGATACGCAGTCGCGGTGGCTGCAGGAGGCCTGGCAGCGGGCGCAGGGGCAGGTTTCGCTGCATGCGAGCGGGGAACCACGGCCGGCGACGCAGCATGCCCGGCCGCCGCAGGAATCGCGGCCGCAGCCAAAACTGCCGGAGAAGGTGCCCATGGCGCTGACGGTAACGCCGCTGGGCTTAAACTCGCTCGCCTACCTGCTGGCGTTCTGTGTTGGCGGCGCGCTGGCTCCGTGGTTTGGGTGGGGAGTGGCGCTGTGTGCGCTGGTGCTGACGGCCGGACTGGTGCAGGCGGCGGCACTGCACTGGCGGCTGCATGCGGAGATCGAGCTTTCCGATGATCAGGTGCTGGGGGAGGCGAAGAAGCTGCTGGGGAGTAAGCCACTGTTGGAGGTAGCTGAGAAGCTGGGACATGCGACGGCGTTGAAGAGTCCGCTGCTGCGGAGGCTGCATGCTACCGCCCGGGCCAATGATTTGCCGGGGGCGTGCCTGATTGCCGAGCAGCATGACCGGGCAGACCGCGATTCGCTGGAAGCGAATGCGCTGGATTTACGGACGCAAGGGTGGATGATTGCCGCAGCGGCGTTCTGTGCGTTGGGGGCTTCGCAGATGATTTCGGGCGGGGCGGTGAACGTGGCGGAGAACCAGCGTCTGGCGTATGTGGGTGTGGCGGGGTGTGCGGTGTTGCAGGTGTTGTCGAACCTGCTGCAGATCCGGGGGCAACGGCTGCAGGCGGCGATCCGCGACCGGATCGGCGAGCAGTGGCTGCCGTTGTTGTCGAAGGCGATGCCGACGCCGAAGGCGCAGACCGAGACGTTGGAGAAGGCGCTGCATGAGTTGGCGAATGAATTCCAGGCACTGCGGCTGGCACTGGAGCGGCGGCGGGATTCGGAGTTTGTGGATATGATGGGGGGCCTGCGGTCGTCGATTGATCAGTTGACGCCGGTGCTGGCGAGTTTCCGGGAACCGTTTATTCTGCAGGCGGTTCCGGTGGCAGGACAGCCGCCGGTGGCGGTGAACGGACGGCCGAAGGCGATGAGCGCTACGGCGTAGCGGCGGACGGGCGGCCGGCCCGTTTGGCCGCCCGCTTAGAGCGACAATTCTTGCAGGGAGTTCACCGTCAGTGCGGTGTGCATGAGGCGGCGCAATTCCTTGGTGGACTCAATAGACCGGATGCGATCGCTCACTGCGGCGTTGAGCGGGCCGAAGCGGGTGGTGAGGATATCGAGGAGAACATCGCGGAGGGTCTGGAGGGCTCCCTTTTCGATGCCCTTTTCGATTCCTTCTTCCACACCTTCGGCGTGGCCTTTCACGAAGCCCTCGCACGTGCCCCGCCGTTCCCAGCTTGTTACGTAGTCCATAATCGCCTCCCGCTTATCGGGATCGAGCCTGGCCAGACGCCGCGCTCCGCGGAACCGGCGCTCCTCCTGGTCGGTTAGCCGAAGATAACGAACCGACCGATCAATCGCATGCGCGCCGGATCGATACTGAGGCTCAGCATCAAACGCAGGCACTCAAACTTCACCCTCGGCCGGTTGCGAGGGGCTATTTTCCTTTTACTCATCAGCGCGCTTGCCACCGGTTTCTCTGTGTTTAGGAATCGTCGCCAGGGCAGGCGGTTCAGTTGAATCGTCCGATAGGAGAACCGCAGCGTTGGAGGCCGTCGGAGGCGTCCAAGCGGAACACGCTCGGCTGCTGCCTGCGGGGGGTGTCATGGGAATAGATCACGATTGGGTAGACCGCAACACCGTGTCGTTCGAGGATGGCCGAGAAGTAGCGGAACACGTGGACCAGAAAGAAGGCTTCCGGCTCGGCACCGAGCAGGCGGACCTTGGCCAGCAGGTCGGCCTCGTACTGTTCGCCGTCGACCTGATCGACGTATAGTTGTTGGTTCAGAAACTCCACTCTGGTGCGATCCGGTGCCTCAAAGGGCAAGCCGCTCACGTACAAGTAGTGGCTGACCGGGTCGAGGATTCTCGCGCGGATCGAGGCTCAGCGGACCCAGTAGCCGGGGCGGGCGCGGACAATGGCGGCGGCAGCCTTGACGTCTACCCGCAGGGAATGGAAGCCAGGTTGGGGGTCTGAGGGAGGGGCGAAGCTGAGCAGATACTGCGAGTGGACCTCGGCTGCCAGTTTCTGAATAGCTTCTTCGAGGCCTTTGAGGCGGGCGAAGGAGTAGACGGCGCCGCCGGTGGCTTTCGTTAGCGCTTCGGTGGTGTTCACGCTGCCCAGACGGAACAGTTCGCCGAAGCCGCCGAGGATATCGACGGGGGCGCCCATGCCGGGCGGGGCTCCGTTACGCGATTCGAGGTCGTTGCCCGGGGGTGGACGGCGTGGGTCAGGGGGGACGGGTTTCTGCTCCTTGGGGGTGCGGGTGGTGAAGGCGGTTTTGAAGGCCGAGTAGTTGGCGGCGTAGACGGAGATGCCTTCGGCGAGCAGGTCCTGGATGACGGGTTGGAGCTCGGATTCACTGCCGCGGTCGCGGGATTCGGAGATGAGCAGCAGGACGCGGCGGCGGTTGGGGAGGGAGCGGAGGCGATCGGCGGCAGCCGAGACGGCATCGAGCAGGCGGGCGGTTTTGGGGGCGCCGGGGGCGATGTTCTGGAAGGCGCGGGTGATCTGGTTGGCATCGCGGGTGCATTCGCTGAGCCAACGGAGGTCTTCGGCGAAGGCGAGCAGGGCGGCGCAGCCGCGTTCGCCGCTGAGCAGAGGTTGGATCATGGCGCCGATTTTGCCGACTTTATCGAGGACCGGCTGGGAGATGCCGGCGGCCTGGACGGCGACGACGAGTGCCAGGGGGGCCACACCTGTGCCGATGGTATCCACGGTGACATCGCGCCGCTGGCCGTTGTCGTAGAGGGTGAAGGCGTCGGCTTCGAGACCGTCGATGGAGCGGCCTTTGGTGTCGGCAACGGTGACGGGAACCAATACCAGGCGGGACTGGGTGGCAAAGGGGGCAGGTTGGGCGGAGAGGACGGGGATCAGGGGAAAGAGCAGGGCAAGCAGCATCCGGAGTCCTCTCTTGCACTCCGGATGCCGTTTGGCGGGCGCGCCGGCGGGGCGGCGGTTACTTGGGCCCGTGCAGCAGCGGGTACATGGTGATAGCGATGGGGTCAAAGACCTGGCCGCGGACCAGATCGAGTTCGACGCGGAACATCCCCATTTCAAGATCGCAGGTTTTGACGACGCCGTCGCGGCGGATGCGCTGGCTGGGAATGGAGATTTCGACCTGGTCGGAGGGAGCGAACTCGTGCTCGGCCTCGAGCAGGATGGTATCTTCTCCGATTTCCAGGCACTGCGTATCAACGGCCTCACCATGGCGGCGCACAACGACGCGCTCAGAGCATTTGAAGCGGGGCTTTCCATTGCCGGCAGCGGCAGGGGATGACGAACGATGCGGTGCAGTCCTCATGCCATGCTCATCGGCAAGGAAGGGCCCGAGTTCAAGCCGGTTGTGGGGGGAGATCGAGCTTGAGTTTTTCGCCACTGACAAACTCTAGTCCCACACGGTATTTCAACTTATGGGGGCGGCAATAGCGAACCGACGCCTGACCACGGGCGTCGCGGGCAACCAACTCAAACATGACGTTGATCCGCTCCGGCATTTTCTGCGCTACCTCGACCTGGCAGCCAGAACGGGACAGGCTGACACAACGGCCGCGCTGCCATTTCTGCATGCCATTTTCATCGGTCCAGGTGATCCGCGCCGATTCATCCACATCGATTCTGGTCTCGATCCGGTGTTCTTTGGTCATAGAAGGGCCAACGTCAGTCTATCGGCAGAATGTCCGACAGACTGTAGTACTTGGTGCCGGCTCCGCATTACGAGTCTTCGGACTTGCCGACCTGGAGTACGGCAAGGAAAGCTTCCTGCGGGATTTCGACCTGGCCGACGCGTTTCATGCGCCGTTTGCCTTCCTTCTGTTTCTCCAAGAGCTTCTTTTTACGGGTGATATCGCCGCCGTAGCACTTGGCGAGCACGTTTTTGCGGATGGCCGGAATCGTCTCCCTGGCGACGATTTTACTGCCGATAGCGGCCTGCAGTGCCACTTCGAACATCTGGCGCGGAATGAGCTTGCGGAGGCGTTCAATGAGGGCCTTGCCGCGATCGTAGGCGAAATCGCGGTGAACGATCATCGACAGTGCGTCGACGGGTTCCCCGGCGACCAGCACGTCAAGTTTCACCATGGGGGAGACGCGGTGTCCGGCCAGGTGGTAATCGAGCGAAGCATAGCCGCGGGAGGCGGATTTGAGCCGGTCGTAGAAGTCGAGAACGATTTCGTTGAGCGGCAGTTCGTAGCCGAGCATGACGCGGGAGCCGCCGATGTACTCGAACTTTTTCTGGACGCCGCGTTTTTCCTGGAGCAGCGCCAAAATATCGCCGACGAAGTCCTCGCGGGTGATGACGGTGGCTTCGATGATCGGCTCTTCGATGTGTTTGATCTCGGCCTGGGCGGGCCAGCGGGTGGGGTTCTCAACCTCGACAACTTCACCATCCAGCTTGGTGACGCGGTAGCGCACCCCGGGGGCGGTGGTGATGAGGTCGATATTGAACTCGCGCTCGAGGCGCTCCTGGACGATTTCGAGGTGGAGCAGACCGAGGAAGCCGCAGCGGAAGCCGAAGCCGAGGGCGGCGGAGTTTTCGGGCTCGAAGTTGAAGCTGCTGTCGTTGAGGCGGAGCTTTTCGAGGGCGTCGCGAAGCAGCGTGTGCTCGTGGGATTCGACCGGGTAGAGGCCGGCGAAGACCATAGGCATGGCGGGTTCAAAGCCGGGCAGCGGTTCGGTGGCGCCGTGGGGGCCGGCGTCGGTGATGGTGTCGCCGATGCGGGCGTCGGAGACGGTTTTGATGTTGGCGAAGACGAAGCCCACCTCTCCGGCGGAGAGTTCTTCGAGCGGAACAGGCTTCGGGCTCTGGTAGCCGAGGCCTTCCACTTCGGCGACCTTTCCGGTGTACATGAGGCGGATCTTCTGGCCCATTTTGATGCGGCCTTCGATGACGCGGAACAGGATGATGACGCCGCGGTAGGGGTCGAACCAGGAATCGAAGATGAGGGCGCGGAGGGGCTTGTCGGGGTCGCCCTTGGGCGGGGGGACCTTTTGGACGACGGTTTCGAGGACGTCCTGGATACCGATGCCGCTTTTGGCGCTGGTGAGAACGGCTTCGCTGGCATCGAGGCCGATGACCTGCTCGATTTGCTCCTTGATGCGGTCGGGCTCGGCGGAAGGGAGATCGATTTTGTTGATGACCGGGAGGATCTCGAGGTTATGGTGGAGCGCCAGGTACGTGTTGGCGAGGGTTTGGGCCTCGACTCCCTGGCTGGCGTCAACGACGAGGAGTGCCCCTTCGCAGGCCTGGAGGCTACGGGAGACCTCGTAGGTGAAGTCGACGTGGCCTGGGGTGTCGATGAGGTTGAGCTGGTAGAGCTGGCCGTCGTTGGCGCGGTAGTTGAGGCGAACCGCGTGGGCTTTGATGGTGATGCCGCGCTCGCGTTCCAAATCCATGGAATCGAGGACCTGCTCCATCATTTCGCGCTGGCTGAGGGCGGCGGTGGCCTCGAGCAGGCGATCGGCTAGAGTCGATTTGCCATGATCGATGTGAGCGATGATGGAGAAGTTGCGGATAAAGGATGGATCCATGCGCTAGACTAGGTGAGTAAACTCGATTATCCCATAGGACCCGAGCAAACCCTACCCTACATGCCTCATCCGGTACTTGAAGGAACACTGGACGCGAAAGGGCTGAAGTTCGCCATCGTCGTCAGCCGGTTCAACAGCATCATCACGGAACGTCTCTTGGCGGGCGCGCTGGACGCATTGCGGCGCACCGGCGGCAGTGAGGAGGACGTGACGGTGGCGTGGGTGCCGGGCAGTTGGGAGTTGCCGGTGGTGGTTCGGGAACTGGCCCATGTGGGCGGTTGGGACGGCATCATTTGTCTGGCGGCGGTGATCAAGGGCGACACGCCGCACTTTGACTATGTGGCGGGCGAGGCGGCCAAGGGCGTGAGCGCGGTGGCGCAGCAGACAGGGATTCCGGTGGCGTTTGGGGTGCTGACGACGAACACGGTGGAGCAGGCGGTGGATCGGGCGGGCGCCAAGCACGGGAACAAGGGTTTCGACGCGGCGATGACGGCGATCGAGATGGCGAACCTGCTACGGCAGGTGCGCGCGATGAAGAAGCCGTAGCGATGCCGAGCCGACACCGATCCCGCCAGCGCGCCTTACAGATTCTGTACCAAATCGACGTCCGGACTCTGCCGGCAGGCGAGGCGATTGAGACCTTTTACGATACGTTGTACAGTTCCGAAGTGGAGAACGAGGCTCTGGCGGAGACCCCGGCGCGCGATCCATTTATGGAGGCGCTGGTAAAGGGGACGACGGCGGGCGTGGGTCATATCGATGAGACGATATCGAGCCACTCGGAACATTGGCGTCTGGAGCGGATGCCGGCGGTGGACCGGAACATTCTGCGGATGGCGGTATACGAGATGCTGGGGGAGGGGACGCCTCCGGCGGTGGTGATAGATGAAGCGATTGAGCTGGCGCGGCGTTTTTCCGGTGATGAGAGTGTGAAGTTTATCAACGGGGTGCTGGACGCCGTGCGGAAGAAGTACGCGGCGGGTGGGGCGGCGCACTAGTCCGCCGGTGGTCCAAGCGGAGTTCCCGGCGACCCGCTAGCGGGACGCCTCCGTCCAGTTCAGCAACAGGATATCGGTGGCCATGCTGACGTAGAAGGCGGCTTCGAATCCGATGCCCACCGGCATAGCCAGCAGCGTTGGTTTTTCGTGGGCAAGGCTGTCCGGCAGATCAAGGGCAGTCCGCACCTTGTCGCCGACGCTTTCG
This sequence comes from Bryobacterales bacterium, assembly GCA_016789745.1. GTDB lineage: Bacteria > Acidobacteriota > Terriglobia > Bryobacterales > Bryobacteraceae > CADEFT01. The sequence continues at coordinate 17,881 of JAEUQF010000136.1, forward strand.
TAGCCCGCGAGGGCCCGCAAACCTCCCTTGACCGAGCCGGCAGCGATGGCAGACTCGGCGAAGGGACGCAGGTAACGGAAGGCATCGATATAGGCTCTGGTGTTGACGCCAGTGGAAAGCGCCAAACCCCAATCGGTTTCAGTCAAGGCGGCTTTCAAGTCGAGGCTGGAGCCGATGTTCAGGCCGAGCAGGGCAACCGTGCTCCAACTGCCGCCGAGACCGGCGCAGAGACGAAACTGCTGGGCGTGGAACTCGGCGACGCGGGAAGGATCGGCACAGCACATGATGTTGCCGTGCAACATGCGCTTGCCGGCCCACCCAAGATGGCCCGTGAGTTCCTGGCCGATGCCCCACCAGGTGGTAGCGGGATTAATGGGCTTCGGGGGCTTCTGGGTACGAGGCGGACGGCGGTCATTAATGGGGCCACTTCCAAAGGGGCCTGCGGGGTGCCACATAGGGTAAAGACTGATCCTTTCGTTACCGGAGGTGATTACGCATTGAGGAATGCGTAAACGGGTTTCGAATTTGCGGAGAGAATGTGTCCCGGGACAACCCCTTCCCAAAGCGGCGTGGGATCGGATATGATGCTCCCCGGACAGGAGCGAATCCGCATGAGTGAATTGACTCGCCGTATGTTTGCACAGAGCGCGATGGCAGGGGCCGCGATGGCCCCGTATGCCGCTGCGAAACCGCTGGCCCCGTTAACGCCAGGGATCAAGATATCGATGCAGGTAGGTGAGGACGTCAGCGATGCCGACCTGCAGTGGATCCAGCAGATGGGCATCGAGTATCTGAATGTCCAGACGGGCAAGGGACGCGGCACCTATGACAACTTCATGGCCATCAAGCAGAAGGTGGAGCGGGCCGGATTGAAAGTGTGGAACATCTCGAACAACGACAACCGGAACATTGAAGAGATCACGCTGGGGTTGCCGGGGCGGGATGCCAAGATCGAGTGGCTGAAGCAGTACATCCGCGATACGGGCAAGGCGGGCATTGGCTATATCACGTACGCGCATATGGCCAACGGGATCTGGTCGAGCGAGCGCGGCAAGACGCGGGCGGGGGCCTCGGCGCGGACCTTCAATGTGAAGACGGCGAAGGGATTCTGGAACGGCAAGACGTATGAAGGGCCGTTGACGCATGGGCGCAAGTATTCGAAAGAAGAGCTGTGGGATGCGTACACCTATTTCATCAAGCAGATCGCGCCGGTCTGCGAGGAAGCGGGGGTACGGTTCGGGATCCACCCCGATGATCCGCCGGTACCCGAATTGGGCGGAATTCCGCGGCATATATTCGGCAATTACGACGGGTATATGAAGGCTCTGGAGATCGCCAATTCGCCCGCCGTCGGGGTTTGCCTGTGCTGCGGGACCTGGATGGAAGGCGGCAAGGCCTGGACGGGCAAGGACGTTTATGAGGCGGTGCGCGGCTTCGCCAAGACCGGGAAGCTGTGGAAGATTCACTTCCGCAACGTGACTGCCCCGGGACCGGAGTTCGTCGAGACCTATATCGACAACGGGTACACGGACATGTACAAGCTGATGAAGACTCTGGTGGAGGTGGATTTCCGGGGGAACCTGATCGCGGACCACGTGCCCGAGATGGCTACCGGACGGCACGCCAGTTGGAGCTACAGCATCGGGTATATCCGCGGGCTGCACCAGGCCGCTCTGACCGAGAAGGGGAAGAGCTAAGGCGGGCGGCGCACCGGACGCAGTTGGATTTGGAGTTGGGGAGCCCTGGGCCGATGACGGCTCGGGGCTTTCCGCGTTTTGGGGCTCGGGCTCGGGGGGCAAAGTAGGATTGTTTTGTGAGCCGGGTGGCGTGGGCGGGGGTGGCGGCGGCGGGCCAGCGGCGGCGCGGAGTTTGGTGAGCGCGTCGATGGAACGTAGCAGGGTGCGTTCGAGGCGGCGCTCGTGGCGGTCGAAACTGTCGAGGGTTTTCTCCTTGGAGAGGTTGGAGAAGGCCTCGGCTTCGAGAGTTCCGCGGGTGTAATGTTCGAACTCGTCGTCGAGTTCGGGGCGGGCGCGGGCCATTTCGGTGTTAAGGGCCTCCTTTTCCATGCGCTTGAGGCGGGCGAGGCGCCAGGAGGCATCGGCGATGTGCTCGATGATGTCGCGCTCATGGATATTGGTGGGCTTATAGAGGTCGAGGTACTCGGCCGTGACGCGGAGGTAGGGGCGGCGGTCCTCGGTGGCGAGGACGGGGTCCTTGGAGGTGAGGCCGTGCGTGACGGCGTTTTGGGAGACTTTGGCTTTGCCGTCTGGGGATTTGGGGCCGCGCGACTTCCGGCCGTTCTGGGCGGAGGTGCGGGAGCGGCCATCCTTACGGGGCTCGGCGGCCCCGTTGGGGGTGTTGTTCGTGTCGCTGTCGATGGTGCTGGTGTTGCTGCTCATGACGGATTTAGCGTGGCATGGGGGGAGATGGGGAGGGGGCGGAAATTGGGCTATATTGTTGAGGGGATTGAGGGAGGTTGGGATGGGAATGGGGTGGGGGACTGGACAAAATCCGACGGTGGAAGGGGGCTTCCCAACGCCACGGCGTTCGTCTACTCTTTAAGCGGCCTTAGGTGACCTTGTGAGAAAGGAGACCGATATGACGCTCGCATTTTTGGGACATGACATGAACCCTCCTCCGGTACACCGCGTTGCCCGTGTGACGGGATGTCTGGGGGAAACGGAAGGCGGCTTTCTGCATAACGGCTCTTACTGGCAGGAGAGCGACACGCTGCGCGTGACGTTCCGGCCGGAGTTTCTGGTGTTGCAAGGGCTGGATGCGGTGCAGGAGGCGCGGGTGCTGCGGCATGAGGAGCAGCACCGGGTGGACTTTGTGGAGCTGGCGGAGCGGTTGGAGCGGGGGCTGCGGACGGCGCTGCGGCAGAGGCGGGATCCAGAGATTGACCATCGGTGGGAGTGGTTTTTGTATGATATTGCGAATCGGGCGAACCAGTTTCATCGGAGTTCCGGGCAGGGGGAGACGATTAATGTGGCGGAACCGCACTTTCCGAGGCCGGTGTGAGGCCTGAGCGGGGACAAGGGTGGTGCTTACGCGACTACCGGTAGGGCTTGTGGATGGGCTGCCGGGGGAGGATCGACAGGCGATCCGGGCGATTGTGGGCAAGCCGGTGCTGTTGAGCGAGTACGATGA
>JAEUQF010000144.1 GCA_016789745.1 Bryobacterales bacterium
AGGCGGTCATCAGGGCCCTTCTCCGTCAAGCGCCGGCTGACCACCCACACCACCTGGACCCACTCCCAAACAACCGTCACCTGCGGCAAGAACCCCGCCGCATGCGCCACCTCCCCCAGCCACCGCCCCGCCACTCCCCTCCCACGCTCCATCAACACGCCTTATCAACTGGCACCCCACGTGCTCACATCAACCGGAAAGGAGTTCGTGTGTATGTGGCGTAATGCCTGGAAACCCCTGGCCTGCGCTGCCAGCGCCAGCCTCACTGCATTCATCGCCTACGACCGCCTTGTCCGCCCCTGGGCCGCTACCTGGGGTGCCGGAAAACAGGACCCCGCCAAACGCTGGCCCGGGGATTCGTTCCTCCCCAACCCAGCCACCGAGTCCACCCGCGTGGTCACCATTGCCGCGCCGGCAGCCCATGTCTGGGCCTGGATCCTGCAGATCGGCCGCGACCGGGCCGGCTTCTACAGCTACTCCTGGCTCGAAAACCTCATCGGTGCGGACATCCACAACCTCGACCACATCGTCCCGGAATTCCAGCGCCGCAAAGTCGGTGACACCGTCTGGATGGCACCGGAAGAGAAGTTCGAAGGGCAGGGGCGAATGATCGTCGCCCTGCTCGAACCGGAACGCGCCATGGTCCTCGTATCGCCGTCGGATTGGGAGAACCTCCTGGCGGGTGAGAAAGCCACCGAATCCCTCTGGAGTTTCATCCTCGACCCGATCGACCCGCGAACCACGCGCCTGGTGATGCGCTCCCGCTCCGGAGCCAAAGCCACCCTGCGCGGCAAGCTCGTGGACTACCTGTTCTGGGAGCCGGCGCACTTCGTGATGGAGCGCAAAATGATGCTCACCATCAAGGAGAATGCCGAACACCAAGCCGCCCCTGCCCCGGAACTGGCAGCGGCCCGCTAAGTAAGAAAGGAACGCTCGCGAACGCCCGGCGGAAAAGGGCTGGCCTATGCAGATCGCATTCGAACTCGCCGCTCTGCCGGCGCCCGCCGTCCTGTCTCGTCTCAGCAGCGCACCCCAGGGACTCACCGCCTCTGAGGCCGCCGGACGACTGCGGCGTTACGGCCCCAACCTGTTGCCGCGTCCACAGCGAGAACCCTGGTATCTGCGGCTGGCCACCAACTTCAGCCATTTCTTCGCGCTGCTCCTCTGGGTGGGCGCCGTGCTCGCCTGGGTTGCGGGAATGCGGGAACTTGCCGTGGCCATCGCCGGCGTGGTGCTGGTCAACGGGCTGTTCAGCTACTGGCAGGAGTACGAAGCGGAGCGCGCCGTGGAGGAACTGGAGGCCATGCTGCCGCACCAGGTCACGGTGCGGCGCGAAGGCCAGGAGCGTTCGCTGGCCGCCGCCGGACTCGTGCCGGGCGACGTAGTCGTGCTGCGCGAGGGAGAGGCCATCCCCGCCGACGCCCGCGTGATCCTCTCCGAACGCCTCCGCCTGGATACTTCGGCCATGACCGGCGAATCGCGCCCCGTCCCGCGTTCGGCCGATCCTGCCGCCGATGGTGCCGGCGCCCTGCTCGCGCTGCCCAACGTCGTACTTGCCGGCAGCAGCGTGCTCAGCGGACACGGCGAGGCGGTCATCTTCGCCACCGGCGCCCAAACGGAGTTCGGCCGCATCGCCCAACTGACCGGGCGCCAGCGGGAACGGCCAAGCCCGCTTGAGAAGGAACTGCGCTGGCTCACACGCCTGGTGGCCATCCTCGCCGTCAGTATGGGCGCCGTCTTCTACGCCATCGGGACAGTGTTCGGTGGGCTCACGCCGGTGACGGCCTTTCTCTTCTCCATCGGCATTATCGTCGCCAACGTGCCCGAAGGATTGCTGCCCACCCTCACCCTCGCGCTGGCCATGGGCGTGCGGCGTATGGCCGCTCGGCAGGCAGTCGTGAAACGCCTCTCCGCTGTCGAAGCGCTGGGCGCCGCCACCATCATCTTTACCGACAAGACCGGTACCCTCACCGAAAACGAGATGACCGTCGAGGCCGTGTGGACCTCCGGCCGCCGCACCCCGGACAACGACGGCGAAGCGCTCGAAGTGCTCCGCGTCGCCGCCCTCTGTTGCGACGCCTACCTCACCCCCAAGCCCCACGGCGGCTGGAACGCCTCGGGCGACCCCACTGAGACCGCCATCCTCCTCGCCGCCGCCTCCCGTGGCCTGCGTCCGGAGAACCTCCAGCAGCAATGGCCGCGCCTCGGCGAGTTGCCCTTCGACTCGGTCCGCAAGCGCATGACCACCATCCAGCGCGGCCCCAGCGGCCCCTTCGCCTGCGTCAAAGGCGCATCCACCGAGGTGCTGCCGCGTTCCACGCATGTGCACTGGAATGGCGTCACCCTGCCCCTGGACAACGCCCTCCGCAACCAGATCCGTGAGGCCCGTGAGGCGCTCGCCAGCGGCGGCTTGCGCGTCCTCGCCGTGGCCACCCGCCCCCTTCCAGACACCTGGTCGCCCACCGAGGTCGAGCGCGATCTCACCTTCCTCGGACTCATTGCCATGCATGACCCGCCGCGGCCCGAAGTGCCCGGCGCCATTGCCGCCTGCCGCCGTGCCGGTGTGCGTGTCGTCATGGTCACCGGAGACGACCCACTCACGGCCGGCGAGATCGCGCTCGAAATCGGCCTCACCCAAAGCAAGCCCCGCGCAGTCTCCGGCGACGAGTTGGCCCGCCTCTCCATGATTGAAGTCGATGCGCTATTCGAAAACCCTGACCTGCTGTTCGCACGCGTCGCCCCGGAACAGAAACTGCAGCTGGTCGAGGCCTGCCAGCGCCGCGGCGACGTAGTCGCGGTCACCGGCGACGGCGTCAACGATGCACCCGCGTTGAAGCGCGCCGACATCGGCGTCGCGATGGGCGCAACCGGCACCGACGTGGCTCGCGAAGCCGCCGACGTCGTCCTTACCGACGATAACTTCGCCAGCATCGCCGCCGCCATCGAAGAAGGCCGTACCGCTTACGAGAACGTGCGCAAGTTCGTCACTTACATCCTGGCCAGCAATATCCCCGAACTTGTTCCCTTCATCCTCTTCGTGCTGTTGGGCATTCCGCTACCCTTGACCATCATGCAAGTGCTCGCCGTAGACCTCGGCACGGATCTGGTGCCGGCGCTCGCCCTCGGCGCCGAACGCGCCGAATCAGGCCTTATGCTACGCCCCCCGCGGCCGCGTGACGAGCGCCTGGTCGACCGCAACCTGCTGCTGCGCGCCTATGCCTGGCTCGGCATGCTGGAAGCGGCATTCTCCCTGTCGATGTTCTTCGCCATCTACTGGCTTCCCGGATGGCGGCCCGGACAGCCAATGGCGGACACCGGGCCCCTGTACCTGCTGGCCACCACCATGACGCTCGCCGGCATCGTCGCCTGTCAGGTGGGCAACGTGTTCGCCTGCCGCTCACTTCTGGAGCCCGCCTGGCGCGGCGGCCTGTTCCGCAATCGGCTCATCCTGGCAGGCATCGCGGTGGAGCTGGCCATTCTCTGCGCACTCATCTATGCCCCGCCGCTCGCTTCGGCCTTCGGGCTGGCCCCGTTAGCGATCAGCCACTGGCTCCTGCTCGCGCCATTGCCGCTGGCCACCCTGCTTGCCGAAGAGACCCGTAAGGCCCTGCTGCGTTCCCGCCGTTAACTCACAATCTCCCGGATCACCTCACCATGCACATCGGTCAGTCTCCGGTCGATCCCGTTATGCCGGTACGACAACCGCGTATGATCCAGCCCCAATAAATGCAGCAGCGTCGCGTGCAGGTCATAGCAATACACCGGCTTCTCCACCGCCTTATACGACCACGCATCCGTCGCCCCATAACTCACGCCGCCCTTGAACCCACCGCCGGCAAACCAACTCGTAAACCCGAACGGATTATGATCGCGGCCCAAACTCCCCTGGCTGCACGGCATGCGCCCGAACTCCGTTGTCCAATACACAACCGTATCCTCCAGCATCCCGCGCGACTTCAGATCCTTGATCAGCCCCGCCACCGGCTTATCCAGCGCCGTACCCAACTCACCATGATCCTTCTCCAAGTTCTCATGGCTATCCCAATTGCGCCGCGGGAACCCGTTGTCCGCCCCGCTCCACACCTGCACGAACCGCACCCCGCGCTCCAGCAATCGCCGCGCCGTTAAACAGCGCCGCCCCATGTCGGCCGTGATCTCGCTGTCCAACCCGTATAGCTTCCGCGTGGCCTCCGACTCGCCATTCAGATCCAACACCTGCGGCGCACTCAACTGCAGCCGCGCCGCCATCTCATACGACGCAATCCGCGCCTCCAATCGCGAATCGCCCTCGCGACCCGCCAGATGCTGCCGGTTCACCTTCTCCAACAACGACAGCCCTTCGCGCTCACTATCGGCATTGATGAACTTCGCCGAAGCCGGCGCATGCAGATCATAAATCGGAGTCGGCGTACCGGCCCGAATTGTCGTCGCCTGGTGCGCCGCGGGCAGGAATCCGGCCGACCAGTTCGCGGCCCCATTCGGCGGCATCCCTCTTGGATCCGGCAACACCACGAACTCCGGCAGATCCTTGCTTTCGCTGCCTAGCGCATAGGAGATCCATGCCCCCGCGCTCGGGAATCCCGGCAGGATAAAGCCGGTGTTCTGCATAAACGTCGCCGGTCCGTGAACGTTACTCTTCGCCAGCAACGAGTGCACGAACGCAATGTCGTCCACACAGCCCGCCGTGTGCGGCAGCAGATCGCTGATCCACTTCCCGCACTGCCCGTGCTGCTTCCAACCCCAAGGGCTCGGCATCACCACGCCGGGGTTGCTCTGGAACAACTCCACCTTCTCACCCGGATCGAACGCCTCGCCTGCCTTCTTGATCAGCAGCGGCTTGTAGTCGAAGGTGTCGCACTGGCTCGCCGCGCCCGACATGAACAACTGCACCACGCGCTTCGCCTTCGGCTTATGATGCACGCCCGTCGCCCCGCGCCCCTCGCCGGCCAGCAGATGCGCCAGGGCCACGCCGCCCAATCCGCCACCCCAATTCCACAGAAACGTTCGTCTATCCATACCCTTGGCCTAGTCCACAAACAGAAATTCGTTGGTGTTGAACAACAGCCGGCACAGGTTCACCATGCCGTGCGTCGCTGCATACGCGCCGTAGAGTTCGCGCTCCGCCGCCGTGGCCTCACGCCCGAACGCCAACTTCACCGCCTGCTCCGCCGTCCCCGCACGTTCGGCAAAGTGCTCCGCCATCCGCAGCACAAACGGATTATTCAACAGCGCCAGCGCCTGGATCGCCGTGATGGTCGTCGATCGTTTTGCCGTCAACACACTCGGATCCGGACAATCCAGCCGCTCCATGAACGGATCTGGCACACTGCGCACCAGGAAGCGATAGATACTCCGCCGGTACGCCCCCGCCGCATCCGGATCAAAGCGCGCATAGTCATACACCGGCGAGTGGTCATCCTTGAAGAAAAACATCTCGACAGACGGCCCACCGATCGTCAAATCGAGCTTCCCCGCAATCGCCAGCATCGCGTCGCGCACGGACTCCGCCTCCAGCCGCCCGCGATTCATCCGCCACAACAGCCGGTTATCGGCATCCACCCGCGCCCCGTCTTCCCGGTTCTTGGATGACTGCCGGTACGCCGCGCTCGTCACCAGCAGCCGGTGCAACTGCTTCATTGACCCGCCAGCCTCATCGCGGAACCACGCCGCCATCCAATCCAACAACTCCGGATGCGTCGGCTTGCTGCCCATGCGCCCAAAATCGCTCGGCGTATCCACAATCCCCGCGCCGAAATGATAGTGCCACACGCGGTTCACTACCGACCGCCACGTCAGCACATTGCGCCCATCGGCAATCCAGTTCGCCAGCGCCGCCCGCCGCTGCCCTTCCTCACTCGACGCCGTAAACTTCGCGTTCACCCCCGATACACAAGTCAAAGCCCCCGGCGATGCCGGTCCCAGAGGCGACCGCACATTCCCCCTTGCCAGTACCGTCACCGGACGCGGCTCCAGCGGCGGCCGGAAGTTGCCCATGCGCGTAAAGAATCCCGTCGCGCGATACACTAGCCGCGGCTTCGGCAGCTTCGCCAACTCCGCATCCACGGGCACAAACTCGGCCTTGATGCGCTCAATCGCCGCATAGGTTTCCGGTCCCACGATCGCATCCACCAATTCCTGCCGCCGCTTGCGATCCTCCACCCGCCGCTCTTCCAGCATCTTCTTTTTCGCACGATCGGCATCGGTCTTCGGCTCGCCCATATGCACGATCAGCAGACCCGCGTCCTGAATGCTGCTGTCCAGCTTCACGATCTCCGGCGTCGACGCCAATTCCACCTTATCGAGATAAGGCTGCAAGCGCAGTTGGATGTCGCGCTTGGCCCGCAGCAGCCCCTGCCGCTTCTGATGCACCGTTGGATCATCGTCAAACGGCGTCTCGGCCCGGTCCACACCCGCGAACACCGCCTGCAGATTGTAGTAATCCTGCTGTGGAATCGGATCGAACTTATGGTCATGGCAACGCGCGCAATGCGCGGTCATGCTACTGAAGCTCGATACCACCGTCGCCACCACATCATCCCGATCCAACGACCGCGTGTTGTCCTTATCCGTCAGCCCTTCCTTCAACTCCTGATGCCCGACAAAATCCCACGGCCCGGCGGCCAGAAACCCCGTTGCGACGTATGCCTTCGGATTCGCCGGATACAACACATCGCCCGCCACCTGCTCGCGGATGAACTCCGCATAAGGCTTATCGCTGTTCAGCGCCTCAATGGCCCAATCGCGATACGGCCACGCATTCCGCCGCGGCTTGTCCTTGTCATAGCCATGCGATTCGCCATAGTGAATGACATCCAGCCAGTGCCTCGCCCAGCGCTCGCCATAGCGCGGCGACGCCAGCAGCCGGTCAACCAGATCCTCATAGGCCCGCGGCGATCGGTCCGCCACGAACGCCTCAATCTCTTCCAACGATGGCGGCAGCCCATGCAAATCCAGATACAATCGCCGGATCAACGTTCGGCGGCCGGCCTCCGGCGAAGCAGCCAGCCCCGCCTCCGACAAACGCTGCCGCAGGAACGCGTCGACAGGATGCCCCGCACCCGGCACGGCGGGCTTCCTCAACGGCTTCAGACTCCACCAGACCTCCGGAGCCGCACCCGCCGCATCATCCTTCGCCCCTTCGGCAATCCACCGCTCCAGCAACGCCACCTGCTGGCCACTCAACGCCGCGCCCGACTTCGGCATCCGCGGCTTGTCGCCCTTCAGCGACTGCACCAGCAGACTCCGCTCGGGCGACCCCGCCACCAGCGCCGGCCCCGACACGCCACCCTTCGCCATCGCCGCCACACTCCCCAGCGACAATTTCCCCGCCGGGTTCCGCTCCGAGTGGCACACCAGACAACGCTCGGCCAAAACCGGCCGCACCTGGCGCGCGTAACTCACCGGCTCGGCATGAGCCAGCAGGCCCATCGCGAACAAAACAACTACCAGCCGCATAGACGTGTCCAGCATACCAACCTCCGGGTATACCCGCAGTCCGGCCCAATGCCTGTAAACTAAAGGCAACGGGGACAATCGATCAAGAGGAGAGGCATGGCGGCAGTCATCGACAACGCATCCGAACCGCAACGCGAAGAAACGCGCGAAGGCAATTATTTTGTCTCCAATTACCCCCCGTTCTCGTTCTGGAAACCGGAACGCATTGGTGAGGCGATCGAGGCCCTGAACCGCCCCCCGGCCCCCGAAACACCGATGGGCCTTTATGTTCACATCCCGTTCTGCCGCAAGCGCTGCCACTTCTGTTACTTCAAGGTCTACACCGGCATGGACGCCGCCGCCATCGAGACCTACCTCGACGCCGTCCGCCAGGAACTCGCGCTCTACGCCCAACTGCCCATCATCGGCGGCCGTAAGCCTCGCTTCATCTACTTCGGCGGCGGTACGCCCTCGTACCTGTCCACGAAACAACTGGGCGGCCTTGTCGACGAGATGAAGCGCCTGTTCCCCTGGGATGAAGCCCAGGAAGTCACCTTCGAATGCGAGCCCGGCACCCTCACCGAAGGTAAGCTCGAAATCTTGCGCGCTATCGGTGTCACCCGCCTCAGCCTCGGCATCGAACACTTCGACGACGCCATCCTCCAATCAAACGGCCGCGCGCATGTTTCCAAGGAAATCGACCGTGCCTACACCTTCGCGCGCTCCGTCGGCTTCCCTCAGATCAACATCGACCTCATCGCCGGCATGATGGGCGACACCGACGAGAAGTGGCGCGCAACCGTACAACGCGCGGTCGACCTGGCTCCCGACAGCCTAACCCTCTATCAGATGGAGGTGCCCTTCAACACCACCATCTCGAAGGAGATGCGCATCCACGGCCAGGACGTCGCACCTGTCGCCCCCTGGCCTGTTAAGCGCGCCTGGGCGCAGCATTGCTTCGACGCCTTCGCCGCCGCTGGCTATACCCAAACCAGCGCCTATACCACCGTTAAGGACACCTCGCGCTCTACCTTCCTCTACCGCGACCTGCTTTGGAAAGGCGCCGACATGTTGGGCACGGGCGTTGCGAGTTTCAGCCACGCCGGCGGTACCCACTACCAGAACGAGCATTCCTACGAAAGCTACATCGAACGCCTCGGCCGCGGCGAACTCCCGCTGTTCCGCGCCCTCACGCCGACGCACCAGGAACGCTTCGTCCGCGAGTTCATCCTGCAGCTTAAGCTCGGCCGCAACCGGCGCCAATATTTTTTGGACAAATACGGCATTGACCCGAATCAACAATTCGCGGGAGAGCTTGCCGCTCTCCAGGGTCAGGGCTATCTCACGTTCGATGAGCAGGGCATCACGGTCAGCAGAGAGGGTATGTTACAAGTCGATCGCCTGCTGCATACGTTTTTCCTGCCCGAGCATCGTAACGCCCGATACGCCTGATAACGCCATTCGAATCAGGGAGACCACACGGAGATGAAAGCAAGCTTTGACGCCATCGTCATCGGCGGCGGACCGGCCGGTGCCACGGCCGCCGCGGTCCTCGCAGCCAAGGGCCGCGACGTGGTTTTACTCGAGCGCGAAAAGTTTCCGCGCTACCACATCGGCGAGTCGTTGATGCCTTATTGCTACTTCCCGCTCGAACGCATCGGTGTCGTCGACCGCATCAAGAATTCCCATTTTCCAAAGAAGTACAGCGTCCAGTTCGTCACCCCGGCCGGCAAAGTTTCCCAACCCTTCTACTTCTTCCAGCACTTGGAGCACGAGGCCTCCACCACCTGGCAGGTGCTGCGCAGCGAGTTCGACGCCATGATCCTCGATAAGGCGCGTGAGAACGGCGCTGAGATCCGGGAACAGACCACCGCCCGCGAACTGCTCCGCCAGGATGGCGCCGTAACCGGCGTGCGCTGCGAAGGCCCCGACGGCCAGCCTTACGAACTGCGCGCCCCCATTACAATTGACGCGACCGGGCGCGACGCCCTCGCTGTCACCCGCAACGGCTGGAAGGTCCGCGACCCCTACCTCAACAAGATCGCCATCTGGACCTACTACCGCAACGCCGCCCGCGACCCCGGCCTGGATGAAGGCGCCACCACCGTCGCCTACGTGCCCGAACGCGGCTGGTTCTGGTATATCCCGCTGCCGGACAACATCACCAGCGTCGGCATTGTGGCCGAGAAGGACTACCTCTACCGCGACGGCGAGCGCGACCTCGCCGCCATCTTCGCCCGCGAGATCAAACAGAACCCCTGGATCGAATCCCACCTCGCTCCCGGCGAACAGTTTGGCCGCTACTGGGTGACCGGCGAATACTCGTATCGTTCGCAGCACTGCGCCTCTGACGGCCTCATCCTGGCCGGCGACGCCTTCGCCTTCCTGGACCCGGTGTTCTCCAGCGGCGTCTTTCTGGCCCTGCGCAGCGGCGAACTGGCCGCCGATGCCGCCGACGCCGCCCTCACCGCCAGCGACTTCAGCGCCGCCCAGTTCCGTCCCTACGGCGACTACCTCATCCAGGGCATTGAAGCCATGCGCAAGCTGGTCTACGCCTTCTACGACGATGCGTTCAGCTTTCGCGAGTTCATCATGGCCAATCCCACGCTGAAGGGCGACCTCACCGACTGCCTCATCGGCAATCTCTTCCGTGACTTCGATCCCTTGTTCGGCGCCCTGAAGGATTTCGCCCAGCTTCCGGCCCCGCTCTCCCACGGCACGCCGCTCGAAGCCGCGCAGGTAGCGGGACGCTAATCGCAGTGCGGGACCGGCGTGCGATCGAAGCGGCCCAGTGGGAGCGCCTGCAAACCCTCCGGCAGGCGCTGCTTGGCCAAAACAAATTCTGCTCCGAACGTTTGGACACCGGCTTCGCATCCCTGGCCGAGTTCCGCGCGCGCACGCCGTTTACCACTAAGGCGGAGCTAGTGGAAGACCAACTCGCGCATCCGCCCTTCGGCAGCAACCTCACCTACCCCGTCGAACGCTACACCCGCTTCTGCCAGACCAGCGGCACCACGGGCGTTCCGCTGCGCTGGCTGGACACCGAAGAGAGCTGGGACTGGATGGCGCACTGCTGGTGCCGCGTCTTCCAATCGGCCAACACAACGGCCGCGGACCGCATCTTCTTCGCCTTCTCCTTCGGCCCCTTCCTGGGCTTTTGGACCGCCTTCGACGGTGCGAAGAAGATTGGCGCCCTCGCTATTCCCGGCGGCGGCATGAGCAGCACCGCGCGGCTGCGCACCATCTTCGACGCCCGCGCCACCATCCTCTGCTGCACGCCCACTTACGCCATCCGGCTGGGTGAGACCGCCAGCGAAGAAGGTTTCGATCTCCGGCAGTCCGCCATCCGCGCCGTCATCCTGGCGGGTGAGGCCGGCGCCAGCGTCAGCGGGACACGCGCGCTCATAGAACAGCTCTGGCCCGGCGCCCGCATCGTCGACCACCACGGCATGACCGAAACCGGTCCGGTCAGCTACGAATGCCCCAGGCGCGCCGGCGTGCTTCACATCCTGGAGGACGAGTACATTGCCGAGATCGTGGATCCCGAGACCGGCGACCCCCTCGAAGACGGCCAGAAGGGCGAACTGGTGCTGACCAACCTCGGCCGCATCGCCGCGCCTGTGATTCGCTATCGCACCGGGGATATCGTGCAGCCTTCCCCGCGCGGCCAGTGCGCCTGCGGCAGTCACGAACTGGCGCTCGAAGGCGGCATCCTCGCCCGCCGCGACGATATGGTGGTGATCCGCGGCGTGAACGTTTATCCCAGCGCGATAGAAGATGTCATTCGACACTGCGGCGGCGTCGCCGAGTATCGCGTCGAGATCCAGACCGTGCGAGCGATGGTAGAACTGCGCCTGTCGGTGGAACCGGCACCGGATGCCGGCGCCCACCTGGCCCATCGGTTGGAAGCCGCGCTGCGCGATGCCCTCGGCCTGCGCATCCCCATTCACATCCTGGGGCCCGATAGTCTCCCTCGCTTCGAGATGAAGTCGCGCCGCTGGGTGCACGTCAAGCCATGAACAACGGCTCCCCTCTCGGCGCCCACGTCGAGAACGTCCTGCTGGTAGTGCTCATCCAGCTGGCTGTCATCATCGGTGCCGCACGCCTGTTCGGCAACCTCTTCCAGCGCCTGCGCCAGCCCGTGGTATGCGGCGAAATCGCCGCCGGCCTCATCCTCGGCCCGTCCTTGTTCGGCCGCTTCTTCCCCGAATTATCGCAGCGTGTCTTCAGCCCGGCGGTGAACCCTGTCTTCAGCATCATGAGCCAGATCGGCCTGGTGCTGCTGATGTTCCTGGTCGGCCTGGAGTTCGAATTCGGCCACTTGAGGAAGAACCGCGCCGCGGCGCTCTCGGTATCCTTGGCAGGCATTCTGCTGCCGTTCACGCTCGGCTTCGCGCTGGGCGCTTACATGCACCGCCAACTGCAGCTCGCCGGCAACTGGGTCTTCTTCTCGCTGTTCATGTCGACGGCCATGTCCATCACGGCCATTCCCATCCTAGGCCGCATCATGATCGAGCTGAAGCTGAACCGCTCGGTCATCGGCTCGCTCACCATCACAGCCGCGGCCATAGACGATGCCGTGGGCTGGATCCTGCTGGCGCTGGTAACCGCCATCGCGCAGTCGAACTTCGATCCGTTTCGCTTCTCCGGCATGGTAGCGGCGGTGCTCGCCTTCGCGGCGATCATGGTCTTCGCGGTACGGCCGCTGGCCATCCAGGTGCTTCACCGCACCCTCGCCGCCAATCGCGGGCACCTCTCCCTGAACGCGCTGGCTGCCTTGCTGATCGCCATTTTCCTGGCCGCCATCTGCACCAACCTGATCGGCATCTTCTCCATTTTCGGCGCGTTTCTGTTCGGCGCCATCCTCTATGACCAGCACGATCTGGTGGCCGCCATTCGCGGCCGTCTCACCGACTTCGTCACAGTCTTCTTCCTGCCGATCTTCTTCACTTATACCGGACTGCGAACCGATATCGGCAGCATGAGCGGCGCGCATCTCTGGCTGCTCTGCGGGCTGGTGCTGCTGGCGGCGGTGGTGGGCAAGCTCGGCGGCTGCACGCTGGCGGCGCGCTGGAACGGCCTGTCCTGGCGGGATTCGGGGATGATCGGCGTGATGATGAATACGCGCGCGTTGATGGAACTGATCGTCATCAACATCGGCTATGACTTGGGCATTATCCCGCGCTCGGTCTTCTTCATGTTGGTATTCATGGCGATTGTCACAACGTACATGACCGCTCCCATTCTTCGTAGGATTGCCCCGGATCTTCCGTAGCACTACAGCACATATCACCGTTATTTTTTAAACATACAAGTTTGTTCACGTACTCTTCCCGATAGGACAGATAGTAGCCAATTCGCCGGGGAGGTCTCCTGAACGTGCGCCATTCGACGATATCGCGAAAGATCAGCGCCTCGTGCGGCGTGATCCTGTTGATCCTGCTGCTGGCGGTGCCGATCACTCGCTATGATTTGACGCAGGTAGAGGAGGATGCGGCGGCCTCGGCGCGGGAACAGGCAGAGGATCAGTTCCACGCGGCGCGCCAGATTGATCATCTGGTTTGGGTGCGGGGACTGGCGCTTGAGCTGTTGGATGGTCCAGCCTTCGCCGGCCACCTGGACCCGACCCAGTGCGCGCTCGGCAAGTTTCTGATCCAAGAGAGCCGGACCGAGCCCAGTGCCGCATTGCAGCAGATCGTGGCGGCTCACCAGGAGTTACATGGATCGGCCCGGCTGGTGCTGGAGCGCAAGCGCGCCAACGATCGGGCCGGCGCGGCGCAGATCTTTCGGGATGTGACGATTCCCGCCCTGGGGCGGACCGGAGACCTGCTGGCCAAAGTCGGCGTGGAGCACCGTGAGCGCGCAGCCGCCCATGCCGCCGAACTGCAGCAGCACATTGCCGAAACCAAGTGGAAGCTGCTGGCGTTAAGTATGGCCGGCCTCCTGCTAGCGGGGACGACAAGCTTCCTGCTGACGCGGCATCTGAACGGCATCCTGGTACGGGTTAGTGCGTCGCTGCGCACCGGGGCGCATGAAGTGGCGGGCGCGGCACAGAACGTCGCCGCGTCGAGTCAATCAGTGGCCCAGGGCGCCACCGAACAGGCCACAGCGTTGCACCAGACTTCGACCTCAAATGAGCAGATCAGCGCCATGGCCAGGCAGAACCGCGAGAGTTCTCACCAGGTGGCGGAGTTGGTGGGCGAGACGCTGGAACGGTTCGAGAATGCCCGTAAGGACCTGGACAGCATGGAGAAGGCGATGAATGAGTTGGCCGCCGAGAGCGGCCGGATCTCGAACATCATCAAGACCATCGACGGCATTGCGTTCCAGACCAACATCCTGGCCTTGAACGCGGCGGTGGAAGCGGCACGTGCCGGAGAGGCGGGAATGGGCTTTGCGGTGGTTGCCGAGGAGGTACGCAGTTTGGCGCAGCGGTCGGCGCAGGCCGCCCGCGATACGGCCACGCTCATTGAAGCCTCCATCGGGAAAACGCAGGAAGGGCTGCTGCACGTGCAGCAGGTGACCGCATCGGTTCGCCAGATCGCCGACCAGGCCGGGGCCACGCGCGGCTTGGCCGGCCAGATGGAGCGCGCGAGCAAGGAACAGGCCAGCGGCATCGCACAGGTGAGCAAGTCGATCGCGGAGTTGGAGACTACCACCAGCCTCGCGGCAGCTAGCGCCGAAGAAGGTGCGGCCGCCGCCCAGCAATTGCAGGCGCAGGCCGACGCGTTGCTGTCGGTTGTTGAGGAGTTGGATGCGCTGGTGACGGGCGCCAAGGCGCACGCCTGACGCCGGCCCTCCTGCACGCTGTTAGAACTGGATACGCGCCCGTAACGGCGGCCAGGAGTTGGTGGAACCCCTCTGGCTCACGTACCGGCGCCGGTGCGGTGGCGGGATCGCATCCGTTATTCCACTAAGACAGCTTTCAAGACACGCATCACATTTCCGCCAAGAACTTTTTGGATGTCATCATCCTTGATGCCGCGCTGCACCATGCCCACGGTGAACATGGGCCAATTGGTCCAGGAAAGGCTCTGGTGCGACGGGCCGTCCATGGCGCCCTGCGGCCAGAGAGATTCGTAGCGGGCGCGGGATTTGGGGCGCGGACCGGCCTGCTTCCATTCGGCATTGGCGCCTCGGGGGATGTAGGCAAGGTCTGTGCCGATGGCGACGTGATCCCCGCCGTAGCGCTTCACAAGGTACTCGATGTGGTCGAGCATGGCATTGAGATCGCCGCCTTTGCCGAGGAATGCGCCGACGCTGTAGACACCGACATAGCCGCCAGTGTCGACGATGGCCTGGATGACCTCGTCCGGCTTGGAGCGGATGTGGCGATGGACGCTGACCGCGCCGCTATGGCTGGCGACGATGGGCTTAGACGAAGCCTTGGCGGCTTCGAGGCTGGTGCGCCAGCCGGAGTGCGCCACGTCGACGAGCACGCCGGTGCGGTTCATCTCGGCGATGGCGGCGCGGCCAAGGTCGCTGAGTCCGGCGTTGGCGGGCTCGGCACAGCCGTCGCCGAGCAGGTTGCGGCGATTGTAGGTAAGGTGCATCATACGAACGCCGAGTTGGAAGAAGATGCGGATGAAGGCGAGTTCTTCGGCGACGTTGTGGAAGGTGTGGGCTAAGGGCACGCCGTTGCCGGTCATGTAGAGGCAATAGCGGCCGGCTTTCTTGGCGGCGGGAATATCGTCGGGGAAGGCAGCCCGGGAGACGCGGTCGCGCATCTTGTCGGTGAGCCAGGTGAAGTAGGCGAGGCGCTTGAGCAGACGCTGCGGATCGCTGGACTCTTCGCCGGCATTCTGAAGGACGCAGGTGACGCCGGAGGCCTTCCACGCATCGAGGTATTCGGATTGCTGCGTGGGGTCGGTGGCCACACGGGCGAGGAGCATCTCGGTGTGGAGGTCGTCCAGTTCGGCGGCACTGGCTCCGGCATCGATGGCCTGCTTCATCGTGGCGCCGCTGATCAGCGCGCGAGGGGAGAAGCCGTAGGATTCGACGACCAGCGACCGGGCATGCAGTTCGAGGCCATGTTCGAGATGCTTCGGCGAGGGTTTGAGGATGGCGATGGCGGCGTCGCGGTCGGCCTTGATTCTAGGATTGGTGAGTTCGGGTTGCAGGAGAGCGGCGAAGGAGGAGGACAGGAACTGGCGTCGCGAGGGCATGCCCGATTGTAGAATAAGGAGATGAGCGCTCTGGCTTCGCATCGGCTGACGGTCAAGGAATACCTGGAGTTGGACCGGGCAGCGGAACGCAAGAGTGAGTATCACGATGGGGAGTTGTTCCCGATTGTGGCGGTGACGCTGAATCATGCGCGGTTGCATGGGCGGGTCTTCCAGGCCCTGGATGCGCGTCTAAGGACAGTCAGTTGCTTTGCATCTGTCGCCAATCGTGTGCGCGTTTCACCATCGCAGTTTCTGTATCCCGACGTCACTGCGATCTGCGGACAGCCCGAGTATACCGACGAACAGGTGGACACGATCACGAATCCGAAGGTAATTGTAGAAGTGCTGTCGCCGTCGCCGGCGGACTACGACCACGGCGGCAAGTTTGCGTTGTACCGGGAGCTAGCCTCGCTGGAGGAGTACGTGCTGGTGTCGCAGGACCAGATCGAGGTGGAGGTTTATCGCAAGCAGTCGCAAACCTGGTGGACGCTGGAGATCCTGCGTGGCCCGGAAGCGATTGTCCGGCTGAAGTCGGTACCGGTGGAGTTCCCGCTGTCTGAGCTGTACGAGGGGATCCTGGAAGTCTGATGGGCGCTTCCGCGGCTACTTAAAACTCCAGCTTCAAAGCCAACTGCAGCACCCGTGGGCCGCCGCGTCCGCGATCGTTCACGCTGGTGATCAGGCCTCCGCCCAATGCGTTGAACTCGCGGTTCGGCAATTGGAAGTTGGCGTGGTTCATGACGTTGAACATCTCATAGCGCACCTGGAAATTCTTCCGCTCCTGGAAACGGAAGTTCTTCAACATGGCGACATTCACGAAATGCTGCGTCGGCCCGGTGAGAATGTTGCGCCCCGCATTGCCAAAGCTGAATGGCGAAAAGCCATACAGACTGCCTTCACACACGTCGCGAGCAGAACAGCGGGGCACCTTCTCAAAGTCGCTCAGCTTAAACCACGGATAGTCCACGCCACGGCGCCCTGCTCCGGGTATGTCCTCCTGGATCCCGCTGCCCACGCGATTCGGCCGCAGCGATTCGCCCAGGTTGGCGTCAATCCCCGCCGTGGTTACCGTGAACGCCTGCCCGCTGTAGTAGGTGGCACTGCCTGACATCTGCCACCCGCCGATGATCCCGTTGCGCCATCCCCGCGCCCCGCTCAGAAAGCGCTTGCCGCGCCCGAACGGCAACCCTATGGAGTACACCGCCGTGAAGACATGCCGGCGATCAAAATCCGACCGCCCGCGCTCACTCTTCAGGTTCTGCGAATCCTGGGCATTGGCAAACCCACCGGTCGAGTTCCCGTTTAATTGCGAGGCATCATCAATCGACTTTCCGATCGTATAGTTGAACCGGAAGAAGCCGCCCCGGGTGCGGCGCCGGAGCGAAAACTGCCCCGCATTGAAATTCGAGTTCGACCCAAACGAGTAGTAATTCACCGTGTTGATGCCCGCCACGGGCCGTGGAAACGTTACCCCTGCCTGGTACAACGCCAGCGACCGGATCGGCTGATTGATGTCGTAACGCCGCCCCAGGTGCGTCCCCTTTGACCCCACATACGCCACCTCGACCGCCATATTGGACCCGATCTCACGCTCCACCGTCAGGCTATAGCTTTGCAGATACCCCAGCGGGGGTCGCGGATCATAGCCATTCGAGTTGGTCGTGTTGCCTTCCGTGGCCCGGCTGTCTGGAAACGGATTCGACAAGGTCACCAGGCCGGTGTTGCCGGCCAGCCGGGAGAAAGTCTGGTTCACCGAAAACGGAAAGCCCGTCATCAGGCTCTCCCGGATCGGATTCAGCAGGTGTCCGGTATAGAAGATGCCGTAGCCTCCGCGCACCACCGTGGTTCTGCCTAACGCCGGCCGCCACGCAAAACCGAAGCGCGGCGCCAGATTCAGCTTGTCGGTGTACACCAGGGCCCGCGGATAGCCGATATCGGCAGCCCGCACTACCTTGTCCTGCAGGTTGTACTGTGCCAGTCGCGCCGCAAGGCCCGGCATACCGGCATCGTCCGATAGCACGATCTTGCCGAGATCCGTCACGAAGTTCGAAGCACGCCCATAGCGGTCGATGGGAGGCAGGTCCAGTTCGTACCGCAGCCCGATGTTCAAGGTGAGTGACCGCGACACTTTGAAATCATCATTAAAGAAAGCACCCATGCTGAACGACCGAAGATACGAACGGGTTGTCTCGGCGGTGCGCGTGCTTGTCTGCAACAGCCCCAGCAGCATATCGCCCACCGAGTGATTCGTCCAATTGCGCTGGAACGCGAACGTTCCGCGCACATTGTTCAAGAAGGGCTGGTTGAAGCGCACCCGCTCAAAGTCCACGCCCCACTTCAACGTATGCTTGCTCTTCACCCAAGCCCACTTGTTGCTCCACAGCAGCGTGGTCACGTGATACTGCTGCGGCTGCCCCGCCGCCGCCCCAATCGGCAGATAGTCCTGCACCGTGAATAGGGGGAAGCCGCGCAGTTCCGGATCCGATGTCGTACCTGGTATGCCCAACTGCTCAGCAATGTTCTGCCCGCGAAAGCTCTCGTGTTCCATGGTCGCCCCGCGGCTATATCCCGCCCGCACTTCGGTCAACAGCGCCGGCCCGAACATGTGCGTATAGTCCAGACCCAGCAGAGACCGGGAATCGTCCTGGTAGGTCGGCCATTTGCCCAGCGCACTGCCCGCGAAGGGCGTGGTGTTATTGGCCTGCCGCCACTGGTAACGGAACGCCACGACATTGTTGATGTCAAAACGCTGGTCGAACTTCATGATGTAGCTGTTCCAGGCATCGAAGTCCTTCGCAGTCGTCTGGTAGTTGTTCGGCCCCTCCCGGTTCGGCAGAGGATAGTAGTCCATCAGTTTCAGAGCCGTGGGATGAAAGCGGCTGGCCGGAATCCGGTTGCCTGGAAAACACGCCGCCGACGCCGTTGCGGAACACGCTCCCGTCGCCAGCGGATCCCGCAGGAACAACCGCGCCTGCGTAACCGGCACCCGCGACTGCGAAAAGTCGCCGGCGCGTTCCAGCAACGTTGGCACACGCCCGATCTGCGTCTGCCCCAGCACCTCGCGGTAGCCTTCATAGCTGAACAGGAAGAACGTCCGGTCCCGCCCGTTGTACAGCTTCGGAAGGTACACCGGCCCATGCAGCGTCGTGCCGTACTGGTTTCGCCGCAGGGGCTGCTTCACGACGTCGAAGAACGTGCGCGCGTCGAAGATGTCATTGCGGATGTACTCGAACACATCGCCGTGAAAGTTGTTGGTGCCGGAGCGCAGCACCATATTGATCACGCCGCCCGCCATGCGTCCGGTATCGGCCCCAAAGCCCGATACCTCCATCTTGAACTCCTGCATGGCACCCACGTTCGGACGCACCTGCGCCGCCGCCCCGCGCGGGTTCCGGTCATTGAAGCCATCCACCGTATAGTTGGTGGAATCCGACCGCGCCCCGTTCACGTTGAGCCCACTGCCCTGTCCGCCCTGCGCCATAGGCATCACGCCTGGCACCAGAAACGCCAGATCCGTGAAGTCACGCCCATCCAGCGGCATGTCGTTGATTTCCTGCTGCGTGATCACGTCGCCCTTGATGGCACCTGTTTCGGTGTTCACAAGCGGCACATCCGCGGTAACGCTGACCGTCTCGGTAACCGCTCCCACCTGCAACCGCACCTCTTCGCGCAGCACCTGGCCCAGTTCCAGAATGATGCCGTTCTTGCGAAAGCCGCGGAACCCCGGATGTTCCACGGTAAGTTCATACCCGCCCGGCGCCAGATTTGTCAGTGTGAACTCGCCACTGGCGCCGGTTTGGAACTCGCGTGTCTGATTAGACTCCACCTTCCGGAGCCGCACTTCGGCCCCAGCAATGGCGGCCTCAAGCGTATCCAGCACTATCCCGGTGACGGTGGCCGTCGCATTCTGCGCCTTCACCGGCGCTTCCAGTACACACAGAACCAGCAGTACCCAAACTCGCACGATGCACCCCTAGTCATGGCATCGAACTTCCAGAATGTGTCTACATTACACTATTTGGGTGCCGGTGGGTGGGGAAGGGGCCTTTGCTACACTGAACCTATTCGTCCCGCACCATGGCCAAAGCCCCCCAAAGTTCCCCGCCAGAGAGAAACCTCAGCGCTTTCTACCGATCCCTTGTACCTCACAAACTGCGTTCTGTGCTCTATTTCGGCCGCGAAAGCGTGAAGACACTCCTGCGAAGCGGCTACGGCCGGGAGTTCCTGGTGGAGTGGGCGCGCGTCCGGGTGGCTGCTGGTTACAGCACCGCGCAGGTGCGAACCAACGGCCTCACCCTTACGGTTAATCTCCAGGATTTCGCCATTGCCGGCGCTCTGTATTCGGAAGGCACCTGGGAGCCAGCCGAGACCGCCTTTGTGAAGGCATTTCTGCGCCCAGGCATGACGGTTGTGGACATCGGTGCCAACCTGGGCTACTTCACCACGCTGTTCGCCTCTCTGGTCACCGCCACAGGCAAGGTCATTGCCTTCGAGCCCAACCCGCCTAACTACGGACTGCTGCGGACCAACATCGCCAACAACGGGCTAACGCACGCCATTCCCCTAAACCTTGCCCTGGGCCACGAACCGGGAGAGGCCGTGCTTTACGCCTTCGACGACAACCTGGGCAACCTTTCCCTTTATGCCCAGCGTGAGCCGTCGCAGGCCACTACCGTCAAGGTGGAACCCCTGGATGCGGTCCTCGCCGGAATGGGTAATCCGCCGGTAGACTTCATCAAGATCGACATTCAGGGCTATGAGCCGTATGCTTTCCAGGGCATGACCGAGACATTACGCCGATCGCCGAAACTCACCATCCTTGCCGAATTCTGGCCATGGGGCATCCAGGCCAGCGGCGCGGATCTGACGGGGTACATCAGCCGCCTGGCCTCGTTTGGTTTTCGCGCCAGCATTCTTGATGATTCGGGCACCACCCAACCCATCGGCTTCGAACGCCTGGCTACGCTCGTCCCTATGGAGCAGGCCGAATTCGCCAACCTGATCCTGTCGAAGCCGTAATCCCCACCCAAGCTACATCTTTTCAATCCGGATCGAAGCGTTAGAAGTGTGCACGTCAATCAGCGGCCCCCCTGTGCCGATGGTCCCCTCAATCCGCTTTTTGGATAACTCGCCCTGGGCCCGCACCTCAAAGGCCGTATGGATGCTCCCATTCGAGGTCGCCGCCTTCAAACGCGCGCCGACATCCTCGGGAAGCCGCAGCACCACCGAGCTATTGCTGGAAGACGCCACCACGTCGCTGTCCCGCAGTTTCGCAATGCCCAGTTCGATCTTCCCGTTCGACGTGTTGGCGCGCACCGTGCGGCCGGTTGCCTCGTCAATGTCGGCGTCGATGCTGCCATTGGAAGTCTGCGCGTCAAAGAAGCCGCGTACCCCGGACGCCCGGATGGCCCCGTTGCTGGTCCGCAGTATCGCGCCCCCGGAGAAGGAGTTCACTTCAATACTCCCGTTCGATGTGGAGGCATCCACGTCGCCCTTCACCTGGGTCAGCCGGACGCTGCCATTCGAAGACCGCAGCTTCGCGGCGCCCTCCACGCCTTCCATCCGGATACTTCCGTTCGAACTCGCCACCCGGTCCATGGTGGTCTTTCGCGGCAGGCTGATCACGTAGCTTACGCCCATGTTCGAATGCCGCCCCTCCGGCCGCACGCTACGAATCCGCACCCCATCGGCCGACTGGCTGATGTCGATCTTAATCTCATCGAGCAGTTCCCGGGTCGATGCCGTCTTGGTCGCGGCTATGTCGATCCGGTCCTGATCCCATCCCCGGATCTCCACGCTGCCGTTGAACGACTCCAGTTCGAAATGGCTCCCGGGCTTCATCGCCATCTCTTTGCGCACCTCTTCCCTCTCCCGGACGCCACCCGGCAGGTCCTCAAAGTCGCAGCCATACAGAATCGCCATCAGGGCGGGAACGGAACACCGGAACAGGGTTGCTTGCATGGTTATCGCCTTTCTTCCCATTTCATACGGAGACACCGACCGCGATGTTCCCGCCAAGATGAAAGTTTCGCGAACCCTGGGCCGCCGTTGAACTCACTCCCTGTCTACCGCCGCCTGCACCGCTTTGAAAAAGGCTGCCCGCTCGGGCGACATCTTGTCCCGATCCGTGGCCTGCAACCAACTGCTATTGGCGGCGATCACCAACTCGCGTTTCGGATCGACGAACACCGCCTGCCCGTAAATCCCCCGTGCCTCAAAGCTTCCGTCGGCGTTCGTCCACCACTGATACCCATATCCCCGATCGGCGGCGCCAATGTCGGCCTGTTTCGAGGTCGCCTGCTCGAGATACCCAGCCGCCACCACCCGCCGGCCTCGCACCACGCCGCCATCCAGCACGAACTGTCCTAGCCGCGCATAGTCCCGCAACGCCGCCGCCAGACAACATCCGCCTACTTCGCGACCCGTCAGATCCACCTGCCAGATGGCATCCCGCTCCATCCCATACGGCTTCCAGATTTTCTCCGACAGGTACTCGCTCAGCGGCTTGCCGACCGCCGCACTCACCAGCGACCCAATGAGATTCGTCTCGCCTGTCTTATAGACCCACCTTGACCCGGCCGGCGCCTCGCGCGGCAACCGCCGCATGTACGACAGCGATTGGTCCAACCCCGGCTCAGGATTCGTCGCGCCAAACTTCGCCACATCCGACCGCGGGTCTGTATAATCCTCGTTCCACCGCACCCCAGAAGTCATGGTCAGCAACTGCCGCAGACTGACGTCATCGTAGGCGGATCCCTTCATCGCCGCCAGATACACCGTTACCTTATCGTCCAGGCTCCGGATCGCCCCATCCTGCAACGCCGCACCCACTAACAACGACGTCGCGGACTTCGCCACCGAAAAGCTCGCCCATCGCCCCTCGGCGCTGTGCCCCAGCCCGTACTTCTCCAACCGGATCGCGCCCTTGTGCACAATCAGCAGACCGGCACTGCGTTGCGAGCGCATGTAGGTATCTATATCCACGCCCACCACCAGAGGTTTCCCTCTACCAAACGCCCGCACTGTTCCACCGGCCTTCACCGTGCGCGCCTCGAACACCTTCTCCATGTGCCCGAACGCCGCGTCGCGCTGTTCCTGTTTCCAAAACAGCAACACTTCCTTCCGCCAAGTCGGATCCTGCGCCTCCAGGGGAGCGCTGACCGCCAGAAGGAACAAGGGAATCCACATAGGCTTCACTCTAGCGCACCGGTTTCTGGTCCATTCCGCCCGCCGAACACGCGAACCAGTCAGCCCAGGAAAGGAAACTCACTCATGGCCACCCGCCCTTTAACCACGAAGGAATTCGCCGCCGCCTTCTCCGTCTTCCACGGCAGCGTCAATTACGGGATGGTCCGGGTTCAGGATGATGCCGGCCTCGGCGGCTCCCCTTGGACCTCGCCACCCGGCCCCACTTACCCCTACTACGTCCTTCACGTCGGCGCCACGCTCTACACCGGCCTCGCGAAAAGTCCCTCCCGCAAGGCTGTCATGATTCATGAACTCACCCACGTTTGGCAAGGCCAGTATGGGGTCCCGCTCGGCTATGTGTTGAACTCCGCCTTCCACCAGTCCATCGCGTTCATCACCAATGGCGGCAAGGTCGCCAAGGCCTACCACTACATGCCCGGCGGCAAATGGGCGCTGTACAACTGCGAGCAGCAGGCCACCATCGTCGACGATTGGTATCAGGCCGGCCTCTCCTCGGCCAGCAACCTATACACTTACATCACCAAAAACATCCGCGCCGGTGATCCCTGGGCTTAGCGCCACCCAGCCTACTGGAAGTAAATCGACCCATCCTTCCGGAAATTCGTTCCCCGCTTCCAGGGAGCCGGCGGCATACTCTTGTAAGCCTCCTCATTCAACTCCACGCCCCAGCCCGGCTTGTTCGGGATATCAATATACCCGTCCTTCTTCACCATCAGCGGCTCTTTCAAAACATCCTTCCATGCCCCGTTATCCGGCGCATGATACTCCAGGATGTGGAAGTTCGGTGTCGATGCCGCAAAATGCACATTCACCGCCGCCGCCAACGGACTCATCGGATTATGCGGCGCCACACGCATGTACTGCGCCTCCGCCATCGCCGCAATCTTTTTCATCGTCAACACGCCGCCACAGCAGCAGATATCCGGCTGCACAAAGTCCACCACCTGCGCATCAATCATCGGCCGGAACTCGTGGATCATGTAATTCGATTCGCCGCTCGCCAGCGGCACGTTTACATGGTCCGATAGTTTCTTCATCGCCGCGAAGTTCTCCGGCCGGATCGGCTCCTCCAGCCACATGATGTTATACGGCTCCAGTAACTGCGCCAGCCGTGACGCCCGCTCCACTTCGATAAACTTCGTGTGAATATCCGCGCCAATGTCGATGTCCGGCCCCACCGCCTCGCGCACCGCCTTAACCCGCTCCGCGCTCAGCCGCATGGCCATGTTCGCCGCCATGTCACCGGGCGCCATGATCCCCATCTTCAACGCCGTGTACCCATACTTCTCGATCAGCTTCTTCGCGCTCTCGGCCGCCTCCTGCGGGCTGCTGCCGCCGATGCTCTGGTAGGCGCGAATCACATTCCGCACTCGCCCGCCCAGCAGCGCCCACACCGGCACCCCTGCCGACTTCGCCGCCAGATCCCACAATGCATGCTCAATCCCGCTGATCGCCGAATTCGTGATAATCCCGCCCGGAAAACGAGTGGTGTTGTACATCAGGTCGAACAGATACTGCACATTTCGCGGATCCTGGCCCACCAGCCACAGCTTGAAATCCTCAATCACCTTCACCGTTGCTTCATCAGGCCCAGCCGAATAGGCCTCCCCAATCCCATGCAGACCCTGATCCGTCAGAATCTTCACGTAGAGCCAGTTGCGCCCGCCGGCCCCAATCAGGAACGTCTTGATGTCGGTGATCTTCATCGCCGGCGTGTTGCCGATCTTACCTCCATTCAGCGGCTGCAACCCCTTATCGCGGTTGTCGCCACCACCCCGCCTCGACTGCGCCGCCAAAGACGCAGGCAGCGCGGCCAGCGCTCCCGCATTGCGAAGAAAATCCCGTCTCTTCATGACCCGGTTATAGTATCCATATCAGCATGGCAACGCAACTGCCCTAACCGGGCCGAAACGGTATAAGAAGTAACACTTGCAGCCCAAACCTTCTCTATCATCTCCATCCATGGAAGCCGCGCCCCAACCGACGCCCGCCGCCCCGTCTGTACCCGCCGACGCTGCTATCCTCGCCGCGATCGTCCATTCTTCTGACGACGCGATTATCAGCAAGAGCCTCGATGGCTACATCACCACCTGGAACAGCGCCGCGGAGCGCCTGTTCGGCTACACCGCGGCCGAAGTTATCGGCCAGCCCATCGCGATGCTTGCCGTCAACGGCGACACCGGCGAGATGCCCGACATCCTTTCCCGCATCGGCCAGGGCCAGCGCGTCGACCACTACGAAACCGAGCGCCGCTGCCGCGATGGCCGCATCATCCACATCTCGCTCAGTGCTTCTCCGATCCGCGACTCTAATGGCATACTCATCGGCGTCTCCACCATCGCCCGCGACATTACTGCTCGCAAAGCCGAACAGACCGCCCGCCAGATGCAGCGCACCATCCTCGAAATGGTCGCCCAGAACGCCTCCCTGCCCGATATTCTCACCAGCATCTGCGTGACCGCGGAGTTCCAACTCCCTGGCACCACCTGCTTCGTCCTCCAGGCCAATCACGCCGCTACCAGCCTCACCGTCGCCGCCGCCCCCAACCTGCCCGCCTGGTACATCGACGTGCTTAAAGACGGCCTGCCCATCGGCCCCATGGTGGGGACCTGCGGCACCGCCGCCTATCTCCGCCAACCCGTCCTCACTTCCGACATCGACGCAGACCCCGCGTGGGCCGAACGCAAACACTGGCCGCAACGCGCCGGCTATCGCTCCTGCTGGTCCTTCCCGATCCTGTCGGACGACGGCGATCTCTACGGCACCTTCGCCGCCTATGGTACCCAACCGCGGCTGCCTACCCTGCCGGAGTCCGAAGCACTCCACGACCTCCTCCATCTGGCACGTATTGCCGTCCGGCGTTCCAGCCAGCAGGCGGCGCTACGAGCTTCCGAAGCCCGATTCCGTGCCATCTTCGAACTCGCCGCCGTCGGCCTCGCCACCTGCGACAACAATGGCTGTTTCCTCTCCATCAATGAGAGAATGGCTGAGATTACCGGCTATTCCCAGGCCGAACTCCTCGGCAAGTCCTACCTCGACGTCACCCACCCCGACGACCGCCCCGCCAACCGTAAAGCCGTCCGCGACCTGTTCGCAGGCATGGTTTCCCCGCTCGAAGTCGAAAAACGCTACGTTCGCAAAGACTGCTCCATCGTCTGGGTGCGTACCACGGTCTCGGTGGTCCGCGACACTGCCGGCAATCCCATCCACAGCATCGCCATCGTGGAAGACATCACGGCACGCCGCCAGGCCGAAGAACAGGCCCGCGAGAGCGAAGCCCGCTATCGCTTCCTCGCCGAAGCCATCCCCCAGTTCGTCTGGATGGCCGACGACCAAGGCAACCTCACCTACGCCAACCAGCACTGGCATGCCTATACAGGACTTACCTGGGAGCAGACACTCGAACGCGGCTGGACCTCCCCGGTCCACCCCGAAGACCAACCCCGCGTCACCGCCGCCGCCATCCGTTCGGCCCAACTCGGCGTCCCCTTCGATACCGAGTATCGCCTCCTCCGCCACGATGGGCAATACCGCTGGCATCTCGCTCGCGCCCATCGCTTCCCCCTTGCCGATGGCCGCCAGCGCTGGCTCGGCACCGCCATCGACATCGAAGAACGGAAACTCTCCGAATCCGCCCTCCACACCGAACGCGAACGCCTCCAACTCGCCCTGGATGCCGCCCGCATGGGCACCTGGGAGTGGGATATCCGCACCGGACACGTCACCTGGTCTCACGAACTCCAACTCGCCTCCGGGCTTTCGGACTTCACCGGCACCTACAACGCCGGCATGGCCACCGTCCACCCGGACGACTACCAGTTGGTCCAACAGGCCGTTGATCGCAGCCTGAATGAAAACGCCCCCTATGATGTGGAGTACCGCACCCAGCCCATCGATGGCTCCATCCGCTGGATCCAGGGCAAAGGGCGTGTCATTCCTGATGCCTCCGGAGCCCCCGCGAAGCTCATGGGCATCGCCATGGATATCACCAGCCGCAAACTGGCCGAAGCCGAAGCCGCCCGCACGGCCCGCCTGCTGGAACGTACGCTCTCCGCCATCTCGGAAAGCTTTATTTCGCTTGACCGCCAGTGGCGCTTCCTCTATGCCAATGACCGTGTCATCGAGCGCACCGGCTACCCCCGCGAAGCCCTGCTTGGCAACGTCTTCTGGGATCTCTTCCCCAGCGCCGGCGAGACCTTGCTCTTCACCGAGTACCACCGCGTCATGGAAGATCGGGTCCCGCGCCTGTTCGAAGTCAGCGACCCTCGCCTGGGACCCGGCCAAACCTTCGAAGTTCACGCCTACCCCACCGACGAGGGCATGTGCGCCTACGTCATGAACATCACCGACCGCAAACGTGCTGAAGACGCCCTGAAAGAACGCGAAGAGTTCTACCGCACCCTCGGCGAAGCCGTCCCCGATTTTATTTGGCTCGCCGATGCCGAAGGCCAGGTCATCTATGTCAACCAGGGCTGGCAGAAGTACACCGGACGCTCCCTCGATGACCTCAAAAACCTCGGCTGGAACTGGTTCAATCACCCCGAAGACGTCGACCCTCTTTGGCTCAAGTGGGATGAGGCCCACCGCACCGGCGTCCGCTTCGAAGCCGAGTTCCGGTACCGCCGCCACGATGGCCGCTACTGCTGGTTCATGGGCCGTGCTGTCCCCATCCGCGACGCCGCCACGGGCGAGATCTCCCAGTGGGTCGGCACCTCCACGGAAATCCAAAAACTCAAGGAAGCCGAGGAAACGCTGCGTCGCTATAACATCCAACTCGAGGAATTCGCCTTCGCCGCCGCCCATGACCTCCAGGAACCCCTCCGCAACGTGAGCATCTATTCCGAATTGCTCACCCGCCGCCTCGGTGACCGCCTTGACGGACAGGAACGCGACTTTCTCCAACTGGTCCGCGGCGGTGCCCTCCGCATGAGTGCGCTCGTCCGCGACCTTCTCCTCTACACCCGCGTACTCGACACCCAGGCCGACGCCCCCTCCAGTGACAGCGCCGCTGCCCTCCGCGAAGTCCTCGACGCCCTTACGGAGCGCCTCTCGGCCGCCAAGGCCGACGTCATCTACGATAAGCTCCCCACCGTCCCCGTCCCTCACCCCCACCTGGTCCAGATCTTTCAAAACCTCATCAGCAACGCCATCAAATACCGCGACCCCCGGCGCCCTCCGGAAATCCAGATCACCACCGCCCGCGCTACCGCCGGCTGGCTGTTCTCCATCAGCGACAACGGCATCGGCATCCACCCCGATTACCACCAGCGTGTCTTCGGCCTCTTCAAACGCCTCCACGGCCAGGAAATTGAAGGCACGGGCATCGGCCTCACCATCGTCAAACGCATCATCGAACACTACGGCGGAAAGATCTGGCTCGAATCCGAACCGGGGCATGGAACGACCTTTCGCTTCACCCTGCCCGCCGCCAGCGACGACCAGGACCACACTCCCAATCCGTCATAATGTCGGCATGCTCCTGCGCGCTGCCTTCCTCCTGCTCACCGCATTCTCGTGCTTTGCCGAAACCCGCTGGCTGTCCCCCAACGACAGCCCGCTCGAACTCCGCGGCCTCCCCTGGTACCAGGAAAACGGCGCTGCCGACCTGTACCGCATGCCCTCCCGCATCAAGGACGCCATCCCTCCCGCCGTCTGGAACCTTTCCCGCTCCCCCAGCGGCGCCCGCATCCGCTTCAAGACCGACTCCCCCTCCATCCGCATCCGCGCCGAATATCCCGGCCCTCCCAGCATGAAAAACATGCATGCCTTCGGCCAGAGCGGCATCGACCTCTACCTGGATGGCACCTACTGGGGCACCGTCACTCCCGACGAAAAGGTGAACATCAAACAGCCCGGCGAATCGGACATCCTATTGCTTCCCAACGCGCCCGCCAAAATGCGCGAAGTCACGCTCTACCTGCCCCTGTATCAGCCCGTCAAACTCCACGCCATCGGCATCGACAGCAATGCCAAGCTCGAACGTGCCGCGCCCTTCGCCACCCCCAAGCCCATCGTCTTCTACGGGACATCCATCACGCAGGGCGGCTGCGCCTCGCGCCCCGGCATGAGCTACCAGGCCATCCTCGGCCGCAAACTCAACCTCGATCACGTCAACCTCGGCTTCTCCGGCAACGGCAAAGGTGAGCCGGCCGTCGCCAAAGCCGTCGCCGAGATTGATGCCGCGATGTTCGTCCTCGACTTTGCCCAGAATAACCGCGTCGTCGATTCCCTTCGCGAAGTCTACGAGCCCTTCCTCAATACCCTCCGCGACAAGCACTCGAACGTCCCCATCCTTGTCATCACGCCCATCTCGTCTTCGAAAGAAGCCTGGGGCGGCGATGCCGGACCTCGCCTCGACGCCATGCGCGAACTCATTCGCTCCGTTGCCGGCAAACGCATCGCCGCCGGTGACCGTAACATCCAAATCGTCGAAGGCACCGACCTGCTCGGCCCCGACCG
>JAEUQF010000214.1 GCA_016789745.1 Bryobacterales bacterium
GGTGAAGCTCCTCAAAGTGCTGCTCGACCGCTCCGGCATAAAGGACATCCGCACCGAGTTCTACTTCAACGGCTGGCCGGAAGATCCACGCGTGCTCGACAAGGCCGACACCATCGTCACCTTCTCCGATGGCCAGGATGGCGACCGCTATTCGCCCGTCCCTTGGATGACCGACGACCGCATGCGGATCATCGAAAAGCAGATCAAACGCGGCTGCGGCTTCCTCACCGTGCATTTCACAACCTTCGCCCCGCGCCAGTACGGCCCGCAGATGCTGGAGTGGACCGGCGGCTACTTCGCATGGCAGGCCGAGGATGGCTCCCGCAAATGGACTTCCGATATCAAAAAGCTGGATGCCGACGTGACCATCGCCTCGCCCCAGCATCCCGTCGCCCGCGGCCTGCAGCCCTTCCGCATGAACGAGGAGTTCTACTACCGCATGAAGTTCCGTGAGAATGACCCGCGTCTGCAGCCCATCCTGCAGGTGCCGGCACTGCCAGGAACACCCCTGCAGCAGACCGTCGCCTGGGCCGTCGAACGTGCCGATGGCGGACGCGGCTTTGCCACCACCACGGGCCACTTCTTCTCCCACTGGCAGGATGCCAACTGGCGCCGCATGATTCTCAACGCCGTCATCTGGACCGCCGGTCTGGACGTGCCCGCCGGGGGCGTCAACACAGACTACATCGCCGAAGACGAGGTCAATGGTGCGCTCCTCGCGAAGCCCATCCGCACCCTGATCGTTACCGGCGCCAATCACCCATCCCACAAGTGGCAGGAAACCACGCCCGCCATCCAAGCCGCTCTGAACTGCGCCACGCCGCGCTTCGACATCAGCGTCACCGAGAACCCCGAAGACCTTGCCAAACTGGAAATGCGCCGCTATGACCTGGTCGTGCTGAACTACGCCAACTGGGAGAAGCCCGGCCTCAGCGACGCAGCCAAAGCGGGCTTCGTGAAGTATCTGAATAGCGGAGGCGGCCTGATCATCGTGCACTTCGCCAACGGCGCGTTTCATGCCTCGCTGCCCGGCGCGGGCGCCACCTCGGACTGGCCCGAGTATCGCCGCATCGTGCGCCGCGTCTGGAACGGCGAAAAGGGCAAGAGCAGCCACGACCGCTACGGCAAGATGAAGGTGCACATCGCCAAACCCGAACATCCCATCATGCGTACCATCGCCGGCTTCGAAACCACCGACGAACTGTACTTCAAACAGGAAGGTGAGGAGCCGATCGACGTGCTGGCCACCGCGCGTTCGAACGTCACCAATCAGGAGGAGCCCATGGCGTGGGTATACAACTACGGCAAGGCCCGCGTCTTCCAGACCGTGCTGGGGCACGCCGCCGCCTCCATCCAGCATTTCGAAGTGGAGCAGATGCTGCATCAGGCCGGCCTGTGGGCCGCGCGCCGGCGTTGAAGCGGATATCATGAGTAGCGTTCGCCTGGAGCCAACCATGAATCGCCGCACGTTTCTCACCGCTCTACCCGTTGCGCCCGCGCTTGCCGCCACCAGCAACCCCATCGCGCGCCGCCCCGGTACCCGCATCCGCATCGGACTCAACGCCTACTCCTTCAACAAGCCGCTGATGGCCGGCAAGATGAATCTCGACGACGTCATCGACTACTGCGCCGAACAGCAGATCGACGGCGTCGACTTGACCGGCTACTACTTCCCCGGCTATCCCAACGTGCCCAGCGATGCGTTCCTCTTCAAACTGAAGCGCAAGGCGTTCCTCAATGGAGTCACCATCAGCGGCACCGGCGTCCGCAATGACTTCGCCCTTACCGATCCCAGCAGCCGCCGCGGCCATGTCCAACTGGTGAAGGATTGGATCGACGTTGCCGCCAAGCTTGGCTCCGACATGGTCCGCGTCTTCTCCGGCCGTGAACAGCCCAAGGGCCACACCTTCGACCAGGTCCTGGACTGGATGGTCCCCAACTTCCAGGAATGCGCGGCCTACGGCGCCAAACGCGGCGTCATCGTCGGCCTGCAGCATCACGACGACTACCTCAAGACCGCCGCCGAAACCATCCGCGTCGTCGACCTGGTGAACTCCGAGTGGTTCTCCGTCATCCTCGACGTCGGCAGCCTGCGCCAGGGCGACCCTTATGCCGAAATCGAAACGCTGCTGCCCTATGCGAGCAACTGGCAGATCAAGGAACATGTCTGGTACGGCACCAAGAAGACGCCCATCGACCTGCCCCGCCTGCGCGCCATCATCGACAAGGTAGGCTATCGCGGCTTCACTCCGATTGAAGCGCTCGGCGAAGGCGACCCCAAGACCATCGTCACCGGCTTCCTGAACCAGGTGCGAAAGGCATTCTCCTAACTATGAACCGCCGTTACTTCCTGGGCGCCGCCTCCACCGTGGCCGCGTTCCAACGCAAAGCCGTGGCCGCTTCCGACGTGGTACGCATCGGCATGATCGGCATCGGCGGCCGGGGCAACGCCCTCATGAGCCAGGAAGTGAAGCGCGTGCCCAATGCGCGCATCACCCACCTCTGCGATGTTGACCAGTCGCGCCTGGAGAAAGCACAGGCCGCCGCCGACAAACTCGGCTACGGCAAGGTGCGAGGCAGCGAAGATATGCGCCGCCTGCTGGAAGACAAGGAAGTGGACGCCGTCATCATCGCCACGCCCGATCACTGGCATGCGCCCGCCACCATCCTGGCCTGCGCGGCCGGCAAGGATGTCTACGTCGAAAAGCCCATCAGCCATAACCTCCGCGAAGGCCGGCTGATGGTGGAGGCAGCGCGCAAGTACAACCGCGTGGTGCAGGCTGGCATGCAGTCGCGCAGCCGCCCCAGCACCATGAAGGCGGTCGCCGTGGCGCACTCCAATCAGCTGGGGCGCGTGCTCATGGCCAAGGCCTGGAACTCCCAGCAACGCGCCGATATCGGCACCCGCACCAATGGCGCCCCGCCGGCGGGCGTGGCCTACGACACCTGGGTCGGTCCGGCCGAGATGATGCCGTTCAATGACAACCGCTTCCACTACAAGTGGCACTGGCACTGGAACTTCGGCACCGGCGATATCGGCAACGACGGCGCGCATCAACTGGACCAGGCACGCTGGGCGCTGCAGGCGGACTTACCCACCCACATCAGCGGGTCGGGAGCGAAGTATTACTTCCGGGATGACCAGCAGACGCCCGACACCATGAACCTCTCCTACGACTTTGCCGGCAAGCAGGGACTGGTGTGGGAGATGCGCATCTGGCACGACTACGGTCTGGAAGGCATCGACAACGGCGTGGCCGTGTATGGCACCGATGGCTTCCTCCACATCGGCCGTTGGAACCGCACCTGGGGATACCGGCTGTTCGATAAGTCAGGCAAACTCGTCACCGAGTATCAGGACAAAGAGCCCGACTTCCACATGCAGAACTTCGTCGATTGCGTGGCCTCGCGCAAACGGCCGAACTGCGATATCGAAATCGCGCACGTCTCGAATGCGCTGTGCCACTTGGGCAACATCGTGCATCGGACGGGGCGCAATGTCGCGTTTCAACCTGCAACCGAGACAATCCCCGGCGATGCCGAGGCGGCGGGAATGCTCAGACGCAAGTATCGCAACCATTGGGCAACACCCAAAGGCGTGTGACGAATCTACTTCACGCTACTTCGCTGGCGCCGCGACTTGCAGCGTTCTGCGAAGCTCGCGCATCTTCCGGCGCTTGGCAGCCCTACGCTGCTTGATCCGGTTGTGGCGAGCTTTGTCTCCCGTAAGTGCTGACATGGCGAGGCCAGCGTATCAGGCAATTGCCCAGCCCGCCAGCCTCTTTCCGATTACCGTGTGAGCTTCAACACCCAGGCCGTTTGTCGCTGGAGCGATTCGGGCAGTTCGCCCATCTCCACCGTCACTCCGCCACCGGCGGCTTTGTGCTTCAACGCACCACCGCCCAAGAGCGACACGCCCTTCACGCCCGAAACATCTTTCACCTGGAAGGTGCGCCCGGGCCAGCGGGGTAGAATCGCGTACAGATCATTGCCCTTCGCCGTGAAAAACGCTTCGATGGACGCCTGCCCCGCAGGTGGTTTCGCGGTGAGCTTCGTTACGTCGTAGGACGTGGCGTACTCCTTGCCGTACTCGGTCTTGGGCTGCTCGCCGGCGCTCCATTGGCGCGTGGTCTTCCAGGGCTTGGTGCCGTAGATCGCCTCGCCATTCACTTTCATCCAGTCGCCGATTTCGAGCAACCGCTGCTGCATGATGACGGGGATGGTCCCATCGCCATCCGGCCCGATGTCGAGCAGCAGGTTGCCGCCGCGGCTCACCAAATCTATCAGCATGATCACCAGATCACGGCCGGAGTGGTAATGCTCAATCTGCTCGGCGCGGTTGTAGCCATAGCTGAAGCCCATGCCGCGGCTTTCTTCCCAGGCGTGGCTGAGATCCGCCATGCCGGGCGTGTATTCGGTGGTCCAGTAGCCGCCATGCTTGTGGCGGGACTCCTTACCCCAACGATCGTTCAGCACCACCTCCTCCTTCACCGGGGTTTCGTTCAGCAGCCAGGCTAGCAGTGCAGGGCTGCCCCACTCGGCCGACGGCAGGTCCCACTCGCCATCGCTGAACAGCAGCGACGGCTTGTACCGCATC
This sequence comes from Bryobacterales bacterium, assembly GCA_016789745.1. GTDB lineage: Bacteria > Acidobacteriota > Terriglobia > Bryobacterales > Bryobacteraceae > CADEFT01. Next base: position 4,598 of record JAEUQF010000214.1, read on the forward strand.
ACCAGATCCTTGAACTGCGGCGTCATGTGCTCCCGAATGAAGCGTGGCTTGTCGTAAAGCCACAGCGGGTTGTACCACTCGTAGAGCGAATAGTAGTAGCCCATCTTCAGCCCCTTGCGGCGAACGGCGTCGGTGAGATCGCCAAGGATGTCGCGCTTCGGGCCGGTTTCGACGGCGTTCCACGGGCGTCCCCAGGCCTTCGATGCCTCCGCGCTGGGCCACAACGCAAAGCCATCATGATGTTTCGAAGTCAGCACCACGTACTTTGCCCCGGAGCGCTGGAAGATGTCGGCCCAGTGGTCCGGATCGTAGAGTTCGGCCCGGAACTTCGGGGCGAACTCCGCATAGCTGAAGTTCGCGCCGTACATTTTCTGGTGATACTCCCAGGTGCCTTTCTGGATGCCGGTGGCGTTGGGGTTATCGCGGCCGGAGGTCATCGCGTTCCAATACCACTCGGAGTAGGCGAGTTTTCCGGGAATAATGGGGGCGTAGGCGGGTACGGAATAAACGCCCCAGTGGATGAAGATACCGAACTTGGCTTCATTGAACCAGGCGGGCATGGGACGCTTGTCGACAGACTCCCAGGTAGGCTGGTAAGTCTGCGCGGCCAGCGTGGCGGCGAGTAATAACGGAAGAAGCACGGGTTCCTCCTCAGGCGAATTTATAAAGACGATGAGCCGTACGGCCGAGAATGTACTCCTTATCCTCCGCCGTGAAGAACGGGATGACTTCCTTCATGATCTGGTACTCGAAGAAGTTGCCCCAGAGCATGCGTTTGCCGCCATAGCGATCGTAGAGGCGGCGCAGGTACGGCCACACATCGCGGTAGGGCATCTCCTTCGTCTTCGAAGGATTGTGCAGCGACGTGCGGATGTAGACGTTCGGATACTTCTGCAGATCGAGCAGGGGGCCGAAGCCGTCGGAATCAGGCTTCGTGATGTCGATCATGGCAATGTGGTCGATGACCAGATTGAGGCCGGGGAAGCGGGCCGCCACGTCGCCCACTTGCCGCACCTGGTGCGGCGCCAGGAAGATGTTGAAGGTACAGCCGAGTTGCTCGGCCTTCTTGAACAGCGGGTAGCACACCGGATCATTCAGCCACACGACATCGCGGTTGTAGATGGGGCTGAGACGCAGCCCGATGAGCCCGTCTTCCTTCACCAGGCGTTCCAGGCGCGCGGGGTTTTCCTTGTCATCCGGCGAGTAAAGGCGGTGCCCCACCAGCAGCCCGATGGCGGCGAACTTTTTCGGATACTTCTTGACGCAATAGCTGGCGTAGGTGTTGTCGTGGCCGTAGTAGCAAACGTGGGAGACAACGACGCCGTCCACCTTGTAGGTACGCATCTCCGAGAGCAGGAACTCAGCGGAGTACTCGTGGTTCGGAAGAGTCGTGGGACACACCGCACGCTCGGCGGTCATCGGGTACTTGGCATTCGGCAGCACCCAGGCATGCTCGGCGCAGTTGATCACGGGAGCCTTGGACTGTCCGGGGAGTGCCGCTGCGGCGGCTGTGGCCAGCCAGGTGCGTCGTGTCAGCATGGTTGTAGTCTATCGCTATCGAGGCTCGTACAATAGGCCTGAATGCAACTGACACGCCGGAGTGTGGTTACCGCAATGGCGGCCTCCACGGCCTTACCCGCCCAATCGCCGAAAGGCCCCGTCATCGACGCCCATAATCACTTGAACTACCACACCCGCGCCACTTGGGCCGATGATGACCGCAAACTGATCGAAGCGGCGGACAAGCTGGGCATCGAGCAACTGTGCTGCTCCATTCTGCCGCCCGAGCGGCCGACGACAATCGAAGGTTTCCGCAACTGCAATCGATGGCTGGCGGAAGCCATAAAACGTTTTCCAGGCCGCGTGTTGGGGTACTGTTTCGTGAATCCCGGCTACGGGCAGGCCGCGCTCGACGAGGTGCGGCGATACGTGGAAGAGCACGGCTTCATTGGGATCAAACTGTATAACGACTACAAAGTGACAGACCCGGTGGTGGCGCCGGTGCTGGAACTAGCGGCGAAGATGCGGATTCCGATTCTGCAGCACGCCGGGCACACCACATGGCTACCTTCGCCGCAGCCGAATATCAGCGATGCCGGCGACCTGGCAAAGGCCGCGAAGCGATTCCCCGAAACCATGCTGATCTGCGCGCATATCTGCGGAGGAGGCGACTGGGAGTGGAGCATCAAGGCTCTCCGCGATTCGCCTTCGGTCTCGTTTGATACGAGCGGCAGCAATGCCGATGAAGGGACGGTGGAGTTGGCCGTGAAGACGCTGGGGGCGGACCGCGTGCTGTTTGCCTGCGACCTTTCGATGACCGCGAGTGTCGGGCGGTTGCGCGGCGCGCAGATCAGCGAATCCGACCGGCGCAAGGTGTTCGGCGAGAACATGCAGCGCATCCTGGCGAGGAGGAAGGCATGATCGACGTTAATGCCTACCTGGGTCATTTCGCGTTCCGGCGGCTACGCAACAACACGGCGAACGGCCTGCTGCGCTTGATGGACCAGAAGCGGATCGAAAAGGCCGTGGTATCCAGCGCGGCCGCGATTACCTATCGCAACGCGCAGGCGGGGAATGAGGAGATCGTGGCGGAGACGAAGGGAAAACAGGACCGGCTGCTTCCGTTCGCGGTGCTGAATCCGGCCTATAGCGACTGGCAGCATGATCTGCGCGTGTGCCAGGAGGAGTTCGGCATGCGCGGCGTGCGGCTGTATCCGAACTGGCATGGATACAAGCTGTCGGACGGGGTAAGCCTCGAATTCGTGCAGGCTGCGGCAGCCCGGCGGATGGTGGTGTCGATCCCGTTTCGCGTGGAGGATCGAAGGCAGCAGAGCTGGCTGGTGGATGTGCCGGACGTGCGGTTGGCCGATGCGATCGCGCTGGCACGCGCGGTGCCCGAGGCGCAGTTTATCTTCGGCAACGGTTCAGGGTTCGCAGGCTCGGTGCTGCCTGCCAACTGCTATGTGGAGATATCGCTGCTGACCGCAATGATCAGCAACGAGATCGGGCAGTTGCTCCAGAAGATCGGAGAAGATCGGGTGCTGTACGGATCGGGCATGCCGTTCCACTACGCCGATGGCGCGATGTTGAAATTAGAGGTGCTGGACGGCGCGCCCGCCATGAAGGACAAGATCGCTCGGGGCAACGCGCGGCGGCTATTGAGGCTATGAAATGGCAATACCACGGGAAGTTCGCGGACCCGACCTCATCGCAACCGTTGTAAAGAAGCATATCGCGCCCATGTTGAAGGAACTCGGCTACCGCAAGGAACGGCACATCTGGCGGCGACCCATCAACGGCTTGACGCACCTGATTCAGCTTCAATCCAGCGCGTGGGCGATTGAGGATAGAGGCAGCTTCACCTTCAACCTCGGCGTATATTAGCCAAACTCATATGACGTCTCAGGCGACGGCTCGGATCCAGCGCCGCCAAAGCTGGAGAACTGCTTTTTCTGCACCGCATTGGTCGGCTAAATGCACCCGTCCCAGGACTACTGGTGGAGGGTAGATAAGCACTCCGACCTCGACGAGATTGGTGTCGACGTTTCAGCGGGACTCGTCAACTACGGACTTCAGCGTCTGGCCACGTTCGACTCCTTCGAGGCCGTACACGACTACTTGATCGCACCGGACGCCTGGAACAAGCACATCGCCAACGTTCGGCGCCTGCTGGTATGGAAGGCCATGCTGGGGCAATTTCAGAAGTTCCACGTTACTCGTAAGCAGGCAGAAGAGTGGTACCCGGCTACGCGGGCGGCAACCGACAAGCGGATTCAGGCTCTCGTCTCAGAGTACGGAATACCAATGGACAGCGCCGCGGAAATACCCGAGTAGCTCTGGATTTACGCCAGAATAGCTTTCACCGGAGCCGCAGGTTCCACGCCCGTCAGCCTGACGTCCAAGCCCTGGAACTTGTGCGAGAAGCGCAGATGGTCGATGCCGAACAGTTGCAGGATGGTCGCCTGGAAGTCGCGCACGTGCACCGGGTCGTTGACGATGTTGTAGCTGAAGTCGTCGGTCTCCCCGTGGACAACGCCGCCCTTGATGCCGCCGCCGGCCATCCACAGGCTGAAGCAGCGCGGGTGGTGATCGCGGCCGTAATCGGTCTCGGTGAGTTTGCCCTGTGAGTAGATAGTGCGGCCGAACTCGCCGGCCAGGATGACCAGCGTGTCGTCCAGCATGCCGCGCTGTTTCAGGTCCTGGATAAGCGCCCAACACGGCTGGTCGACTTCCTTGCACTGGCTGGGCAGCACTTCGGGCAGGAGGCCATGAACGTCCCATCCGCGATGGTAGACCTGAACGAAACGCACACCGCGTTCCGCCAGGCGGCGGGCCATGAGGGCGCTCTGCGCGAAGCTGCCGGGCGTCTTTGCGTCGGCGCCGTACATCTTCCAGGTGGACTCCGGCTCCTTGCTGAGGTCGGTCAGTTCCGGCACGGACGACTGCATGCGGAACGCCATCTCATACTGCGAGATGCGCGTCTTGGTTTCCGGATCGCCCAGGCGCTGGAAGTTCATCTCGTTCATCTTGCCCAGGCCGTCCAGCATGGCGCGGCGGACGTTGGCGGGTACGCCGTCGGGGTTATTGATGAACAGCACCGGGTCCGCACCGCTACGCAGGCTGACGCCGCTATATTCGCCGGAGAGGAAGCCGGCGCTCCACAGGCGTGCCGAGATGGCCTGCACGTTGGCTCGCGGGTGGTTATGCTTTGCCTGCAGCACGACGAACGACGGCAGATCCTGGTTCATGCTGCCGAGCCCATAGCTGAGCCAGGAGCCGATACAGGGACGGCCCGCGATCATGAAACCGGTTTGAAAGAACGTGATGGCCGGCTCGTGATTGATGGCCTCCGTATGCATGCTGCGGATGATGGCGATGTCATCGGCCATGCTGCCGATCTTTGGGAGCAACTCGGAAATCCAGGCGCCGGACTTGCCGTGTTGGGAAAACTTGAAAACTGACGGCGCGATGGGGAATCGCGATTGGCCGCTGGTCATCGTAGTGAGCCGCTGGCCTTGCCGGATGGAGTCGGGCAGGTCTTTGTTGAACCAGTCCTTCATCTTCGGCTTGTAGTCGTACAGTTCCATCTGGGGAGGCGCGCCCACCAGGTGGAGATAGATGCAGCGCTTGGCCTTTGGTGCGAAGTGCGGCAGGCCGGGAAGCGGGCCGTTCTCGCGGCCGGCGGCTTTCGCATCCTCACTTAACAGTGACGCCAGAGCCAGTGCGCCGATGCCCTGCGCGCCGCGGGAAAAGAAGCGGCGTCGCGATTCTTCACGGCCCATGGCGGCCGCGAGGGAATCGATGGGGTGCTGGCCGGGAGCGAAGCGTTGCAGTGCCCTGCGATCCAGTTCATGTGCCGCGGATGAGTAGTGGCCCTCGGCATCGGGGCGAAGGATCTTCTTCGAATCGCTCATTTGTTCAACACCTCATCCAGGTTCAGCAACTGGTTCGTCAACATGGTGAACGCGGCGTGGTCGGCGACAGGCAGCGATGGGTCACGTTTGCGCTCACCGACGGCGAGCAGTTTCTCGGCGTCCTCGGGATGCGTCTGGTAGTGTGCGAGGAAGCCATCGAAAGCCTTCTTCGCGACCGAGCGTTCTTCCAGGCGGAGCGGCCGCGACATGATGCGCGTGGATAGATAATCCAGACGGGCGTCGAAGGCGGCAGTGGATTCCATGCTGCGTTCCGCCAGGGACCGCGCGGCTTCCACGTACTGCTCGTCATTCATGGTGGCCAGCGCCTG
>JAEUQF010000260.1 GCA_016789745.1 Bryobacterales bacterium
GAGCGGTGTTGCGCCGTCAGGGCAGGACCCGGCCGTTCGATATCCTCGATGGACTGCGAGACCAGCGTAAGGCTCAGGTGGGCAGAACTCCACGATTTGAACGGCGCTGGCTGAAGTGGGACCGTAGAGTCCAATGGGCAACGACGGGGAGATGTTTATCCGAATGTCAAGGAGTCCACATACAACGAACGGCGCAACGCAGGTGCCAATCAAGGAGGTGGCGAGCCATTTCACCCGTTTCAAGCCGGCCAACCTAGACAGGGCCCACAGGCCAGTCGACGTCATCGTTGTTTCCTCCATCCTCGTCAGTTCCTCGTAATCCGCCAGCGAACTCACCGGCTCCGGTCACGCGCGCCGCCTCAATCAAATGACAGCTTCGGACGTGCACCTCGTGAACCGTCCGAGTTAAGCCGTCCTTCGGGGTGAACTTACGCTGCTGTACCGAGCCCTCAATGTAGACGTTCTCACCTTGCTCATACGTGATCGCTACCTCGGCGATCTGGTCGTAGAACACAAGGCTGTGCCAATTCGTATGCGACTGGATTGCGCCATCACCGCCTTTGAACCTGTACGTTTCGCCAAGACGGGCATTTGCCACCCTGGTGCCGGAGGGGAGATAGCGAAGCTCTGGCTTGGCTGCAAGGTAGCCGGCAAGTTCGATGCGGTTCTTCTGCATCAGTGACCTCCCGACCTCAGCTCTTCTATGAACCCGCGTTCCAGAGGAGAGATTTCCTCGCCAGTTTCGTCGAGCACTTCCGGCCGGCTGATGACGTTGGGAGCTTTTTTGTCCGGCACTTGGCCCACGGCTTCCCCACCGCTCAACATGGCCATCTCAGTCGGCGGTGGGATCGCTGCCCTGCGCATAAGATGGGGGTCCAGGAAGTAGAGCATCTGCATCCCGTGAATCGGATAATGACCGGACACGAAGATGAGCATGTCGCCCGGCTCAACAATGCGTTCGGCGCCTCCACTGCCCTGCTTGTTCGGCGGCCTGAGCCGCATGATCTCGTCCGGTGTCATCAGCGGGCGTTCGATGTGGTCCACACTCGCGTTAACGTGCGACATCATCGGCGCGAACCGAGAGCCGGAGAAGTTAAAGCTTGCTTTCTGTACGGTGGCAGTTCCAGTCATCTTTGAGAGCAACTCGGCGGTCTCGACTTGGTTGGGGGCGAAAGCGATTCGGACATGGCAGTTCGACACGATGCTCTCGTTCTGCCCGTAAGCATCCACGATCTGCCGAATGTCCTGTGTGATCAGGTATGCCTTTAGTCCGTACCCTGCCATATAGGAAAGTGCGTCGGCAAAGATCTCCATTCGATTCAGGCTCGGAAACTCGTCGATCAGGAACAGCAAACGATGCCGGTTACGTTTCTGCTCCGAACCGTCGAACGCCATGCGCTCCGTCAGCCGGTTTACGACCATGGTGAACATCAGTCGAATGAGCCGGCGCAACCGGATCTTGTCCGAGGGTGGAACCACCAGATAAAGCGAAACCGGCCGTTCGTGATTGACGAGGTCATCAATGGTGAAGTCGCTGGCCGCGGTATTTCGGGCAACCAACGGATCGCTGTACAAAGAGAGCGCGGTCTTCGCTGTGGAAAGGACACCCGACAACTCCTTGTTCTCCTTGTCGAGCATCTCCTGGGACTTCTCGGAGACGACTGGGTGCGTGGAGGTGTTCAGTCCTCCCGGAGTTCGCCAGCCACGGCCCATCTCAGGATCATGCGGGTGACTAAGCATCTCGTTCAGCGTTTCCCTGAAGTCGATGCCCGGCCTGGTGAACGCGCCAGCAAGATCGGCCAGACTTGCCACTCGGCCCTCGGCCGCCGCGCTGTAGCAGGCGTGAAGGATCATGCCGGTGGTCAGGGATGCCGCGCTGTCTTCCCAATGGCGTTCCATTGGGCTGTCCTCACCGCTTCGGATGATCATGTCGGCAATATTCTGAGCGTCAGAAACGTCGCGCGGTGTGAACAGCCGTATTTCCGACAGCGGATTGAAACGTGAAGATGATGCCGCCTCAACGGGTGAGAACTTGAAGCAGATCTGCCCCTGCTGGGTCCGGAAACCTGCCGTCTTGGCCCAGTTCTCACCCTTAATGTCGTAGATGATCGCGCTCTCGTCCCAGGCGAGCAACGTTGGAATGACAAGCCCGACACCTTTACCGGACCGCGTCGGGGCGAATGCCAGGACGTGCTCCGGGCCATTGTGCCGCAAGTACTGCAGCCTGCGTCGGCTCTTGTCGAACCACCCGCCCACATACACCCCGCGGTCTGTTTGAAGCAGGCCGGTCCTGAAAATGTCTTCACGTGACGCCCAACGAGCTGAGCCGTGCAGATCCTCTGCGTTCTCTGCCAGGCGCCGCGCGCGACGATTGGTGAGGACGAAGAATGCGACCATGGACAGCACGCAGCCGCCAAGCACAATCATTTCTCCCTCAAACAGGGGGCGGCGGATCCTCATGTCCTTCGATGTGCAGTGTCGAAAACCCCATAGGCACCAGGAAAAGGGCTGGTAGATTGCCCCGTGCCTTAAGCGGATCAACGGTTCCCCAAGCGCCGGCTGGTAACCGAATTCATGCGCGATGAATTGCGTCGCCGCAAGATTGAAGCCGGTCAGTAGGGCGAGCCCAGCAAGTGTAGCCCTCCAGTTGTAACCAAAAGGGAAACCGCCGGGGTCGCGTGGCGTTCGGTAGAGTTGAGTTTGCGCCATCGCCGCCTACCGGGCCAACTCGTGACTACGCGAACGGTTTGGGGCCTCTCGGACTTGGGTGCGCTCATTTGAGTAGGCAATAGAGACGTTCTCGCCCTTCCCTGGAACGGCTCCGAGCAGATGCTTCATATGGGCAACAGCGGACTTTGGCGACAAGCGTTGCACGACGTGGTGATCCGTCTCGCCAATGATCGGACCGTTATAGGTACCACTTTGTGTTTGGGCAGCGTATGTCTTGGCGAAGTTGCCAAGCGCCTCGGAAGTCACTGCTTTCGCCGCAGCAAATGAAGCGCTCAGTTCCGCGTTCGGCCCGTTCAACTGCTTGGGGGTTGCTTCCACGGGCGAATGCTGGTCGTCGCCCTTCATCTTGTCATGAACACCCACTGTCCCCGTCCCGGGTTCCTCACGAGCCACGAACCTGCTGTTCTCGCCGATGGCTGTTCGATCTTCTGGTCTTTCGTGCTTCGACTCGCGGGTGGCGCGCGCCTTATCCAAGGCCAGCACAAAGTCGGCGGCAAGGGCCGCATCGTGAGCAGCCCGGAAGATTTCGTTCTTGTCCTCCTTGAGTGCCGCTATCCATGAGCCAACGTAAGCTGCGTGATTCGCCGGGTTGTGTGGAACACCGAGTTCAGCAGCCAGGAAGACGCTCGCCAGCTCTGCCCGAAGTTCCTCTTTCGCGTAGTTCGTATCACCAAAACGGTATGCTTCGTTCAGTGTCGCCCGGTTGAGCCGCTCCGGATGCCCGGTCCAATGCGCCAGTTCATGCAGGGCGGTCCCGTAGTACCCTGCGCCGTCAGCGAAGGCTTCTTTCGGTGGAAGATGGATGCTGTCCGTCAACCGGTTATAGAAGGCCTTGTCGTGTTGATCGTGCGATATCCTCGCACCTGAACTGGTTAAGATCCGCTCGCCCGCGGCAGCCGCTTCAAACGTGTCTCTTCCCTTGTGTTCGTACTTCGGCACGCCTTCGATCTGCCTTGCGTTGAAGACTGTGTAGATGCGATGGATGAAGCGTCTTTCGGTCTGTTGCTGATCTTTGTCGCCTTGATCGCCTTTCTGTTCATCCTTGCCACGGTCCTTGTCCCTCACTTCCCAGAACTCAATGTGGGTGCCTTTCTCTCCCTGCTTCACCTGGTACCCGTTCTGCGCTGCCTGTTTGTAGGTCATCCAACGCGGGTCGTCGTATCCGCGCTGAATTGCGGTCGCCAGCAGGTGAACCGCGTTGCCGCCGCGGTATGCCTTGTCGGTTGTTGGATTGAATGGCATCCCGGTCGCCTGCCAGGGCTTCTGCCAGGGAGCGACGCCCTCTTCCAACATACGTACAATCGAATCCGTCACCTCTTGCCGGTGATCACGTTTGGCCGGGACCGGTTGCGTGGCCTGAGACTCGGAACTCATTCGACCACCTCCAACTCGGCACTGGCGTTCTCTTCCTGAGATTCGGGTCGCTCGTCTTCAAATCCTGAGCCGTCTAGCGGCTCGGCTCCGAGTTGAGCTAACGCGTCCTCTGATGAGCTGTTTGGCATGTATGACTCCTTTGCCGCCTTGTTGAGGTTCCAGCCAGTAGGGCATCAGAGCACGAGGCTGGAGTGGGCCCCAAAAGTGAGACAAGCAGTTAAGACTCAAATCTCATTGAATGGAGATAGTAGTCATGAGCGTGTCACGAAGGAAGTTCAGCAAGAACTTTAAGGAAGCTGCCGTCCGGCGGCTGGAGACAGGCGGGTCG
>JAEUQF010000322.1 GCA_016789745.1 Bryobacterales bacterium
CATTCATGCGGTATTTTGCGGCCATTGCTCTGTGTGTCTCCATACAGATAGCTGCCGCACAGGAAGCCCCGGAAGTCACCAAGGCGCGCGAGGAACTCTCGAGAATCGAGCGGCTGGTCGAAGCGGGCGGCTTGCCCCCCAGGCGTTTGGAAGAGGCGCGGGCTCTCATCCGGGAAGCGGAAGACCAAGCCGTGCTGCGGCGCACTCTCTACGGCGCACTCCAGGTGCAGGACCTTACCGAGCCCATGACGAGCGAGATGCTCACCAGCGCACGGCGTCTGGTGGAAAGCCAGCAGTCCCGGGTCGACCGTATGAAAATCCTCATTGAAGAGGGCGTGGTTGCGCGTACCGGGCTCACTCCGCTGTTGCAGGAACTCGACAACCGCCAGCGCACGCTGGCCTTGGCCGAGCAGCGGGACCGGCTGTGGAATGAACTGCTGGCGATGGCGCGAGCCGAAGAGGCGCGGCAGGCAGCCGCGGAGGCCGATCGGGGCGTGGATGAGCGTAGTGCCGACGAGGTAGTTGCCGCTGGACGGGTGGCCCAGTTGGAGCGGGAATACGCGCGCCAGTTCGGCAGGCCGCTGCCGGTGAGCGCCCGTGGCGATACGACCTTCCACCGCTCGTTGGGCTTCGACCACACGGGGCGTCTGGATGTCGGCGTGAATCCGGATTCCATCGAAGGCACGTGGCTGCGCGGCTGGCTCGATCGGGTGCGTGTGCCTTACCTGGCCTTCCGTAGCGCCATTCGCGGCGTGGCCACGGCACCGCACATCCACATCGGCCCGCCCAGTTCCCGTCTGCGCATCGCCGATTAACAGACCAGCGGCTCCAAAATACGCTACGTTGAAACCATGCGCTTTGCTGTTCTACTGGCGGCCTGTACCTGGCTTGCGGCTCAGGATTTCTCCGATTTCAAGATCGAAAAGGTTGCCGCCGGGAACAAGTTCACCGAGGGTCCGGTGTGGTCGCCCGAAGGCTTTCTGATCTTCAGCGATGTGCCCAACAACCGCGTGCTGAAGTTCACCCCTGGCGTCGGCGTGGCCACCTATCGCGACAATTCGAATGGGGTGCACGGCAATGCCATCGACGCGCAGGGCCGCGTGTATTCCTGCGAGACACGCACCCGCCGCGTGGTGCGCCGCAAGAAAGACGGCACCTGGGACACGCTGGCCGAGCGCTTTGAAGGCAAGCGGCTCAACGCCCCCAACGACATCACGGTCCGCAAGGACGGCCACGTCTTTTTCACCGACCCGGCGTTTGGCGCACAGGCGGAAGGCCGGGAGCTGGATTTCTACGGCGTCTATCACATCACGCCGAAAGGAGAGTTGAGCCTGCTCACGAAGGTGGCGAAGGGGCGCCCCAACGGCGTCGCGCTGTCGCAGAACGGCCGCATTCTGTACGTCAGCAACTCCGACGAACGCGCCGTCTACGCTTATGACATCGATGGCTCTGGCAAAGCATCGAATGAACGCGTGGTCGTCAAAGATATCGACGGGCCGCCGGACGGCATTCGTACGGACGACAAGGGCAACCTCTATGTCACGTGCAATCAGCTGTCCATCTACTCGCCGCAGGGCAAGCTGCTCAAGAACATCGAATTCCCCGAGAAGCCGCGCAACGTCGCCTTCGGCGATCCCGATTACCAGACGCTCTATGTGACGGCCTACACGTCCGTCTATCGCATCCGCCTGAACAATGTGAAAGGGTCGGTGCAGCAGTAGTGCCTGGTGACAATCGCCGCTATCCGAAGCGGCCTATTCTCGGGGTGGGGGCGCTGGTCTTCCAACGCAACCGCATCCTTCTGGTGGAGCGCGGTAAGGCTCCGCTCAAGGGATATTGGTCGCTGCCCGGCGGCGCGCTGGAGACCGGCGAACTGCTGCGCGACGGCATCCGCCGCGAGGTACGCGAAGAGACCGGATTGGAAGTAGAGCCGGTGGAATTGGCCACCATCTTCGAGCGCATCATGCCCGACAGCGCGGGCAAACCGGAGTACCACTACGTACTCGTTGACTACATTTGCCGCGTCACCCGTGGAGTGGCCGCGCCGTCTTCCGACGCCAGCGCGGTGGCCTGGGTGACTGAGGCCGACCTGAAGCATTACCAACTGACATCGGGCACACTCCCGGTGATCCAGGCCGCATTTAAGAAACGGCGCAAACGCCGTAAGGCATGACCAATACAAGTTCCGACCTTTTAGAGTTTGACGCACTGCTCCGTGTGGTGGGCCGCTACGTGGGCAGCCCGATGGGCCAGGAAGAACTGCGCAACACCGCGCCCATCACCGACCGCGGGCGCATCGAATCGCTGCACGCCTACAACGCCGAAGCCATCTCCTATCTGAAGAGCGCAACGAAAACGCAGGCCTCCGGGCGCAGTGGACAAGTGGCGCGAATCAACTTCAACGATATGCCGGACTCGCGCCCTGCGGCGGCACGGCTGCGGATTGAAGGCGCGATGCTGGACGGCAAGGAGATCTTCGATCTGCTAGGGCTTTTGGAGCGCGCCAGTGAGATCCGCGCGGGACTGCAAGGTTTCGGCGATGTCTTCCCGCTGCTGACGAAGCTGTCGGCTAGGATTGCCGACCTGCGCCCGCTGCTGCATGACCTTTCGAACAAACTGCTGCCGGACGGCTCACTGGCCGATCATGCCAGCGTGGCGCTGCAGAAGATCCGGCGGGGTATCGAGCGGCAGAAGCGGCTGATCGAAGAGTCGTTGGAACGCTTTCTGCGGGCGCACCGGCAGGACGGCGTTCTGCAGGAAGACTTCATTACGATCCGCAACGACCGTTTCGTGGTGCCGATCGTGACCGGCCAGCAGGGACGCATCAACGGCGTGATTCATGGGGCCAGCAGCAGCGGCCAGACGCTGTTCGTCGAACCGTTCGACACCATCGAACTGAACAACGACCTAGTGCGGCTGACCGAAGAGGAACTGCGCGAGGTGCATCGCATTCTGCGCGAGATGTCGGACCGGCTGCGGCGGGAGGCGCCCTCCATCACAGCGTCGCTGGATGTATTGGGCGAACTCGACTTCCTGTTCGCCAAGGCCAATTTTGCTATCGAATTCGACTGCGTGGTGCCGCGGTTTTCCAGCGAAGAACAACCCAGCCTGCACTTGGACGGCGCGCGCCATCCGCTGCTGCAGGACGTGCTTCGCCGCCAGCGCAAACCTATCATCCCTATCAGCTTCACGCTCGACAGCCAGCGGCGCATCCTGCTGCTCAGCGGACCGAACACCGGCGGCAAGACCGTTACGTTGAAAACCGCGGGGCTGCTGTCGCTGATGGCCCAGGCTGGCATACCCGTCCCGGCGCGCGATGCGGAGTTCCCGGTGTTCGACCAGGTGCTAGCCGACGTGGGCGATAACCAGTCGATTGCCGAAAGCCTGAGCAGTTTTTCGTCGCACATCAAGCGGGTGCGGGAGATCCTGACGTTGGTGACGCCGGAGTCGCTGGTGCTGCTGGATGAACTCGGCCGCGCCACGGATCCGGAAGAAGGGGGGGCACTGGGCGTTGCCATTATTGACGGGCTGCGGGGCTGGCGCGCGTTTACGCTGGCGTCGACACACCTGTTGGCGCTGAAGGTGTACGGCGCGCGGTCGAACGGCGTCATGAACGGCAGCATGGGCTTCGACCGCGATACGCTGGAGCCGACGTATCACCTACGCACGGGCGCACCCGGCGATTCGGCAGGACTGGCGATCGCCAGCCGCCTGGGGATGCCGCCCGACATCATTGAGAAGGCGCGCGCCAACATGACCACGCGTGAGCGCGATCTTTCGGACTTCCTCAACGAGTTGCAGGCGCAGGTGACGGCACTGTCCGCCGAGCGCCAGGCCATGGAACAACAGAGGCAGCAGTTGGAGGCGCGCGAGAAGTCGCTAGCCGCCGAATGGGAGCGCAAGGAGACCGCGAAGCTCAAAGAGTTGGAGAAGCGGACCGAAGAGCTGATGCGGCAGTTCGAAGAGAATTCGCGGCAGACGATTGAATCCATCGCGCAGAACATGGAGCAGCGAAAAGCCACCGAACACGCGCAACGGCGCGTGGCGAAGGCAGTACGCGAGTTCCGGACCGAAGTGCAGGAAGCCATTCGCCCGGTGACGCAGAACCCGGTGGTGAAAGCGCCGTTGGTCATCGAAGAGGGCACCCGCGTGCGGTTGAAGAGCATGCGTCAGCCGGCGCGGGTGAAGCGCAAGCTGTCCGGCGACCGGCTGGAGGTGGAAGCCGGCTTCATGAAGCTACAGATTTCCATCGACGATATTGAAGAGGTGCTACCGGAAACCGGAGGTGACACGGCGCGGTTGCCTTCGAACGTAACGTTTCAGTCCTCAGGCCCGCGCTGGGATGTGTCCTATCGGGAGTTGAACCTGATCGGCAAACGTGCGGAAGAAGCCATTGATGAGCTGGACCGTTTCCTGGACCAGGCCGTACTCGCGTCGGTGAACCGTCTGCGAATCGTACATGGCCACGGCATGGGCGTGTTGAAGAAGGCCGTAGCGGAGGTGCTGGCGAAGCATCCGCATGTGGCGAAGTTTTATCCGGGCACGCCTGCCGAAGGGGGAACGGGAGCTACGGTCGTTGAGTTGAAGGATATGTAGGGGGCGGTTATCCCGCTCGCTCCCGCATGCGCTCGCCCCAATGCAGGAACCGGATCATCTCGCCCCGGTGGGCCCACACGAAGCCCCAGAACTCGCGGAAGCCAATCTGTTCGGCGTGCAGGCCCCAGTAGGTTTCGATGCGCCAGCGAAGATAGGGACTGCGCCAGGGCATCAGCCGATGCCCTCTCGACATCTGCCACAGCAGCCCAATCATCGCAGGCTTTGCGACAGCTTCCGGTTCACCGCTGCAGGCGAAGCATAATACCCGGACCGCGTGCGCACCTGCGGATTGCCCGGACCCTTCACGGTCACCTTCACCTGACGAAACGTATTGTCCAAAGCCTGGTTCGTGGGCGAATACGCAATCATGAACTGGTTCCGGATCTCATGCGCCACATCCTTGGCGATCTGCTCCACATCCGCTGCTTCCTTGGGATAAAACGCCAGACCGCCGGAAATATTTGCCAGGTTGTTGAGGGCGCGCTTGGCCTTCGCGGCTTCGCGGCGCTCTTCCTCATTCAACAAGCCGATGGCATAAATCAACACCTCGGCACGTGCCGCCTTTTCCTGCAGCTTCTCGAGCGTCATCAGGCTGGTGTTGTCGTTGCCGTCGGTAACCACCAGGATCACCTTCTTATCGCGCTTGCCCTTCTCGCGGATCTCGTCAATGGACATGCTCAATGCGTCGCGCATGGCCGTGCCGCCGCGGGAATCGATTCTCGTCAGGCCTTCTTCCATCTTCTTGACGTCGTTCGTAAAGGGTACGTCCAGAAACGCGTCGTCATTGAAGTTGACGATGAACACCTCGTCGCTTGGGTTGCTGTTCTTGACCAGCTGCAGCGCCGCCGATTCCACCTTCTGGCGCTTGTCGCGCATGCTGCCGCTGTTGTCGATGATCAGCCCCAGCGACACCGGTACGTCTTCGCGCTTGAACTGGCGGATCTGCTGCTCCTGGCCGTTTTCGAAGACCTTGAAAGCCTCTTTGGGCAGTTGCGTCAGCAGTTTACCGCTCTTATCCATGACGCTGGCATGCATCACCACCAGACGCGTGTCGGAGCGAAAGGTGGGCTCCTCGTCGGCCTGCTGCACGGCCCCCGCCGCCGGGGCAGCCGGTTGCTGTTGCTGGGCCATCAGCCCGAAGGCAGCCAGTGCCGCCGTCATCGAAAGAACAAGAAATCCGTTATTGAGTCGGCGCATAATATCCCAACCGCCAGAAGGCGCGCAGCGGAGGGAATCCCCTAGGCTGGTTCACCTTCACCTTTACCCGGCGATACTTCCCGTCGCGTGCCATATTCGTCGGGCTGTAACCCAACACATATTGGTTCCGCAACTCGACGCCGATTTTCGCGGCGACATCCGGAAGCTCGCTGATGTTTTCCACCGGGAAATGCCTGCCCCCGGTCTGCTCCGCTATTTCGCTAAGCAATCCAGGGCCCGACATCTCCTCCGCCGTCCGTCCGCGCGACCCCATCCCTTCAAAGATGCCGATCGCATAGATCTGGACGTCCGCTTCCCGCACCAGGTTGCGGATCTCGCTCTCCGTATACCGGCTGCTGTTATCGCCGCCGTCGGAAAGAAGCAGAATCGCCTTACGCGGGTTCTTCGCCTTCTTCATCTGGTGGATGGCCAGGTACACAGCATCCAGTAACGCCGTGCGCCCCTTGGCCTGGGTGAACGTCAACCGGTTCTGTATCTCTTCGGTGTTGTGTGTAAACGGCACCATCAGTTCCGCGCGGTCGTTGAACTGTACCAGGAAGAACTCGTCCTCCGGATTCGCCGTCTTGAAAAACTGCCCGGCCGCCTGCCGGCTCTTGCTGAGCTTGGCGCCCATGCTGCCGCTGGCGTCAAATACCAGACCCACCGACAGTGGCGCATCTTCACTCGAAAACTGCGTCACCTGCTGTTCGTTGTTGTCCTCGAAGAGCTTGAAAAAGTCCTTGTCCAGACCCGTAACGAAGCGGTTCATCGGATCCGTCACAGTAACGTTGATCAGCACCAACGTACTGTCGATCCGGATGTTTGCAGGACCGCGGCGCTCCTGCGTTTCCTCTTTCCCAGGTTTTGTGCGTGGTTGGATCGTAACCCTGGCCGGGGCATCCGTGCCGGACGCCGACTGCGGGGGTGCTTCTTTTTTCTCGGCCGCGCCTA
This sequence comes from Bryobacterales bacterium, assembly GCA_016789745.1. Classification (GTDB taxonomy): domain Bacteria; phylum Acidobacteriota; class Terriglobia; order Bryobacterales; family Bryobacteraceae; genus CADEFT01. Next base: position 6,745 of record JAEUQF010000322.1, read on the forward strand.
GCGCAGCCAGCGTTATCCATGCGAGGAGCAGGGGCTTTTTACTCAGCGCCATCCACCGTCCCTCCAAACTTGCCTCCAGTATAACAGCCAATCCCGATTTTCAAATCTCAGATCCGGTATACAATACACGTCATGTCGCTTCAGGAAAGTGCTCACGAGGA
>JAEUQF010000426.1 GCA_016789745.1 Bryobacterales bacterium
CCCGCTGGTGTCCTACATCGATGACCTCACCGACGCCCGCGCCCGCAAGGTCACCATCGGCCAGGTGCTCAGCCATAGCGGCGGATTCCCCAACTGGCGGTTCGAGCCGGGCCAACCGCTGGAATCCGCCTTCGAGCCCGGCACCCGCTGGCAGTATTCCGGCGAGGGCTACGTCTACCTGCAGCGCATCCTGGAGAAAGTCAGCGGCAAGGCCTTCGGCGAACTGATCGGCGAACTGGTCTTCCAACCACTCGGCATGAGCAACACCACCATCCTGCCGCTTGCGGCGAACCAGCCTCGGCTGGCACTGCCCCACAACCGCCGCGGCGAAGTCGTGTCGCGCCGGAATCTCACCTCACAGGCATTCGTCGATTTCGCCCGCAGCCGCAACCGCCGGGTGGAAAGCCTCACCTACGAAGAGGCGATGCTCTGCGTGAAGGAGTCCGGCGCCCGCGCCATCGCCGATTCCGTGCTGCCGAACGCCGCCGCCAGCATGGTTACCTGCGCCACCGACTATGCCCGCTTCGTGGCCGCCGCCATGCGCAATCCGGCGCTAACCGAGCAGCAGGTGCGCATCCGCCAGGGCAATGACTTCGACCTCGGCTGGGGCCTGGGCTGGGGTACCGAACGCGTCGGCACCCGCGAGTTCCTGTGGCAGTGGGGCGATAACGGCGGCTATAAGAACATCGTCTTCGCCGAGCCGGTGCGCGGCGAGGCGATCTTCGTCTTCACCAATGGCGATAACGGGGCGCGCGTCTATGAGCGCGTGCTCTCGCAGGTGGCCGGTTTTGACCACCCGGCCCTGTTTGTATAACGCCAGAGCGGATTCTCCGCGGGCCATCGCAGCGTCTAGCCTTTGCGCATCCCTACCGTCGCGCAACCCCAGGCCACGGTCAACAGCGCAAACGAGGCGGCCACCGGCGCCAAGCCCTCCTGCATCACCACCGCCACATGCCGGACGCCCTCCACGTTCAGCGCGTCCAGGCGAGCCGCCGCACTCGCTCCATTGGTCAGTGCCAGGACGAAGGCGCAGAGCGCCGCGAAGATGCCCGCCAGCGTGGCCGGGCGGAGCAGCGCCAGACGGCCTTCGGAAGGCTGGAACAGAAACATCACGGCCAGCACCAGCGGCACCGCCGCAATCAATACCCCGAGCAGCGAAGCGTAGCTTGCGCCCATCAAACTATTCATATCTTCGAACCTCCTGCCACTTACAACGCCGCCGCCGGAGAAACGTGACCGTGTCACAATCGGACTCGCGCCGCGTTATTCCTTTCATGCAGCCCGATACGGAAGCCGCGCTCCTGCGCCGTCTGCAATCCGGCGACGAGGACGCCTTCGACCGGATCTTCGAGCACTTCCATCCGCGCCTGGTGCGATTCCTTCGCCACATGGCGAAAAACCAGGACGTCGCTCTGGATCTGGCCGAGGAGACCTGGCTGCGTCTGGTGGCCGGGGCGGCGGAGCTGGATCGCGACACACGGCTGACGCCCTGGCTGTTCACGGTGGCCCGAAATCTCTACATCAGCTATTGCCGGAGCCGTTTGCGTGAACAGGCCTACACGGCCGATTATGCGCTGCTTTGGTCCGGGCATCTGCCGCGTTCTCCCCTCGATATCGCGGTATTCCAGCAGTACGAGCAGCGCCTGGAGGCGGCGCTGGACCAACTGCCGCTGGCCTATCGCGAAGCGCTGCTGCTGGTAGGCGTGGAAGGCTTCAAGCCGATGGATGCCGCGGCTATTATCGGCATCTCGCCGGAAGCCTTGCGGCAGCGGCTGAGCCGCGCCCGCGCCATGCTCAGCCAACTCATGCATATCCCCGCCCCGGAGAAAGGAGTCAGACGATGAACAGCCACGACGAGCCGGTGTTCCAGTCCCTACGCAACCTTGCCCCTCCAGCCCCCACCGCGCGTGACGCTCGCATTCGACAACGGTGCCACGCGCGCCTGCTCCGGCGTCAACGAATTGGGAATCTCTCGCGCATCGCCGCGCTTGCCGCGCTGTTTCTGTATCTGTCGGCGGCACTGACCGAGAGCCTGCGCCTCGGACTGCTTCGCTGATTTCGTTACCGCCCGAGGAGCGTTTTCTGGTAGTCTGGAAACTCCGAGGTACGCTTTCAGTAGCGTTGAAAAGGGAATCCGGTGTATATTCCGGAACTGCCCCGCAGCGGTAAGTGGCGACGAACACCGCCCCATGGCACTGGCCTTCAAAAGCCGGGAAGCCGCGGTAAGTAGGCTATCACCCACAAGTCCGAAGACCTGCCCGGACCCGGTCGAAATGGCCGCGGATTCATCGCTCTCGAGGGAGGGGCAGGATGCGTCTACACGTATTCCATCTTCTTGTACTTTCGCTCGCCGGTCATTTGGCCGCGCAGAGTCTCACTACTTTCCAAGGCACCGTTCAGGATTCCACTGGCGCGCCCGTTGAGGGGGCCTTTGTCAGTTTTTATTCGAATGCCGGCACGGCTCCTGTAGCCGCGCTGCGCACCGGATCCAGCGGGCGCTTCGCGGCATCGCTGCCCGAAGGGCGCTACGTTCTGCAGGCCCGGGCGCAAGGCTTCCGCCAGGTCATCCAGGTAGTGGAGGTCGGCACTGGCCGGCCGGACACCACGATTGTGCTGGATGTGGATGGGGTGCGCCAGTCTGTATTCGTCACTGCCGAGGCCAGTCCGCAGACCATCGACGAGATATCCAAATCCACCAGCCTGCTGGATCGCACCGAGATCCTCGAACGCAATGAGTACAGCATCGCCGAATCGTTGCGCACCATGCCCGGTATTCAGATCCGCAACCTTGGCGGTCCCGGACAGCAGACAACCCTGCGCGCCCGCGGCCTGCGCTCCGATGCCGCCGCCGTCCTCATCGATGGATTCCGCTTTCGCGACACCGCCACCACGCAGGGCGATGCCAGCTCTTTCTTTCAGGCGCTGAACATCGTGAACCCCGGGCGTATCGAAGTGCTGCATGGTTCCGGGTCATCGCTGTATGGGACCAACGCCGTCGGCGGTGTGGTGAATGTCGTCACGGACCCCGGCGGCGGCAGCCTGCATGGCGATGCGCAGGTGGAGGGCGGCGCGCTGGGCCTGCTGCGCGGACGCACGTCGGTGGGTGGATCAGCGTTGCAGAACCGGCTGCTGTACAGCGGCGGGTTGCTGCATCTGAACGTCATGAGCGGCGTCGATGGGAATGACCGTGCACGGTCCAACGGCGCGCAGGGGTTTATGCGTTATGCGCTGCGGCCTTCGTTGTTCGCCACTGTGCGCTATTGGGGCTCTGATGATTTCGTGCAGCCCAATGCCAGCCCCACGGCGTCCGGCCTGCCTGCCGCCAACATCCCCAACACCACCATCGTGAACGCAATCCCGAACGTCACGTTTCTCCCCAGCCGCGACGACCCGGACAATCGCCGCGCCTCGCGCTTTCATTCGGCCGCCTTCAGTCTGCAGCAGGCCCCGAGCGCGCGCCTGAACTGGCAGGCCAGCTATCACCGCATCACCACGGATCGAACGTTTCAGAATGGGCCGGCGGGTCCGGGCTTTCAACCGCTCACCAGCAACAGCAGCGGCTTCAAAGGCAGCATCGATACGGCGGACGCGCGCATCACCGTGCGGCCCACGCCATGGTACGCGCTCACCGCGGGGTATGAGTTCGAACGCGAAAGTTTCCTCAACAGCGATGACAATCGTGAGTTCGGACCCAGCCGCGTTGCTACGCGCACCACGGTTGGCCAGGATGCGCATGCGGGCTACGTGCAGAACCAGTTCATGCTCCTCGACCGGCGCCTGCAGATCTCGGTCTCCGGTCGCAGCCAGACCTTCCGCCTGCGACGGCCACAGTTTGTCACCACGGGCGTGGCGAATAACTACGACACGGTGCTGCAGAAGGCACCGCCGCGGGCGCTTACCGGCGATGTAGCCCTTTCCTACTTCCTACCATCGGCGGGCTTGAAACTGCGGGCCCATGGCGGCAACTCGTACCGCGCTCCGGCGCTGTATGAGCGCTATGGATCGGGGTTCTACTACGATACGTTCAGCAATGCCGTGGTCTTCAGCCCCTATGGCGACCCTCGGCTGGCACCGGACCGTTACAACTCCTTCGACGCTGGCGTTGATCAGTATCTGTTCCGGGACAAGGTGCGGGTCAGCGGCACCTACTTCTATACACGCATGGTGCAGTTGATTGCCTTCGACGGCGCAGCATCGGTGGTAAACCCGGCCACCGATCCGTTCCTGCGTTTCGGCGGGTATTTCAACGGCAGCGGCGGCATCTCACGCGGCGTCGAGTTGGAGACGCAGGTACAGCCGCGGCGCGGCACTATGCTGCGCGGTTCTTACACGCACACCAACGTGGACAACGATCGCGACCTGCAGGTGCGCGGTTTCTTCACGGGCTTCACGGTGCCGGCGCACACCTTCACGTTCACGGCGAATCAGCAGTTGGGGCGGCGGACGAGCTTCAACTTCGATCTCTACCGCGCTTCGGAGTACTTCAATCCGCTCAGCGCCGCGGGGCGGGCGCGGGCGTATCGTTATCCCGGAATCACAAAAGCCGATTTCGTCATCAGCCGCCAGTTGAACCGCAGCGAGAACCGGCCTCTGTTCCTGTACGTGAAGGTGGATAACTTCCTCAACCAGGAATACTTTGAGAATGGCTTCCGGTCTCCGCGTGCCACGTGGATAACGGGCCTGCGGATGTCGTTTCAATAGAGGTACATCATGTCTATCGCAACCAAACGTGGAGATGGCGGCCAGACGGGGTTATCCGGCGGCCTGCGCGTCAGCAAGGCCAGTTCGCGTGTGGACGGCTTCGGCACCATCGATGAGTTGATCTCAGTGCTGGGCTTTGCCCGCTCGCTCTGCCCGGACCGCGAAATGCACGACCTCACCAAACAGATTCAACGCGAATTGTTTCAAGTGGCCGGCGCCGTGTCGACCCCCAAGGAAAGCCCCAAAGGCATCCCGGTGATCACCGATGAAATGGTGGAGGCGCTGACACAGCACGTCTACCGCATTGAGGCGATGCCGGGCATTTTGAACGACTGGTCGCTACCGGGCGAGGATAGCGCCGCGGCGGCATACGATGTGGCACGCACGGTGTGCCGACGTGCCGAACGCTTGGTGGTCGGCCTTCGCGAAGAAGGGTTGCCCATCAAGCCCAACGTGCTGGCGTATCTGAACCGCCTGTCGGATCTGCTGTGGCTGTTCGGACGGCAGTTGGAGTTGCAGGCGGGCAAGAATGCCCGTCTGCGCGATGACGATCATCCAGGACCGAGGTGGTCAAGAGCCTGGTAATGCCCGTACCCTACACGCTGGAAACCCGCGAACGCTGGCTGGTGGCCCGCTTTGCCGAGCCCTGGATGGTGCTCAGTTGGGCTGTCGTCAATGGCGGCTACCAGCGTACGTCTTCCGTGGTGTGGCTGTATCTGAAGTTGCATGAGATCGCCGATGTGCCGGATCCGGTGGCCTGGATGCGGGGGCAGATGTACCAGGAACAGTTGGCGGGTGCGGTGGGGTTTATGACCAGCCGGCGGGCTTTGGAATGGGTGGAGGCGGAGGCGAACGAGGCCGATGCGCAGGCCTGGGCCGTCGGTACGGTGGGCTTGAGCAACGCCATGCGCGTGGGAGATCCGCTGAAACCGCCTGGCTCCTGGGGCACCATCAATCTGCTGGTGGCCAGCAGCGTGGCCCTCACGCCGGAAGCCGCGCTGGAAGCCCTCGCGCTGGTGTCGGAAGCCAAGACGGCGGCCATGCGGGATCTGGGGCCCCATACCGGCACCGGCACGGACTATATGGCCATCGCATGGCCTTGCGCGGGCGCGCCGCAGCCTTACGCGGGCAAGCACACCGCGCAGGGAGCAGCCATCGGACGCGCCGCGTACCAGGCCGTCCACCGCGGCGCTTCCCTGTGGTTGAAGGAGTTCGCATGAGCCGTGCGCTGTTCATCGGCGGCACCGCGTCGCATGTCGGCAAGAGCTGGTTCACCACGGCCTTCTGCCGCCTGCTCTATCGGCGCGGGGTGCGGGTTTCGCCCTTCAAGGCGCAGAACATGTCGAACAACTCGTTCCCGTGTATCGAAGGAGGCGAGATTGGGCGCGCGCAGGTGGTGCAGGCCGAAGCATGCAATCTGCCGCCGATGGCCGACATGAATCCGGTGCTGTTGAAACCAAACTCTCTGATTGGGTCGCAGGTGGTAGTGCAGGGCAAGGTGTGGCGCACGGTGCCGGCTGCCGAATACTATCGCCATACGGCGATGCTGTTCGACAAGGCTTTCGAGAGCTTCGCGCGCTTGTCGCGGCAGTTTGATGCGGTGGTTTGCGAAGGTGCGGGCAGCGTAGCGGAAGTGAATCTGTTCGATCGCGATATCACGAACCTTCGCTTTGCGGCGCGGGTGGGCGCGAAGGCCCTGCTGGTAGCCGATATCGAGCGTGGCGGGGTGTTCGCATCGCTGGTGGGATCGATGGAATTGCTGCCGCCGGAACAACGGGCGACGGTACGGGCATTCGCGGTAAATCGCTTCCGGGGTGATCCGGCGCTGTTCGAAGAAGGCGTTCGGTTTCTGGAGCAGCGCTTGGGTCTGCCGTGTCTGGGCGTGTTTCCTTACGCCGATGACATTGCAATCGACGATGAAGACAGCGTGTCGCTCCCGTCCGCCGGAGCCGCTACCGGCGGCCGCGTGGCGGCGATCCGATTCCCACGCATCTCCAACTTCACCGACCTGCGCCTGCTGCGGCCGTCATGGATCGACAGGCCGGTCGATCATCCGTTCGACATCGTCATCCTGCCCGGCACGAAGAACACCATCGCCGATCTGAACTGGCTGCGGGCGCAGGGGCTGGAACCTTGGATTCGCCGGCAGCACGACGCCGGGGCGATGCTTGTCGGCATCTGCGGCGGCTATCAAATGCTGGGCGAACGCATCGAAGATCCTCATGGCGTCGAGTCGACGCTGCAGGAAGCGAGGGGCCTGGGACTGCTCCCTGCTCACACCGTGCTCGCCGAAACAAAAGTCACGCAAGTTGTTCGATTGCAGAACGGCCACCCGGCCTACGAGATTCACATGGGCCGCACCGAGTGCCCTGCCCCGCCGCTGTTCACTTTGGACAACCGCTGCCCGGAAGGCGCACGGCACGGCCGAGTGATGGGCACCTATCTGCACGGTGCGTTCGAATCGGCGGCGGTGGTTCGGGACGTGCTGGGGATCGAAGTGCCGGAACCGACACCCAAGCCACGAATGTACGACCGGCTGGCCGATTGGCTGACCATGCACAGCAACCCGAATGTGCTGGAGGCGCTGCTGCCATGAGCGTCACACCTGTCCAGCTATTCGCCGGCCTGGCGCTGGATCTGGCGTTCGGCGATCCACGCTGGCTTCCCCATCCGGTGACGTTCATTGGCCGCTTCGCCCGCGCCAACGAACATTTCTGGCGCCGCGTGTTTCGGGCTCGGCTGGCCGGTATCGCCTCTTGGTTGTGCGTCATTGGCACCACGGCCGGCGTGGTCCAACTCACCCTCCACTACCTCCCTGCCCCGTTCATCCAGATCTACTGGATCTATTCCTTCCTGGCGCTACGCAGCCTGGACCAGCATGCGCTCGCCGTTATCGGCCAACTGCGGAACCAAGACCTGCCCGGCGCCAGACAAGCCGTCGCCATGATCGTCGGCCGCGATACCAGCAACCTCACCGAGTCGGAGATCACCCGCGCCGTTTTTGAAACCGTGGCCGAGAGCCTGAACGATGGGATCATCGCGCCGCTGTTCTGGCTGGCCCTCGGCGGCCCGGTCGGTATGGGCGTCTACAAAGCCGTCAACACGCTCGACAGCATGTTCGGCTATCGCAATGAACGGTATCTGCACTTCGGCTGGGCTTCGGCGCGGGCGGATGATGTCGCCAACCTCATCCCGGCACGGCTCACGGCAGTGTTGATCGCCATCGCCGCCGTCCTCCTGCCCTACGCCAGCGCGCGCCGTGCCGTCATCACAACGCTCCGCGATGCCGCGCTGCAGCCGAGCCCGAACTCCGGCTATCCGGAAGCGGCCGCCGCCGGTGCACTCGGCGTGCGGTTGGGTGGCGTGAGTTACTACGGTGGGAGGCGCTCGGAGAAGGCGTATCTGGGCGATGAGCATGAGCCGCTGCGATGGCATCTCTACGGCCGGTTGCGGGGCTTGCTGTACAGCAGTGTGCTACTGTTCGCCGCCATGATCGGAGGGCTCGCGGCATGGCGATGACGCACGGGGGCAACATCTTCGCCGCGGCGAGCAACGCCGGCGTTCCCTGGCAGCAGGTGCTCGATTTCAGCGCCAGCATCAATCCGCTGGGCCCGTCGCCGCGGGTGCGGGAAGCGATTCTCGCCGCGCTGGACCGCATCGCACACTATCCCGATAAGACCGCGACGCAACTGCGGCTGCGGTTGGCGGAGCGGTGGGGTGTCGCGCCGCAGGCAATCCTATGCGGCAACGGAGCGACCGATCTGCTGGCCAACTTCTGCGTCCAACACCCGCCCACGCACCTCGCCGTGCCGTGCTTCAATGAGTTCCACCGCGTGGCCCCGAACGCTGCGCTGGTGCCATTGGAGGATCCCGGGCAGTGGCCGCATGAAGGCACACTGGTCATCACGCGCCCCGCCAATCCGACCGGCTTCACGTGCTGCCCCGAAGCCATTCTGAGCCGCCCCGATTGCACCATCCTCGTCGACGAGAGTTTCCTTGACTTCACCACGCACCCCAGCCTCATCCCCCACACGGCCCACAACTCGCGCCTGTACGTACTTCGCAGCCTGACCAAGTTCCAAGCCCTGCCTGGCCTGCGTATCGGGGCGCTCATCGGTCGGAGCCTGACGGCGCAAGCCCCGTGGTCCGTCAACGCGCTCGCCGAACAGGCCGCGATCGCCGCACTCGACGATCAGGCGCATGCCGAGGCCACCCGGCAGTTCGCCGATAAGGAACGCGTCTGGTTGCAAAAACAAATCGAGGCCATTCCGTTTACGCATGTCCGGCCGTCGGTGGCCAACTACCTCTACATCGAGACTCCGCACGCCACGGCGCTGGCACGCTACACGGCGGCCCGAAACATTCTCATCCGCGATTGTACCGGCTGGCCTGGCCTGCCCAACCCCGGCGTGCGCATCGCGATACGTCCGCGCTGGGAGAGTGAGGCGCTGCTCGCCATGTGGAAGGAGTTCGTATGCTCGCTGCCCTGATCCTGCTCGTTGCAACGCTGCTCCACGCGGAGCCCAAACGCGTCGTCTCCACCGCGCCCAGCTTCACCGAGACCGCCTTCGCGCTCGGCGCCGGCGACCGTGTGGTCGGCGTCTCCACCTATTGCCACTACCCGCCACAAGTCACCAAGCTGCCCAAGGTCGGCACCTATCTCAAGCCCAACATCGAAGCCATCGTACGTTTGAAGCCGGACTTGGTGCTGGTGCATGCCGAACACCAGAACGAGGTTCGCCAACTGCAATCGCTGGGCATCGAAACGCTGCCGCTCCAAAACACCAGCCTCGACGACACCCTGGTCACCATCCGCCAGATCGGTGCCAAACTCGTGCTCACCACCAAAGCCACCGCCCTCGAAACCAGCCTCCGCAGGCAACTCGACACGCTCCGCAAACAGTCCGCCAACCAGCCCCGGAAGACCATCCTTTTCGTTGTGGGCCGCACGCCGGGGACGCTGGATGGTCTCATCGCCGTGGGAAGGGGCAGCTTTCTGAATGAGCTCATGCTCGTCGCCGGCGGCCGCAACGTACTCGATGACTCGCCCGTCACCTATCCGCGCATTTCGCTGGAAGGCGTGCTGCGGCTGAACCCCGACGTCATCGTCGATATGGGGGATATGGCGGAGACCGTCGGCGTCACCGAAGCGCACAAGCAATCGGTGGTCGCGCTCTGGACCCGCAATCCTGCCCTCAAAGCCGTCCAACAGAAGCGGGTCTTCGCCGTGGCCGCCGACATCTTCGTAGTGCCCGGCCCGCGCCTCACGGAAGCCGCGCAAGCCTTCTACGAAATGATGCACCGATGAGCCGCATTGCCCTGGACCAGGTCAGCTTCGGCTATGGCGCCGCGCCGGTGCTGCGGGAGATCTCCGCGCGCGTGGATGAGCCTCAACTCATCGCCATCATCGGACCGAACGGCGCCGGCAAGTCCACCCTGATTCGGACCGTGGCGGGGCTGCTGCACCCCACCTCGGGCACCTGCTCGCTTGAAGGCAAGCCGCTCGGCCAACTCGATCGCAGAGCCATCAGCCGGCGTGTCGCCCATGTACCGCAGCAGGTAACCGCCCCCATTCCGTTCACGGTAGAAGAAGTCGTCCTCACCGGCCGCACCCCACATAGCCATGGCCTGTTTGAAAGCGCCGAGGACCTGCGCGCGGTGGATCACGCCATCGCGCTGACGCACATTGAAGCCTTTCGCCATCGCCCGTTCCACAACCTCAGCGGAGGCGAACAGCAGCGCGTGCTGCTGGCCGCCGCTATCGCGCAGGACGCGCCCATCTTCCTGCTCGACGAGCCGGGCGCCCACCTTGATCCCGAGAACCAGACCGAACTGTGGAACCTGCTGGCGCAGTTGCGCGACCAAGGCCGCGTGATGCTCATCGTTACGCATCATCTGAACCTGGCCGCCGAACGTGCCGACCGCGTGTGGGTGCTGCAGCAGGGCCGGCTGGTGGCCGATGCCTCGCCAAACGAAGCCATGCACCCGGAGCGCTTGCAGCCGGTCTTCCGTGTCCCGTTCCACCGGCATGCCGCCGCCGATGGACGCATCTATCTCACTTATGGCTGACACCCTGCGTTCGAAGATCAGCCGCACGTTGGCGCTTACAGCGCTGCTCGCCGCCGTGGCGCTGGTGGTGGGGCCGCTGGTGGGGGGCATGGGTCTGGACTACGGCAACCTGCTGGCGCGGCGTGACCCCGACTGGCAGATCTTCGTGCAACTGCGGCTCCCACGCACGTTGCTCGCTTTGCTGACAGGCGCGGCACTGTCGGTATCCGGGGCGCTGTTCCAGGCCCTGCTGCGCGATGCGTTGGCCACACCGTCCAGCCTGGGTGTGTCGGCTGCGGCCTCGCTGGGGGCCGTGGCCGCCATCTCGACATCGGCCGGCGAAACCCTCGGCTTCCCCGCCGTCTGGCTGTTCTCGCTGCTTGGCGCGGCGGCGGTGGTTGTGTTCATCGCCATGCTGGCGGGCGCCAACACACGATTCTCTTCGTTCACCCTGCTGCTGACGGGCATTGCGGTGAACGGCATCTGTTCGGCCGCGGTGCTGCTGCTGCATAGCCTGGCCGGCATCACCAAGAGCTTCCAGATCACGCACTGGCTGATGGGCGGCATTGATGCCATCGAATACAGCACGCTGGCGATGTTGGGGCTGATCGTCATCCCCGGGTCGCTATGGATCCTACTGCGCGCGCGTTCGTGGAATGTGCTGTCCTATGGCGACGAATGGGCGGCAGGGCGCGGCATCGACACGCGCCGCCTTACCATTGAAGGTTTCGTTGCCGGCGCGCTGTTAACCGGAACGCTCACCGCGGTCACCGGCCCCATCGCGTTTGTCGGCCTCATCGTGCCGCACCTGCTGCGGCGTCTGGTCGGCGCCGATCACCGGTTGCTGCTGCCGGCGTCGCTATTCGGAGGCGGCGCGTTTCTGGTGGTGTGCGACACGCTCTCGCGCAGCGTGCTGGCTCCAATTGAAGTGCCCGTGGGCGTCACCACGGCGCTGCTGGGTGGGCCGTTCTTCGTCTGGCTGCTCTGGAAGCGCTAGACGTAGCGATCGAGGAAGCGCTTGGCGGCCTGAATGCCTTCGAACTCCGTCATCCGCGTGCCTTCGTACTCAATGCCCACGTAGCCCTTGTACCCGGCCTCGCCGACGATGCTCATCATGCGGTCGCAATCGATGGTGGTTTCCTTGCCGGAGGCGTCGAAGTCGAAGCACTTGAAGCTGACGCCCTTGGCATGCTTCATGAGCTTCTTCACGGCATCGTACTTGTCGACTTCCTTGGGGAAATTGCCGAAGTCGGGCAGCGTGCCGAAGTTCGGCAGCTTCATCATTTCCATCAGCTTCACCACCACATCCGGATTTGACGACACCCCGCCATGGTTCTCAATGATCACGTTGATGTTGCGGCCCTTGGCATACTCACACAGCTTCGCGAAGCTCTCCGAACAGCGCTTCAGGAACTCGTCGATCTCGGCCGGCGTCGCGGGCTGCTTCTGGCCCGGGTACATGTTGGTGCGGATGGCATGGCCGCCGAGTGCCGCCGTCACATCCACCCACTTGAAGTGATTCTCGGCCGCCTTCATGCGCTCCGGCTTGCTGACAGCGCCCATGTAGCCTTCGCCATCGCACATGATCAACACGCACTTGGTGCCCGAGTCATTCATCTGCTTCTTCCACGCCCGGATGTTGGACTCGATGGGCGTCTCCATCAGCGCGTTGACGAACTCCAGCCCTTCAATGCCGAACTGTTCCCGGGCCACGCGCGGGAACTGCATGTTCGTCATCAGGTGGCTTCGAATGGCCTTGTGCAGTGACCATTGCGCGAGCGAAACCTTGTAGCGGCCCGACCCCTTCTGTGCCTGCGCGCGTTCCGGCAGGCCAGCCATCGCGGCGGCCGCCCCTGCTCCCGTAGCGAAAAACTGTCGGCGGTTCATTTCAGTTATGCTAGCATCCCAAGTTGAGTCTCCTGGCAAGGAAATATGTTGTGCGCGGCCGCGTGCAGGGCGTCGGATTCCGGCACTTCGTGTGGCAGGTGGCGGGCCGCCTTGGCGTAAGAGGTTACGTGCGCAACCTGGAAGACGGCAGTGTGGAAGTACATGCCACCGGCACGGCCGGCAACTTGGACGAATTGGAAGCGCTGCTGCGCCAGGGACCGCCGTGGGCCGATGTCCACCACCTGGATATCCAGGAAGCCGCGCCAACGGCAAACAAGAACTTTCGTATCGAACGCTGACACTAACATGGATCTCAAAAAACTCATCCGGGAAGTGCCGGACTTCCCCAAACCCGGCATCAATTTCTTCGATATCACGACCCTGCTGAAGGACAAGGACGGCTTCGGCACCGTGATCGACAACTTCGTGGAACATTACAAGGACCAGCGCATCGACGTGGTTTGCGGCATTGAAGCGCGCGGCTTCATGTTCGCACCCACCGTGGCCTACGCACTCGAAACCGGCTTCATCCCGGTGCGCAAGCCGAAGAAGCTGCCCTGGAAAACAGAGTCAGTGGAATACGCTCTCGAGTACGGCACGGACCGGCTGGAGATCCACGCCGATGCTGTCAAACCCGGACAGCATGTGCTGATCATCGACGACGTGCTGGCCACCGGCGGCACAGCACAGGCCGTCGCCAGCCTGCTGGAGCGGCTGGGTGCCAAGGTAGCGGGCCTGGGCTTCGTGATTGAACTCGACTTCCTTAGCGGCCGCGACAAACTCACTGGACACAACATCCACTCGCTGCTGCATTATTGAGGTATGGCTACTCTGGATCGCCGCCAGTTCGGCGCCCTCGCGCTGGCGGCAGCCGCGTCTCCGGCAACGGCGGCGCAGGCAGTGGAATCGGAGATCGTGCGGCTGAAACTGCGGCACACCTGGACCACCGTGATGTCGTCCAGCGAGTTCCGCGACACGCTACACGTACGCCTGAACCGCGACGGCATCACCGGCATTGGCGAAGGCGCGCCCATCGTCCGTTATAAGGAAAGCGCGGTCACGGCCCAGGCAGCGGTGAACACCGTCAAGGATTACCTGGCTACGGCTGACTTGAGCGCCTATCGCAGGGTGCAGAACGAGATCTTCCGCCGCATTCCAGGCGAGTGGGCCGCCAAGTCAGCCATCGACGAGGCGGTGCTCGACTGGGTGGGCCAGAAGCGCGGCCTGCCGGTTTGGGCCATGCTTGGCTTGAGCCGTAGCGATGCGCCCATCACGACCTTCTCCATCGGCATTGACAATCCGGAGACCACGCGCCAGAAGGTGAAAGAAGCCGAAGCGTTCCCGGTGCTGAAGATCAAGGTGGGCCTGGACACCGATGAAGCCACCATCGAAGCCGTGCGCTCGGTGACGAACAAGCCGTTGCGGCTGGATGCGAACGAGGGCTGGAAGAGCAAGGAAGAAGCCGTTCGCAAGATCAAGTGGCTGGAAACGCAGAACGTGGAACTGATCGAGCAGCCCCTGCCGGCGCACATGATCGAGGAATCGCGCTGGGTGCGCGGCAAGGTGAACATGCCCATCTATGCCGACGAATCGTGCCTGCACGCGGCGGACATGCCGAAGATCGCCGGCTCATTCGATGGCATCAACATCAAGCTCGACAAAGCGGGTGGCGTCCTGGAAGCGCTGAATATGATCCAGATGGCGCGTTCCCTGGGGATGAAAGTCATGCTGGGCTGCATGGTGTCCAGTTCGGTCACCATCACGGCGGCGGCGCATCTTTCGCCGCTGGTGGATTATGCCGATCTCGATGGCAACCTGCTGGTGGCCAACGATCCGTATCGTGGGGTGAAGGTGGACAAAGGGCGCCTGGTGCTGCCCGATAAGCCCGGCTTAGGCCTGACTCGCGCTTAGACGCCGTGGCTCGGACAACCACAGCTCGACTTCCGCTTCCGGCAACGCCGTAGCCAGCAGATAGCCCTGCGCCATGTCGCAGCCGATGCCGCGCAGCAGTTCCAGTTGCTTTTCGTCCTCCACGCCTTCGGCCACCACCCGCAGATTCATGTTATGCGCCAGCGACACGATGGTCTGCACCAGCGTCAGCGCGCCGGCCGAGGTGGCGATCTCGGTGAGAAAGCTACGGTCGATCTTCAGCGCGTCAACCGGAATCCAGCGCAGATAACTCAGCGACGAATAGCCGGTACCGAAGTCATCCAGCGCCACCTGCACCCCGCGCGACCGCAGCCGTTCCAACTTGCCGACGGCGGCAGGCACATTCTCCATGATGGCGCTTTCGGTGAGTTCCAACTCCAGCAGACCGGGCGGGAAGCCGCTCTCTTCCAGCGCGTCGAGCACCAGGGGAACGAAGTCCGCGCGCGCAAACTGCAGCGGGCTCACATTCACCGAGACGCGCAGGTCCTCATGTCCGGCGCGCAGCAGTTCAAAGCCGCGCCGGCAGGCTTCGCGCAACACCCAGGCGCCCAGTTCGGCGATCAGCCCGCACTCTTCGGCCAGCGGGATAAACTGCCCGGGCGAGATGCGGCCCATGGTGGGATGGTCCCAGGCCAGCAGCACTTCCATGCCGTCCAGTGTGACGTCGTCGCCGCGCAGATCCCAGATGGGCTGCATCTGCAGACGCAATTCGCCGCGTTCAATGGCACGCCGTAGCGCCTGCTCCATCTCCAGGCGGTTGAAGGTGGCAATGGCGTCCGGTGAGAAGCAGCCGATGTCGTTCTTGCCCGCGTTCTTTACGCGATACATGGCCACGTCGGCCTGGCCCAGCAGTTCCTCACTGGTACAGACATCCGGCGAACAGGCACTGACGCCCACACTGGCCGTTACCAGCAGTTCATGCCCCTGCCACGGCACCGGCACACGCAGCAGTTCCAGCATCTCACGCGACCGGATCTCGGCTTCGCGCAGCCCGGCCTCCAACACGACCACGAATTCGTCGCCACCCAGGCGCGCCACCATCTCACGGCCGCGGACACAGCGCCGCAGCCGCACGGCGACTTCGCTCAGCACCGCATCGCCCGCCGCATGGCCCAGGTGATCGTTGATCTGCTTGAAGCGGTCGAGGTCGATGAACACCACCGAAAGGCCACGCCCGCCCTCACGGCCTTCGCGCATCCATTGGTCCAGAGTACGCGCCAACTGGGCGCGATTCGCCAGGCCGGTGAGCGGGTCGTGTTCGGCCTGGTGCGCCAGACGGTCGGTCAAGTGGCGGTGTTCGATGGCGATGGCGGCCAGCGATGCGGCCATCTCCAGAAGTTCGGTATCGACGTGGCGCGGCTGCACCGCTACCTTCCAGTACGCCGCCATGACGCCCAGCAACTCCCCGGTGCCGGACAGAACCGGCGTCGACGCGCACGCCTGCCAGCAATGCTCATGCCCGCATTGTGGCGACTGCTGGTCCACGATCTCGGTCTGCCGCGTAAAGACCGAGCGCAGCGTGCATCCTGGGGCGAACAGCAGCGGCGTGCCGTGGATCCGGCGCCGATAGGTCTCGGGCAGGCTGGGCGCGGTGCTGCAAAGCACCATGCCATCACGGATGAGCAGGAATGCGGCGGCAATGGAGGGCGCCTGCCGTTCCACCATGCGCACCACCTGCGTTAGTACATGATCGAGCGGCTGATCCTTGGCAACCATCTCCAACACGCGGCTGCGATCCTGCTCCAGACACTCGGCGCGATCACGTTCGGCCTGCATCCGCGTTTCCAATACGAAGCGGCCGATGCCCTTGGCCATCAGTTCCACCAGTTCGATCTCGTGATCACTGAAGGCACGACGCCGCGGATGCGGAGAGGAAAAGCTGAGAACGGCATACACCTCGCCATCCACCATCACCGGCGCGCCGATGTAGCATTGCTGCCGCAACGGGCCAATGTGGGTGCGAGCCGCCAGCCGCGGGTCCTGGTGAATGTTGGCGCAGGCCACCGTGCCACGCGTCTCGCAGACCACGCCGCAAAACACCTGGTTCCAGGAAAATGTGATGCCGGGCCGCATGGAGAGGCCTTCTTCCTGCACGGCCGCCAGCGCCGCATAGCGGCCGCGAATGCGCAGCACCGCGCCCAGCGTCAGGCCGAAGATGGCTCGCCCGGTGGCCAGGTAGTCCGCGAACAACTCGTCCTGCGATTCGTAGTCGGCAGTGCTCAGCCGGTGCAACTGGCGCAGGTCTTCGCCGAACTTCGCCAGTTCCAGTGTCTTTTCCAGTAGCTGTTCCTGGGTCTTGCGGCGGTCCGGCATGGCCAGTGTACCCGTGCGCTGGCGACGCTCGTTCTCCAGATCGAGACAGACCAGCGTGGCCAGTTCCTCGAGCGCTTCCAGTTGCTCTTCGCTCCACTCCAGACGGTGGCGGGAGGCGGCCACCAGCAGGCCCAACGGCTCGCCATTGTAACTGGACAGCGCAATGCCGGCGCAACTGGACAGGGAAGGAGCCGCGGTGCGGATGTCCGAGCTCAGTTGGTGCGCGACGCCGGGCTCCAGCTTCCACTGGGCCGCCACTGTACGCAGCTCGGCCTCCAGCGGCTCCAGCGGACCATGGCAGGCGCGCAGTTGCAGCCGCGTGCGATCCCCTGTGTAAATAGCCGCCAACGGCGCATCCAGCATGCGCGCGGCCAGGTGCGCCAAACGCTCCAGCGTGGTGCCACGGCCAACCGCCAATCGGGTTGCAAGCGACTGCATAGGTCCACACGCAGTCTAAGGTGCGACCCTGAACTCCGCTAGGGACGATGGAGGGGCATACTACCCCGTACCGTACTGGTACTAGCGCGCTAGAAATCCGCGTGGCCCGGCGTGCGCGGGAACGGAATCACATCGCGAATGTTCTTCATCCCGGTGAGGTACATCATCATGCGTTCGAAGCCCAACCCGAAGCCCGCGTGCGGTACGCTGCCATAGCACCGAAGGTCGAGATACCACCAATAGTGCTTCTCATCCAGGCCCATTTCGCGGATGCGATCCACCAGAACATCGGCGCGCTCCTCACGCTGGCTGCCGCCGATGATCTCGCCGATGCCGGGTGCCAGAACGTCCATGGCGCGCACGGTACGGCCGTCTTCGTTGGCGCGCATGTAGAAGGCTTTGATGCTCTTGGGATAGTCGGTGACGATGACCGGTTTGCGGAACACCTCTTCGGTCAGATAGCGCTCGTGTTCGCTCTGCAGGTCGCTGCCCCAGCCGACCGGGAACTCCCAATTGCGGCCGGACTTTTCCAGGATGGACACGGCTTCGGTGTAGGTCACGTGGGCGAACTGGTTATTTGCCACGTTCTCCAAGGTAGGTAGCAGCGAGGGCTCGTAGCGTTCCTGGAAGAACTGCAGGTCGGCCTTGCAGTGGTCCATCACATAGGTGATAAGGTACTTTAGAAACTCTTCGGCAACCTGTTGATTACCTTCCAGATCACAGAAAGCCATCTCCGGCTCGATCATCCAGAATTCGGCCAGGTGGCGGGGCGTGTTGCTGTTCTCAGCGCGGAAGGTTGGGCCGAAGGTGTAGCAGTTGGTAAAGGCGAGGGCGAAGATCTCTGCCTCCAACTGTCCGCTGACGGTGAGGAATGCGGGGCGGCCGAAGAAGTCCTGCGCAAAGTCGATCCCTTTGGTGGCCGGATCGCGCGGCAGATTCATCATGTCGAGCGTGGTCACCTGGAACATGGCGCCCGCGCCTTCGGCATCGCTGGTGGTAAGGATGGGCGAGTGCACGTAGAGGAAGCCGCGTTCCTGGTAGAACTTGTGGACGGCGAAGGCCAGCGCATTGCGGACCCGGAACACGGCGCCGAACGTGTTGCTGCGCGTGCGGAAGTGGCCGAACTCGCGCAGCGTTTCCAGGTTATGCCGCTTCTTTTGCAGCGGATAGGTTTCCGGCGGCGCGGCGCCCAACACTTCCAGGCCTTCGGCGCGCAGTTCCACGCTTTGACCTTTACCCAGGCTTTCCACCATCGTGCCCGGCACGCGCACGCAGGCGCCCGTAGTGGCCTGTACCAGCACCGCCGGGTCCGCCACGCCGGCATCGATTACGATCTGCAGATCGGCGAAGCAGGAGCCATCGTTGATCTGCAGGAAGCTGACGCCTTTGCTGTCGCGGCGCGTCTTGACCCAACCGTGCGCGGTGGCTTTCGTGCCCGGCGCCAGTTGGAAGAGGTCTTTGATGTACTGCCCGTTGCGAATCATGGGTGTCTTTCCATTATGCCGAACGGGCCGGCGGTTCCTGTGGCTCTTTGCCGGAGCGTGGCGATGAAAGGAAATCTCGAATCGACTATGTTATAGTCTCGCCCAATGCCGACATCTCGCCGTGCTTGTAGGATCTGGGCAGTCCTCGTTGCGTGGACTGCAGCCGCACCGTTGATGACTGGTCAAGGGTTCGACTTGACCGGGCGCTGGGAGTGTAACGACGGCGGCACCTATTTCACCCGTCAGGTGGGCAACCGCGTGTGGTGGGTGGGCCTGAGCGCCGACAATGGCGCCAGTTTCACGAACGTATTCGAAGGCCGGATCTCCGGGAACGGCATTTCGGGAACATGGGCCGATGTTCCCAGAGGCGCTTTGCGCAACAGCGGAGAGTTGCAGTTGCGGATTGAGTCGCCAAACCGCCTGTCGGGTGGGGGCCCGGCGTTTGGTGGAACGGTCTGGACCCGGATCGGTACCGCGGGCGGCCCGGCACCTTCGCCCTCCGCCGCCGATATCAACGGCAACTGGATCGACAGCAACGGCTATTCCTTCACCGTCCGGCAGAATGGTCCGAGTCTTGCGATTGCGGGTCCCGCCGGATGGGCGCCGGCTTCGGGAAGCTTTACGTCGGCAACGGCGTTCACCATTACTTGGCCCGGCCGAGGCACCTATTCGGCC
>JAEUQF010000454.1 GCA_016789745.1 Bryobacterales bacterium
ACGCTGGTTGACGTGGTTATCCTCCACCAGCAGCACGTGCAGCGGGACGTCCATGCGGCCGACCGGATTGCGGGTGGTGCTTTCGGGAAGCGGCGTGGTGGGCTCCGGCGCGACGTGTAGCAGTACGGTGAACCAGAACGCGCTTCCCTGCCCCGGCCGGCTGCGGACGCCGATCTCGCCGCCCATCAGGTGAACCAGGCGGCGGCAGATGGCCAGACCCAGGCCGGTACCGCCGAAGCGCCGGGTGGTGGAGGAATCGGCCTGGAAGAAATGCTGAAACAGGCGGCCCTGGACGTGTTCCGGAATGCCGATGCCGGTGTCGGTGACGGTGAAGCGGAGTTGGCCGGCATCGTCGGCATCGCGCTCCACCAGCAGATGGACGCGGCCCTTTTCGGTGAACTTGACTGCGTTCGAAAGCAGATTGAGCAGCACTTGCTGGAGCCGCGCCAGATCGCCGATGACCCAGCGGGGGACATTGGGGCGGATGTCGATGGCGAGTTCCAGGCCGCGCCGCACCGCCTCCACCGATTGCAGCCGCACGGCCTGCCGGACGGCGGCATGGAGGTCGAAGCGAGCCTGCTCGAGGGTGAGGCGGCCTTCCTCAATTTTGGAGAAGTCGAGGATGTCATTGATGATGGCCAGCAGGTGGCGGCCGGAGGTACGGATGGTGTCGACGTATTCGCGCTGGCGCGGATCCAGGCTGGTACCGGCGAGGATTTCCGTCATCCCGATGACCGCATTCATGGGAGTACGGATTTCGTGGCTCATGTTGGCGAGGAACTCGGACTTGGCCTGATTGGCGGCTTCGGCCTGATGGCGGGCGGACTGGAGCTGGGCTTCGGCGGCTTTGCGCTCGGTGATGTCGGTATGGGAGCCGGTCATGCGGATGGGGCGTCCGGCGTCATCGCGGAGGGCGCGGCCGCGGGCCAGGATCCAGCGTTCCCCGCCATCCTTGGTGCGCATGCGGTACTCGGCGGAATAGAACGGTGTCAGGCCCTGCAGGTGTGCCTGCAGCAGGCGCTTGACGGATTCGATATCGTCGGGGTGGACCAGGTTCACCCACATCTGCGCGTCCGCCGGGAGTTCGTCGGGGCCATAGCCAATCATGGTCTTCCAACGGTCGGAGGTGAACAGGCGGTTGCTGCCGATGTCCCAATCCCAGATGCCATCGTTGGCGCCGCGGAGGGCCAGTTCCCAGCGTTCTTCCGAAGTACGGAGAGCGCGTTCGGTACCCTGCAGTTGCTGGCGTCCGTGCAGCAACTCGGTTACCGAGTTGGTGACGCGGCGGGAGAAGACAAAGCCGACGGCCGCGGCCAGCAGCAGGGTGACGACAAAGATAGCCAGACTGCCGATTTCCTTGGAGTCAAGCGGGTGGCCACCGAGCACCCGCCGCTGGGCGACCATGGCCACGGCGGCCGCGATGGCATAGGAGGTCACGAGCAGCAGCAGGCGTCGATCCAAAAGCAGCCCGGCAACCACGATGAGGACAGGGATGACGGGGAGTGCGATGCTGCGCATGCCGTCCTGGAGATAGGCGGTGGCCGTGCAGGTGGAGATCGTCACCACGACGGCGATGATGAGGGCGGTGTGCGGCCGGCCGCGGCGGGTCAGCCAGAGGCCGACGAGGCCGCCGCCAAGGCTGCTGAGCGACAGCCCGGCGGCCAGGTGCCATTGAAACAGAAGGGCGGTGAAAAGCCGCAGGGCCGAGGCAACGATGAGGGCGAGGATGGCAAACCGCACTGTGGAGCGGAGGTCGATCAGATCCGCGGCGGATCCGATCGTGCCAGCCCCGGTTCTACTATTGGGAGATTGCGCCGACAGCACGTGTAGTTGTTCCCAAACAATAGGAGCGCCACGAGGGAATCGCGGCTTTGTCAGACCTCAAGTATACGTGCTTTACCGGGTATTGCGGGGCAAAGTAGGTTAATGACGGATCTCACGGATACGGATATCCCGAAATTGGATGGTATTGAAGCGATCGTGCAGTTGCAGGCCGATAGGGCCGGTTTTGGGCCGCGCGGGATCGCCGGGATGGCTGGCTACCGGGTGGCCGTTGAGTCTGACGGTGATGCCACCGTTGCGGGATTCGATGTCGAGGCTGTTCCAGTCGTTGGGCTTTTCCTGGCCGAAGGTAGCGGGGGCGAACAGATAAATACTGCCGCTGGGATACTTGGTTTTCACGGCATTTATGATCTGGATTTCATAGCCATGATGGGCGGGAGTTTTGTTGTAGTCGGGGGACGGGCCAATGGCGAAGCGGCCGCGGGTGGCGTCGCGAAGGGAGATGCCGCTGTTACCGCCGGCGGGGGTGAGGTACTCCAGGTGGAGGTCGAATTCGCCGAACTCGGCCACCGTGTAGAGCCAGGATTGCGTCTGGCGCCAGTCGTGGTATTGCTTTTCGGTGAGGTTGGCCGGCCAGGCGGAACCGAACGGGGCCTTCTCGCCGGAGCTGGCCTGGCCGAACAGGACACCTCCTGCGAGGACGTGCCATTTGCCATCGCCCACCACCTGCCAGCCGTCGAGGTTGGTGCCGTTGAACAGGGGTTTCCAACCGCCGGCGGTAGTGGTTGCAGATGCCTGCCCGGGAGGTCCGAAGTTCTTTGACGCGTCATCCAACACGAGAACCCAGTCGATCATTTCGCCGGGATCGGGAGGGATGAACTCGCGAACACCGGAGTTAGGAAATGTTCCGGCGCGATCCGCCTTGCCGGTGCGCGGGTTGAACCACCAGGCGTTTACCGGCGTCCCGCTGATCTTGTCCATGCGGACAGAGAACCTGCGTCCTACCGGCGCGTAGATCATGGCGTAGCTGCCGCTTTGATCGCGGGTGGCGACGAAGCGGTAGCGGCCGGCACCGGGCATGGCAGTGGGCACTTTGGACGCGGCAAGGACACTGTCGTCGGGGATGCGGGAGAGGAACGGGCGCGACTCCATGAGGCGGCGGCCGTGTCCCATCTGCGCGGCGGCGGGTTGGTCGATAGCTTCGGTCCACGGCAGCAGCGGGTTGTTGACCGGCGCATGCTTTTCCGATGCCATCTGCCAGACCGAATGATGGCCGTAGGTATGGCCAAAGGCGCCCGTGAAAACATCCCAATAGAAGGTGCGGCGGATGTCGGCGGAGATGCTGTGACCGAGTTCGGCGGCTTTGAAGGAGACCGGATGATCTTCGTAGACAGGTTCGCCGTCGATGACGGGCTTGGTGGGGGTGCGGCCGTAATCAAAGAGGGTTTTGTCATAGCGGCCGGTGAACTCGGCCTGGTGACCGTTCTGGCGCATGTTGAAGCTGAGCCATTCTTCGGAATGGAAGGGTTCGGCCGAGCCCTGGCCGCCGGTGGGATGGAAGGTCATGAGGTGCGCGCCGCCATCGCCCGTGCGCAGGCCGCGGGCCATGGCGCGAATAATTTCGCGATGGCTATCGGTTTCGACGGGACGGTCACCGCCGAGGATCCAGATGAGGGCGGCGTCCTTGTAGCGGCGGCCGATCCATTCGCCATAGGCTTCCGCATTCGCGGGAGTGAAGATTTCCGGGCCCTTGCCCCACTTCTTGTTCCACTTGTCGCCCCAGGTGGGGAGGAACCCGATGTAGAGGCCGAGTTCATTGGCCTTGTTGACGACGAAGTCGACGTGATCCCAGTAATCGTTGGAGGGGCCAGGCTTCGTGTCTGGCTTGAGTGGGTCTGCGCCGGTGAGCGGCAGGTGGCCGTAGGCGTTGGGCGCGGTGATGCCGTCGAACTCGGCGAGCGCCACCACCTGGATGACAGTGAAGCCCTTGCGGGCGCGATTCTCCAGGAAGTGGACGGCTTCCTCGCGGGTGGAGCGATGGAACAACTCCCAGGCGGTGTCGCCGAGGTAGAAGAACGGCTTGCCCTCGGCGGTGACTAAGAAGCGCTGGTTGTCGCTGACACGTAAACGAGGAGGCGCCGCGAAGGCCAGCGCGGCCGTGCAACAGAGCAGGGTGAGTGTCCGCACAGAGACGATCTTACCCGCTTACTGCGGCGGGTTGGTGAGCAGGCGGATCTCGTCTTCAATCATGTAGATCTTGTCCTGGAGGCGGCGCTTTTCCTTTTCATCCCCGGAGGCGGCGAGTTTCTCTTCGGCCGTGGCAAGGCTCTTTTTGAGGGCGTTGAGTTTTTTGAGATCGACCGGAGGAGGTGGCGGAGGAGCGGCCGCGGCGGCAGGTGCGGCGGCTTTCTTTTTGGCCGGCTTGGCAGCGCCACGGCCGGTCTCGACGACGGCGAAGGCCTTCACGGACTTCGGGGTTTCCAGCTTTCCACCGAAGGTTTTCTTATAAGTGAGCGCCAGTTGCGCGGCTTCTTCCAGAAGGACGCGGAAGCGCTCCTGGATCTCTTTGCGGGCGGTGTTCTCCAACTCGATCGCCTGCTTCTGGTATTCGAGATACGATTGCAATGCCTTGAGGTCGGCCATAAGTCAGCGAGATTACCACGAACCTTGCACGCGCCGCGCGCCCTGACAAAGGTTATGATCGACACATGAAGTGTTCTCTGATTGCTGCTCTGGTGTTGGCGGTAATGTGCGGCTGTAACAAAGCTCCCGATCCGCAGGAGAAACTGGCCGAGGCCCAGAAGGAATTGGAGGCCGCGCAACAGCGCGTCGCGGCGGCCGAAGCGGAAGCGGCCAAGACGGTAACAGCGAAGGGCGAGCCTGCGCCAGCCGAACCGGCCCCATCCCTGGCCAAGACTGTCGCGCCGGCTGCGCCGAAGGCCGCCGTGAAAGCGGAGCCGAAGCCCGTTACCGTGACGCTGCCGGCTGGTACAGCTATTCCCATTCGCACGACTTCGACGATCTCGACCAAGACCCATCAGGGGGGCGATGCCTTCGCGGCGACCTTGACGAAGGACTTGGTGGTGGACGGCAAGATGCTGGCCACGAAAGGAGCGGAGGTGAGCGGCGTGGTGGCCGACAGCGATCCGGGTGGACGCGTGAAAGGCAGAGCTTCGATCAGTCTGCGGGTGCGGTCGATTGCAGGCGTGCAGGGGCCGATCGCGGTGGAAACCGGCAGCTACATGGCCGTGGCCAAGAGCACGGTGAAGCGCGATGTGGTGCGTGGCGGGATCATGGCGGGCGCTGGTGCGGCGATCGGTGCGATTGCGGGCGGGGCTCGTGGGGCAGCCATCGGCGCGGGCGCGGGTGGCGCTGCGGGAGCGGGAACCGCAGCGGCGACGCGTGGCGACCCGGCGACGGTGGCGGCCGAATCGGTGGTGACGGTGAAGACCACCGCTCCGGTCACAGTTACGCTACAACCATAGGTATGTCTGAAAAATCACAAGCCGCCCGCGCGCTGGCCGACCGGTGCAGTTACGCGACGCTGGCCACCAACTCCGTCCGGCACGAAGGCTGGCCCTATGCGTCGGTGTTGCCGTACGCCACCGATGGGCAGGGGCGCCCGATCTTTGTGATCTCCGGGCTGGCGGTCCACACCAAGAACCTCAAGCAGGACGGGCGATGCAGCGTACTGATCACGGAGCCGACCGAAGGGTCGCCGCTGGAGGCCGCCCGGGTGAACCTGATGGGGACGATTACGCCGGTGCCCGAGGACGAGCAGGAAGAGGTGGTGCAGGCGTTTGTGGCCCGGCATCCGGACGCGGCGGAGTGGGCGGTTTTCGGTGATTTTTCGGCCTGGCGGATGGACATCTCCGATGTTTATTACGTAGGCGGGTTTGGGGCGATGGGCTGGGTATCACCGGGCGACTACCGGGCGACATAAGATAGACGCATGCGTTTGTTGGTGAGTGGTTGGCTGCTGGCACTGGCCGCGCCGTTCGCCGTCGCCGAGACGGGTGCGGAGTTTTTCGAAGCGAAGGTGCGTCCGCTGCTTGCCACTAAGTGCTACTCGTGTCATTCGGGGAAGACGCCGATGGCCGGGATTGACCTGTCGCACGAGGCCGGGTCGAAGGCCGTGGCGGCGAAGCTGATTCCCGCGGTGACGCATCAGGGCGCGGTGCGCATGCCGCCGGCGGGGAAGTTGAAAGACGCCGAGATCGCGGTGTTGACGCGCTGGGTGGAAGCGGGGACGCCGTGGCCTGCCAGTGTGCAGGGCAAGTCTGGCGCGTCGCACTGGGCGTTTCAGCCACTGCGGAAGGTGACACCGCCCGAAGTGAAGAACCGCGACTGGGTGAAGAACGAGATCGACCAATTTATTCTGGCGGGGTTGGAAGCGAACAACCTGAGTCCGGCGGCGGCGGCCGATGATCTGACGCTGCGGCGGCGCCTCAGCTTCGACTTGACGGGCCTGCCGCCGGGGGTGGACGAACTGACGCAGCCTTCAGCCCTGGGGGCGTTCGTGGAGCGGCTGCTGGCGTCGCCGCGATATGGGGAACATTGGGGCCGGCACTGGATGGACGTGGCGCGCTATGCCGATTCCACCGGAGCTGACGAGGACCATCGCTATCCGCATGCGTGGCGTTACCGCGACTATGTCATTGATGCGTTCAATCGCGATCTGCCGTATGACCAGTTCCTGCGCGAGCAGGTGGCGGGCGATCTGCTGCCCACGCCGGACGGAACGTTGAACACGCGGGGGATCATCGCGACGGGCTTTCTGGCGCTGGGGCCGAAACTGATTGCCGAACAGGATAAGCCGAAGATGTTTTATGACATCGTCGATGAACAGATCGAAGTTACCGGGAAGGCGTTCCTAGGATTGACGATCGCCTGTGCGCGCTGTCATGACCACAAGTTCGATCCGATCTCGACGAAGGATTACTATTCGCTGGCGTCGATCTTTGCGAGTACCAAGCAACTGGCGAAGTTGGAAGGCACAGTGAGCCAGCTGTATTTCGCACCGCTAGTGGAAGGGCCGGTGGCGAAGGCTTGGCAGGATCACAAGGCGAAGGTGGACGCCAAGCAGAAGGAGATCGACGGCATCCTGGGGGCGGAGCGGACGCGGTATCGCAAGCAGTTCACGCCGCACCTGGCGGCGTACATGCTGGCGGCAGTGGGCGAGGCACCCACGGGCGTGACGTTGGATCCGTGGATTGTGGAGCAGTGGAAGAAGTACCTGAAGCCCACCGGGGAGCGGCGGCCACATTTGGAAGAGTGGGAGATGGCGACGCCGACGGAGCGGGCAGATGTGGCGCGGCTGTACCAGAACCGCTACGAGGGAACGGAACAGCATCGCGAGCAGGCGCGGGAGCAATGGAAGGTGCAGGCGGAGGCGGCCAAGGCGGGTGGGGAGAAGGCGCCGCCGGATCCGGTGTTCCTGGCTGGTGATGATCGGTTCTTCACGGAAGTGAATGCGGCGGCGGGCCCGTTCATGATGCCGGAGAAGGATCGCGAGTCGCTGTACAAGCCGGAATCGCGCGAGAAGCTGGCGCGGTACCGGGCGGAGTTGGAGGCCTTGAAGAAGTCGGGGCCGGAAGATCCGCCGCTAGCCTGCGCGGTGGGTGAGGGAGAGAACGTCGAGCAGCGGGTGTTTGTGCGCGGCAACGTGGATGCGAAGGGCGATCCGGTGCCGAAGGCGTTTCCGGTGGTGATTGCCGGCCGCCACAATGGCGCGATTACCGAAGGCAGCGGGCGGCGGGAGTTGGCCGAGTGGCTGGCCGATAAGCAGAATCCGCTGACGGCGCGTGTGATGGTGAATCGCATCTGGCAGTGGCATTTCGGCGAAGGGCTGGTGCGGACGCCGAACAACTTCGGAAAGCTGGGCGCGGCGCCGACGCATCCGGAGTTGCTGGACTGGCTGGCGCAGCGGTTTATTGCGAGCGGCTATAGCGTGAAGGCGATGCACCGGCTGATTCTGGAATCGAATACGTACCGGATGAGCAGCACGCCATCGAAGCGGGCGATGGAAGAGGATCCGGAGAACAAGCTGCTGTCGTATGTGTCGCCCAGACGGCTGCAGGTGGAAGAGATGCGCGATGCGCTGCTGCAGATTGATGGGTCAGTGGATTGGACCATGGGCGGCAAGATGATGGAAGGCGAAGGGACGGACAAGGAATTCGCCGAGGCGCGGAAGAGCATTGATCCGGATTCGAGCAAGCGACGCTTAGTGTATCTGCCGCTGCGGCGGTCGAACCTGCCGGCGATGCTGAACCTGTTCGACTTCGGCGATGCGACGACGAGCAACGAAGGGCGCACGCAGACCAACGTGGCGCCGCAGGCGTTGTTCATGATGAATTCGGGATTCGTGGCCGAACGGGCGCGGACGGTGGCGGCGATGCTGCGGGCCGATGGCGCTTTGGACGATGCGGGGCGCGTGCGTGCGGCGCATCTGCGGATTCTGAACCGGCCGGCGCAGGACACCTTTGTCGAAGGCGCGCTCGGTTATCTCGCGAAGTTTCCCGGCGGGGATGCGGAAGCCGCCTGGACGAGCCTGATCCGCACTATGATTGCCTCGAACGAGTTTCTCTATGTTCACTAGCCGGAGACAGATTCTGCGTACGGCCGCCGGGGGATTCGGCTGGTTCGGGTTGCGGGCGATGCTGGCGGCGGAGTCCAGCCCAGCGGGTGGCCTGGGGCCGCTGCTGCCGAAGCAGGCGCACTTTACGCCGCGGGCCAAGCGGGTGATCTTTCTGTTCATGCACGGCGGGCCGTCGGCGATGGATACGTTTGACCCGAAGCCAGCGCTCGACCGCGATCATGGCAAGCCGCTGCCGTTCAAACGGCCGCTGACGTTTGCCGAGGGGCAGACCGGATCGCTGTTCAAATCGCCGTGGAAGTTCAAGCGCTACGGGCAGAGCGGGCTGCCGGTGAGCGAGCTGTTTCCGAACGTGGCTGAGTGCATCGACGATATCTGCCTGCTGCGATCGATGGTGGGCGATAGCGTGGCGCACGGCGGGGCGGTGCTGCAGTTGCACACAGGGTCGAATACGTTCACACGGCCGGGCATGGGCGCGTGGGTGGTGTACGGGTTGGGGACCGAGAACCAGAACCTGCCGGCGTACCTGACGTTGAAGCCAGGCCTGTCGCATGGCGGGGCGAAGAACTGGAGTTCGGCGTTTCTGCCGGCGGCGTACCAGGGCACGGCGGTGGCGCACGGCGGGATTAAGGCCGAGGACCTGAAGGAGCCGATCGAGTATCTGGAGAACAAGGGGCTGACGCGCGAGCAGCAGCGGTACGAGTTGGACATGCTGCAGAAGATGAACCGCGCGGCGGCGGAGCGGCACCAGCACAACCCGGAGTTGGAGGCGCGCATCCAGGCGTTCGAGCTGGCGTTCCGCATGCAGACGGAGGCGCCCGAGGCTTTCGATTTGAAGGGCGAGTCCGAGGCGACGAAGAAGCTGTATGGGATGGACGATCCGCTGGCGAAGGATTTCGGCTGGCAATGCCTGATGGCGCGCAGGCTGGCGCAGCGCGGGGTGCGGTTCATCCAGATCAACCATGAGTATGGGCCGGGCAATGAAGTAGGCTGGGACGCGCATAGCGAGTTGATCCGGCTGCACACGCGTACGGCGCGGATGGTGGATAAGCCGATCGCGGGGCTGTTGAAGGATCTGAAGGCGCACGGCTTGTTGGACGATACCTTGGTGGTGTGGGGCGGCGAGTTCGGCAGGACGCCGATCTCGCAGGCGGGCGATGGGCGCGATCATAACCCGTATGGTTATTCGATGTGGATGGCCGGCGGCGGTGTGAAGGGCGGATACGCGTACGGGGCGACCGACGAATACGGCTATTATGCGACCGAGGACCGCATGCATATCCATGACATGCATGCGACGATGCTGCATTTGTTGGGGCTGGATCATCTGAAGCTGACGTTCTTCCATGGGGGGAGGAACCATCGGCTGACGGATGTGGCAGGGAACGTGGCGCACAAGGTGGTGGCCTGAAATTTAGTTGAAGGTTTGGGTGGGGATGGCGGGTTACGTGGTATTCTGACCAATGGGCCTCGCGCGTGAGCACGGGGCTTTCCCTAAGCGGAGAGATGGCCGAGTGGTTGAAGGCGCACGCTTGGAAAGCGTGTATACGGGAAACTGTATCGAGGGTTCGAATCCCTCTCTCTCCGCCATCGAACTTTAACTTGTTTCCGCTCAATCGTTTGCGAATCGTGATAGGCTCTTGGTGTCGGTAAATCGGCAAAAACAGACACCACGGGGGCGCAAATGGCTGCACGGAAAAAGGTTCGGATCATCAAGAAGGTTCGAGAGTCGAGCGGGGTCTGGCGCTTCATCTCCCTGAAGAAGTCTGGCCCCCGCTACGTTTGGGACGACCGCCCAGGCGTTTACTTTCTCGAATGGTGGGATGGGCCAAAGCGTCGGCGGGAGGTGGCAGGACAAACACCGAGCGATGCCATGGAGGCGCAACGCCGGAAACGCAACGAGCTTGTGGGCGAATTGATAAACGGCGGCAAGAGCGAGCCAGCGGTTCATCAACAAGAAGCACCGATGACGCTGATCACGGAAGCCGTCAAAATGTTCCTCCAGCACGTTCGCGTGCATTCGCCGGAGAAGCCGAGAACGGCCCAGCGCTACACCGCCGTGCTTGATCATCTCCAGCGCATCCTCGGTCACAAGACTTTCGTCGAGGCGATCACTCGGCCCGACATCGACGACTACAAGATCACTCGCAGTTCGGAGTGCAGCGAACAGCACAGGGATCGCCGGATCACGCCGCGGACGATAAACTACGAGATCGCCGTCTTCCGGACGCTCTTCTACTTTCTGATTCGCGAACGGAACCTCAACATGAACAACCCGTGCGCCAATTTCAAGCCGCTCAAAGATCCGCGAGCCAAAGCCAAGCGGCGGCCGCCAACGTACAGCCAAGACGAGCTTGATCGGATTTTCGCCGTTTGCGATCAGCAGGAAAAGACGATCTTCAATACCTTCCTTCTCACGGGCTTGCGTGAGGAGGAGCTCTGCTTCCTCACCTGGACGGATTTGAGGCTCGACGATTTGGAGAACGCCGAGATCTGCGTGCGCAGCAAAGAAGGTTTTTCGCCGAAGGATTATGAGGAGCGCGTGATTCCGATACCCGCGGACTTGACCGCGCTTCTCAAGAAGCTACCTCGACCTTCGAAGTGGGTCTTTCCTACGAAGCCAGGCAATCGACAAACCCATCTCCTTCGGCGGTTGAAGGAAATCGCTGCCGCGGCGAATGTCACAGGCGCAACGCTTCACAAGTTCAGGCACACCTACGCGACACGCCTCCTCGAAAAGGGGAGCGACATCGTCACGGTTCAAAAGCTGATGGGGCACAGCGACATCGAAACGACCAGGCAGTACTTGAACCCTCATGAGAGTCTAAAGCGATCGGCAGTGAATAGGCTGATGGGACCGTCCTGAAGGGTGCGGTGCAACGCGCATTCGACTAGGTATTCGCTCCACTTAATGCGGAAGGCTGTAAGGTCGCCTGGTTTTAACAGTCGATCGAGAATCACTTCTTCCGCCACGAGTATCGCCATCATTGGTGGTCAACGCCGCCATTGACGACTCCGCCAGTGAGTTCTCCGAATCGTCGCGAGCAAAACTATGATCCTCGTCCCGCAAACATTGATGGAACAACTTGTTCGGGGGCGCGCTACAATGTTGGCTATGCCTGGTAGGCGTGAGCATCAGAAGACGGGCGGCCCTGTGGGGGCCCTGGCCGCTTTAGGTTTCGCGGCAGAGCAGTTGCCAGCACTTGCTCTCGTCGAGGCCTTTGGTGGTTGGTACGCCGGACAGACGTGTGCCTCACTTCCCGACGCAATCGAGCCCGCAACGTCCTCCCATCACCGAAACGTCGCTCATGGTCTGATTCCAACCGCTTATGCTTCCACGCTCGCTTTTCAGAATGTAGGAAGCATTCAGAGTTCTCTGCGTACTTCTGCGCTACAGTGTTTCCGAACCGCTCAGGCAAGCGATGATGGCTTTCAACAGCTTGTCTGTTCGGTAGCCGGACTGTTGCTGCATTTTGCGGCCGGTGCCGTGCCTGCTGTTCCGGCGAGCTATGCGGCGCATATTATGCTCGATGCGGCAACGCCTCGTGGAGTCCCGCTTCTGAAGCGAGGGCTCTAAAGTTGAACACATAAATTCGGGGTTGTCAATTCATTGGGCATGTGGTTATATATTTGTGGTGTAGCTGCTTAGTGACGCAGCAGCTGCGCATGGATTTGGGCAGCCCAATTTTTCTAAGGCTCACGCGAAGATGTACCTCTCCGCCTTTAGGTATTGCCATGTTTGGCATAAGGCGGTAAGTGCTTTGGAATGAATAATTTCCCTTGACTGGTTGGCTGCACTTGTTTATAATCTACACAGAGTGTTTGCTTTCTTGACGGAAGCAGACCCCAAACCTCAAGACGTTCCTCCTTCAAAAGTAGGTCGTCTCCTGGTTTATTTTCGCGGGCGCGCCAGACTTCGCAAACTGGCGCGCTTTTCTTTTTACCGACGAGTATGACAAGCCCACAACCGCAATCACTCTTGACATCTCCACGTGCTCATGCTGTATACTTGCTGGTGCATCGTAGAGGTTAAGTCCAGGATCTGAAGCGAAGCAGGGAATGGATAAGCAGTCAAGGCTTTCTCCGATGCGCAGCGAGAATAAACCGGGGACGGACCGGTAACTAACTACTTAGTTAACACCAGCCCTGGAAAGAGGGAGGCTGTGTCTCCATCGAGGAGCCAGTCGGTGGTACCTCAGTTATGGCCGAACGGGCCGCAACTTGAAGGAGGCTTTCTGTGTCTCAGAGAAAATATGGACCCGCCGATGTCGCTATCGATACTGTCGACACCGTGAATAGCGGTGTTGTTGACGCGATCGACGCGATTGGCGACTTTATTTTCGGTCCTAGCACGCCGAAGTCGGAACCGAAACCCTCACAGCGATGCACCTGTCGCTGTGAGTGCACCTGCAACCACTGAAGCTGACCACAACCGGATGGGGTATCAGACAAGCGGATGCCCCATCCAACTTGGACTTGACCACGGTTATGCGGCCTTCATAATGTGCGTATGGATCTGGCCCCAGACGACAACGTGGAAGAAACCGAAGTAGAGCGAGCGGAACCGATAGAGCCGCGGCTGCCGAGTTTCGTGCTCACGAAATGGGACCTCGACATCTTGCGTCTCATTTGGCAGCATCGTTTTCTACGGCGGGAACAGCTAGCGATCCTCACCAGCCGGTCGCCCAAGAAGCTGCACGAACGCCTCCTTCCGATGACCAAGCGCGGCTATTTGAAGGCGCTTAAATTTCCCCTGCAGCAACACGTCTACACAATCGCCAAAGAGGGATCCGCGCTCTAGTGGGGGAGGGGATGGCACCTGTCGAGGTACTCGACGAGCGGCTGCGCACTCATGAGCTGACCCAGTACTACCTTGATCACGAGATGCTGATCGTGAACGTACATATCGCTCTGAGCATGGCTTCGAAGACAGGCCCCATCGGCCTGGTGGACTGGAGCAAGGCAAGGAGAACTATGACGCCGGCATGGTGGACGGGCAGCGCATTCCGGTCTCTCCCGATGACTTCTTCACTCTTCAGGACAACCGGCGGCCGCCGGAGTCGACCTTGGCGCACTTCTTTCTGGAAGCCGACCTGTCGAGCGAGAACCACCGCTACTTCAAGAACAAGATCATCGGCGCCGCCCACGACTACCAGCAAGGTCGGCAGACGGAGAAGTTTCAGATCACGGGGTTCCGAGTACTCGCGGTCGCGCTCAATGAGGCGAGAGCCCGCAATCTCTGCCTTCTGGCTCAATCGCTATTACCTGAGGGCGCTCTACGGAAGCTCTTCCTCTTTACATCCGCACAGAGCTTTTCGCTTGAGCGCCCAGAGATGATCTTTGAGCCCATCTGCTTCTCACCACGTGATACGGATCCAGCCATCCGTCGTCCGATCATGCCAGCGCCTCTTGTTTCTAATCATCCGAGAAGGCCGGACCGCTGACGATGAGCAATGTTGATTCGGCCCAGCAGTAAAGGCTCTGCCGGTTTCTGGTGCGACAGCATATGTTAACGCTCAACAGAAAACGTAGAAAACTGGGCATGACGCCGGTGGCGGCCTCTTTCCCGCCTCAATTGCCCTCTTGGTAGTGGATCGAAAGGGTTGTGCCAACGGCTACGGCGACCACAAACAGAGCACTGATACAAGCGGTCGAGTGCAGTTGTCCTCGGCGAAGTGATTGACCGGGTACCTTGATGCGTCACCGGTCGGCCCGAACGTTGCCGTACCTCCGCTGCCGCCGACAATGGGCTTGCTTTCCTGCCTCTGAAGCTTGGTAGCGTTGGCCGGCTGCGGCCACCTGGGCACGGCGAACCTGCTGCCGGCACGTCGGACTGCAATACCGCTGCCCGCGGTCACAGCAGCGGCAGATCGCGAACAAGGCGTTGCATTCCTGTTGTGGCACTGCCGGAAGCGGAGAGCATCTGCGGACTCATGGATGGCCATCGAATCGCCTCCGCTAGTACGCGATTTCCTGGATGATGGGACGGATGATTCGCTCCTGCGGCGCGGATGATATTGACGCCACCACCGGCACTCTGCTCAGAAAACTACGTTTTCAGATGACTGACAGCAGCATATAATGGGAGTGCATCTCTTTACAGCATGCCTATCGAATACGCGGAGAACGACATCCAGCTTCCCGACGGTCGTATCGAAAAGGCGATGGATTGGCTCCTCACGTATCAAAGGACGCTTAGAGCTTTGTTTGACGCCTTACCCCAGCACGAGCAGATGCGACTGGCGAGAGTTCCCAACCCTCATTTAGCGAGCGGTCCTATGGATATATACGTGTGCCAGAACGGAGTCATGGCAACTATTAAGAACGGACTATCAGGAGGGCAGATAACTGCCAACGTCATTATCGTCAATGAGGGGCCAACGAGAACAATCGTAGAGGAGTTTAACGCTCGCGCACAACATCTATTTACCTTCATGGATCCGATGTCAAAGCTTCAGTCACAAGGTTATTGCGCGCGATTTGCCAACCACCTTACGTATACCGGGAACCTCGTATTAGTGTTGATCATGGATAGCGATAACCGAAGCTGGATCCCTCCCGCAAGTAAGGTATTTCTCATCGGGTGGGACTACCTTGAGTGCGTCAGCGCTGCAAACGGTCCAGAGGTGGCGGCTAACGAGAGTCTTGCACAAGCCCATGGAGTTATGCACCTAGAATCGCTGCATAACGCGCGCAGGCTACTATCGGAGTACCGATATCTTCTAGCGTCTGCAAAGAACGAGGATGCGCTTCAACACTTCCTGGAAACCTATCCGCAGTTCATTTACCCAGAATATACCGAGTGCCTAAGTAAACCATCCCTTGCGGGGGAGCGACAGCCAGACTTTGGATATCAGATACAGACATCACTCGGTCCGCGGTGGGTATTTGTCGAGATCGAGCGACCGCAAAAACTTATCTTTACTAAAGCCGCGGAATTCCAGTTCACCCACGAGTTCACTCAGGCGAAAGGACAGTTACTTCAGTGGGACAATCTCATTCTAAGAGACCTACCCTTCTTCAGTCGACGGTTCAACGGCCTCCTGCGTCCGGAGTTTCATCTCGTGTACGGTAGGGACGCTGAACTAGATGCTGCCCGACGAGAGATGCTGAGCGCGGAGTTTTCCAGCACATCAAACAGGACATTCAGCACCTTTGACGACCTGGCACACCGGTTTGAGATGATCATAAGCCGAGTATTTGCTCCACGACACCAGAAGGGCTGATCTCTGGCTTTCCAAATGGTAAACAGAGTGCTTTAATGGCCGCAGTAGGGGAGGTCTACTCGGCTTCCCGGTACCTGGCCATCTCCAGCGCCAACGCTGCTGTAGCCACGAGAGCCGAACTCGACAGGGGGCTTTCGCCCTGCAACCGATGATGACCATCGGCTCTGACCACGAACGACGGCAAGCTGGGCAGGTAGGGGCACGTCCGAGCCGCTTGATAGCCGCCGAACTTGTGCATCAGTTGGATCGCGCGCCGTCGGCGAACTCCAAAGATTTGCTCGATGCCAGCGCGGTCGATCACCGGTAGATCCAGTTCTTCGAGAACCTTCCGCATCCTCGGAAGTTGCAGAAGCCACGAGGGTTGAGTCGGCACAAAAGAATCACCTCCACTTCAATATGGTACTGCACAGTTGTGCACATCGCTGAGGTTGACGGCGCTTCTCAATAGAGTATGATAAAGGACATTATCATGTGCTAATTGAGCTAATCATGAGACACCCTAAAAAGGCCCCTAGAGCGACCAAGCGACCCCACAGACCGGAGTCCAGAGTCCGGTTGGTGACCGTGGTCGAGAAGTTTGGAGCAGAGCGTGCGGCAACGTTTGCGCTCGTGCCGACGCGAGTCGACCAGTTCGAGCAACCTAAACCGCTTCCAACAATCGCTTGGTGATCAACCAACATGACTTACGAACTGGTTGCAAAAGGGAAACCGGAGCTCGCGATCAGCAGCGGTCGCGTGCCAGCAATCGTCGCGAGCCGCGGCGAGGGCGCTTCGGTCCGCTTCCTGGAATTCTTCGCCGTCACTATCCGGAATCCAAACACCCGGCGCGCTTACTATCGCGCTGCCCGACAGTTCTTCACCTGGTGCGAGAAGACGTGGCGCCTAGTTGACCTTGCGGAGGTTCAGCCGATGCATGTTGCCGCGTTTGTCGAGCGACGAATCCGGGAAGTTGATAAGCCCTCGGTGAAGCAAGAGCTGGCCGCAGTTCGAATGCTCTTCGACTGGCTGGTGGTCGGCCAGATCGTTCCCCACAATCCGGCAAGCTCAGTCCGCGGTCCGAAGCATGTTGTCAAGAAAGGTAAGACCCCCGTGCTCTCCGCGAAGGAAGTCCGAGAACTCCTGGACGGCATAGAAGTGGTGACGAAGAAGAAACTCAAAGACGGCACTGAAGCCGAGACGCCGGCGCTGGTAGGTCTTCGCGACCGCGCCTTGATTGCGCTCCTGCTCTACACCTTCGCTCGTGTCGGCGCTGCAACCGGCATGAAGGTGGAAGACTGTTTTGTCCAAGACCGCCGGCTGTGGGTACGGCTGCATGAAAAAGGGGGAAAGTACCATGAGATGCCTTGCCACCACAACCTTGAACAGTACCTGCACGAGTATGTGGATGCGGCCCGCATACGCGAGGAGAAGACCTCTCCCCTATTCCGAACCTTCATTGGCCGAACGCAGCAGATCACAGGCAACGGTATGACCCAGCCGGATGTCTTCCGCATGATCGGCCGCCGCGCTCGGGCGGCCGGTATCGACACCGAGGTCTGTTGCCACACCTTCCGCGCCAGCGGCATCACCATTTACCTTCTTGGTGGTGGGACGGTCGAGAACGCCCAAGCCATGGCTGCTCACGAGTCACCTCGCACGACGAAGCTCTACGACCGCCGCAATGATTCGGTTTCGCTCGATGAGGTGGAACGAATCGTCATCTGACAACGACGGAGAAAGCACGGGCGGGCAATACATTTGCCCAACTCCCGTCAAGCTGCCCCTCAGAGAGGCCCTCCACCAAGGCACTCGCGAAAATTGAAGAGCGCACAATAGTAATGCACATGCGCGAAGTTGCAGAGGTCGAACGACTCGAATTGGTATAGCGATGTTTACTCGGGCAGGGCCTTGGTTAGAGCAGCGATTAACTTATCGAAACGGTCTATAGTGTCCACGCCCAGAGCTGGAAGGTACACGCCTTGGTTTTGAAGAAAATGCGCGGCCACCCGGCCATGATCAAACTTACCTTGGACCCTTTCAATTCGCTTCACGATACGATCTACGCCCTGTAAATCTTGTTCTTTCAGGGTCTTTCCGAACGTACCGTTGTACAGCGCCAGGTACTCTGAAACGGTAAACATA
>JAEUQF010000334.1 GCA_016789745.1 Bryobacterales bacterium
GCTGTTCCTCTCCGGCCGGCTGAATCACAAGGCGGGCGGGCCGAGCGTGATGGTGAAGATCGACCAGGAGCTGATCAAGGACCTGAAGCGGCCGCAATACTGGCAGGTGACGCGCGACAAGAGCGAGCACGACCGGCGGACGATCTACATGATCTACAAGCGGAACCTGATTCTGCCGTTCATGCAGGTATTCGATTCGCCGGATACTCTGCTTTCGTGCGCGCGGCGCGATCAATCGACGCATGCGCCGCAGGCATTGGAACTGCTGAACGGGACGGTTTCCAACGATTTGGCGGTTGCCTTTGCCAAGCGCCTGGCAGCGGAGAAGTCCGCCACCGCCGAACGCATTGATTACGCCTTCCAACTGGCATCCGGCCGTGCGCCGAACCCGAAGGAAAAGACTCTTTCGATGAAGTATCTGGACGACCCGGATCCGGCCGCGGCCACCGAGTTCGCCCTCACGCTGTTCAACTCCAACGCTTTCCTTTACGTGAACTAACATGGCTGAACATATTCGCTACGCCCGGAATCGCCGCGAGTTCCTGACTGACTGTTTCTGCGGGGTGGGCTCGTTGGGCTTCGCGTCGCTGCTGGCGCAGGACCAGGCCCGCGCGGCCCGCTTCAACCCGCTGGCGCCGCGGCAGCCGCACTTCGCGCCGAAGGCGAAGGCCATGATTTTTCTGTTCCAGGCGGGCGGGCCGTCGCACCTGGAGACGTTTGATCCGAAGCCGCTGTTGAACAAACTGCACGGGCAGAAGCGCCCGGACACGTTCGGCAAGGTGGAGTATCAGAACGTGAATGCCAATTCGCGCATTCTGGGGACTAAGCGGACGTTCGCCAAGTACGGCAAGGCCGGCATCGACATCTCCGATCTGCTGCCGTATCAGCAGAAGATCGCCGATGACATCTGCGTGCTTCGCAGTATGCATGGCGATATGGTGGTGCACTCGGCGGCACAGTACCAGATGATGTCCGGGCGCGTAATTCCGGGCTTCCCGGCGATGGGTAGCTGGCTGGCGTACGGGTTGGGAACGGAGAGCGATTCGCTGCCTGCTTACGTGGTGATGCCGGATCCGCATGGCGCGCCAGAAGCGGGCCAGCCGATGTACACCAACGGATTCCTGCCCGCCGTATACCAGCCGGCGATGTTCCGGGCCGGCAAGCGTCCGGTGTTGAATCTGGAATTGCCGAACGGCATCAGCCTGGACCGGCGGCGGAAGACGATCGACTTCCTGCGCAATCTCAACGAAGCGAACAACGGCGAAGATCCGGAGTTTGCGGCACGCATTTCCGCCTACGATACGGCGTTCAAGATGCAGACCGAGGCGCCGGAGATCTTCGATGTCTCGACGGAGCCGCAGGAAGTGCTGGACCTGTACGGCGTGGGCAAGAAGGACACCGACGATTATGGGCGGCGCTGTCTGCTGGCGCGGCGATTGATTGAGAAGGGCGTGCGATTCGTCTGCGTGGTGGCCGGCGGTGGCGGTGGCGAAACCGAGTGGGATGCGCACAGCGACATTGAAAAGAACCACGCGCGGATGGCGGCGCTGACGGATCAGCCGACGGCGGCGTTGGTGATGGATCTGAAGCGTCGCGGATTGTTGGATGAGACGATCGTGCTGTGGGGCGGCGAGTTTGGACGGTCGCCGGAATCGGAACGCGGCTCCGGCCGTGACCATCACAACACGGGCTTCTCGATGTGGGTGGCCGGGGGTGGATTCAAGGGCGGCATGGCGTATGGAGCCACGGACGATATCGGGTTGAAGGCGACGGTGGATCCGGTGCACTTCCGCGATCTGCATGCGACGCTGTTGAACCAGATGGGTCTGCAGCAGGATCAGTTGAGCTACCTGCACCAGGGGCGGCGGGAACGGCTGACCGAGGTGCATGGGCGGGTGATCAAAGAGATCCTGGCGTAGGCCACGAGGGCTATCAGCGATCAGCCGTCAGCGATCAGCGGGGATACGGGCCGGAGGGCCTGGGGTACTCCGTTGAAGACGCGGTGCATACTTTTCCGGACGAATGCGCGCTCCAGGCGTTCAGCATCCGGACAGAGCTCCGCCTTGGGGAGCCGGGCGGGGTTGCGAGTTGTCAAAGATCGGGCCGGAAGCACTGCGGATAGCGGACTAAGCGCAGCGTTCGCAGCTAGTTAACGGTTTAGCGGCGGTATGGCTGGAACTGCGCCGCAGGAACGGGCTTCGGCAAACTCACTGACTGAACCAGCAGCAGCGAGAGAATGCACATCGCGAAAAGGGGAAACCAACGGCGCCAGCCGGCTACCCGAGGTGCGGGTGTCTGGGGCGGCGGAGTAGGCGAAGTAGGTTCGTCCCTCACGGTTGGGGTCTCTGGTTCGGCGGTTTGCTCTCCGGCGGGAAGTCCACGTTCGCGCTGCAACTTGAGAAGCGCTTCGCGGCAGCGGAAGTAGGTTCGTTCCAGACGCTGTGCCATGCGGTTGATGTTTTCCAGGGCAGGCGTGGACGAAAGCCGCTGGATGGCGAGGGCTTCGAGCGTGATGGCGTCCATGGCCTCGAACTCTTCGGGGGCATCGCGCATGGCGCGGGACATCTCCAGGTTCATGAGACCCTGCTCGTGGCGCTCGACTCGGCGTATGCGCCAGCGGGCGTTCACCATGTCGATGACGAGTTCGTGCTCTTCCACGCTGGCTGGGGCGAACGAGTCCAGGAACTCGCGCTGGAGGGCATCGTATTCGGACTGCTTTTCGGTGGCCAGGACGATGTCACGGGAATAGAGTCCATGCTTGACGGAATTGGCGGCGGACTTCTTCTTGCCGGCTT
The DNA here is from genome assembly GCA_016789745.1 of Bryobacterales bacterium. Taxonomy (GTDB): domain Bacteria; phylum Acidobacteriota; class Terriglobia; order Bryobacterales; family Bryobacteraceae; genus CADEFT01. Next base: position 2,796 of record JAEUQF010000334.1, read on the forward strand.
CGGTCTTGGGGCCTTTGGATTTGGCGCCATTCCCGGGCGAGGTTTCGGCGCGACGGTCGTGGGGCGTGGCGTTCGTAGTTTCGGCTTGGGCAGTGTTTTCCATAGCGCCACCAGAATGGCAGCGGGGACCTGCACGCAGACATGGATGCCGTTGTAGGGATTGAGGAAAATGGCACTCGACTGGTTTTACGGACTCCACAAAATCCGACACCCCGGGGAGGGCTACGAGGCGGCGGGGAATTCGGCCAGCAAGCTCTCCAGGTCAAGGCGGCGGGTGTACATGGTGAGACTGCCGTCGGCGGCGCGGGGCCATTCGGACGGGGGCCGGTCCCAATAGAGTTCCAGGCCATTGCCGTCGGGGTCATGGAGGTAGAGCGCCTCGCTGACGCCATGATCGGCCGCACCGTCGAGCGACACGCCGTTGGCAAGGAGGCGGCGGAGCGCGGCACCTAACTCGGCGCGGGTGTCATAGAGTATGGCGGCGTGGTAGAGGCCCGTCGTGCCGGGCGGCGGCGGGGAGCCGTCCTCGCTTTCCCAGGTGTTGAGGCCGATGTGGTGGTGGTAGTCGCCGGAGGCCAGGAAGGCGGCCTGACGCCCCAGGCGCTGGGTGATCTGGAGCCCCAGGACGCCGGTGTAGAAGGCGATGGACCGTTCAAGGTCCGAGACTTTCAGATGGACATGGCCGATTCGCATCTACTGCGCTGCTCCTACATCGTACGCGTCGGTTGCCTGCAGGATGACGCGGAAGGTGCCGACGTTGTTCTGCCAGTGGCGATTGTCGTTCACGGCCAGTTGCAGGCGCCCGGGGGCCAGACCTTTGCCATTGTAGTTCACACCAACGAGGAAGGGAGCGCCCGCCGCGCCGATGCGGCCGACGAGCGCACCGAAAGGATGGCCATCGACGAGGTTGGTCTTATAGCGAGGTCCGGGGACCTGCAAGCCGTTGGCGTCGGAGGTCCAGCCATCTTCATTCCAGGACAGGCGGACGAAGCCGCTGGTCTTGCCGGTGACGGCGCTGCTGGGGGTGAGGACGAGGCCGGTGTCGAGGTACTCGATCTGGGTGGAATGCTTGAGGGAATGCACCGCCATGTCGCGGGAGACGGACTTGCGGCGCACGGCCAGACGGCGGACGTTGGCCCAGTCGATTTTCTGGCCGCCAACGTCGATAGTGAAGGGCTCGACCTTGCCGCGGAGGTAGGTGCCGTTGGCGAGGCGGACAAGCGAGGCGGTGCGGTCGAGTTGGTCGGCCTCGCTGGGAATGAGTCTTTCGAAGAGCCGGTACAAGGGGCGGGGCTCATGCTGGTCGGTATCCTTGAAAGCTTGCAGCAAGGGTGTGAGGACGGGCAGGCCGAGGTTAGTCAGGTCTTCGACGGCGGCGTCGGCGTTCTTGCGTTCGGGACTGGCGATGACCTGGTTTGTGAACGCCTGGATGGCGGAGAGGCCCTTCTCGATTCGCGCCGTTTCGGCAGCAGAGGCGGCTTCGCCGCTATGGAGGGAGAGCAGGCCGGCCAGCGGGATTTTCCGCCCATTCACGGTGATGGCGGCCAGAGAAGTATTGCCTTCCACGACGCGGCCGTCCTTGTCGATGACCTGGACCACCTCGTTCTTAGGAAACGCGGCAAAAGCACACAACACCAGCAGCGCAACGGGACGCAGAACCATGCCGTTCAGCATACACTGGCTGCATGGCTTTACCCAACACGATGCGGCGGATTCTGCTGGCCGCGATTCCCGATGGCAAACCGAAGCCGTCCGATTTCCGCATGGAAGATGCGCCTACGCCCGCCTGCCCTGCCGATGGGGTGCTGGTGCGAACGGCGTGGCTTTCGGTGGACCCGTACCTGCGCGGGCGCATTGCCGGCAAGCGCACCTATGTGGACCCGATTCCGGTGGGCGAGGTGATGGTGAGCGGGGCGGTAGGGGAGGTGGTGGAGTCGCGGTTTTCGAAGTTCGCGGTGGGGGACTTTGTGAGCGGGATGTGGGGATGGCAGGAGTATGCCGCGCTGCCGGCGAAGGGGTTGTTGCAGCTGGATCCGGAGCAGGCGCCGGTGTCGACGGCACTGGGGATTCTGGGCATGCCGGGGATGACGGCGTACTTTGGATTCCTGGAGTTATGCCAGCCGAAGGCCGGGGAGACGGTGGTGGTATCCGGTGCGGCCGGGGCGGTGGGATCGGCGGTCGGGCAGATCGCAAAGATCAAGGGCTGCCGGGTTGTTGGCGTGGCCGGGTCGCAGGAGAAGATCGACTTTGTGCGGTCGCTGGGCTTTGACGAGGCGTTCAACTACCGGACCGATAAGCCGTACAGCGAGACGCTGCGGCGGCTGTGTCCGAACGGGATTGACTGCTATTTCGACAATGTCGGCGGGGAGGTGAACGGACGCGGTGATCGGCGAGATGAACGTGTTCGGGCGAATCGCGCTATGCGGGCAGATTGCGATGTATAACGACCGGTCGCAGGATGTCGGCCCGCGCCCGTACTGGCAGATGGTGACGAAGCAGATTCGGGCGGAGGGGTTTATCGTGAGCCGCTGGGCGGATCGTTGGGGGGAAGGGCGAAAGCAGATGGCGGAGTGGCTGCGGGAGGGGCGGCTGCAGTATCGGGAGACCGTGTACGAGGGGTTGGAGAATGTGCCGGTGGCGTTTATGGGGTTGTTTGCTGGGGAGAATACGGGGAAGGCGGTAATCCGGATTTGAGGGCGTGAGGGGCGGGGCGGTCCCGGCCGACGCATTGCCCGCATCGCGGCCCGATCAGGCCGGGGCTCCTGCAGCGCTTGGAGGTGGTTCGGAATCGCCCTTGTCCAGCGGGAGGCCGATTCGGTGTGCAAGCGCCTGGATCTGGTCGGCCAGCGGGAGTTGCATCCGCCGGGCGGCGCGGTAGGCCAAGGACAGAAGCACGATCGCGCGGGTGAGGTCTTCCTGGTTCCGGTTCCGCTGTATTTGCCCCCCAACCAGCCGAACGCGGAAGCCAGCGCGATGATCGTCGGTTCCATAAGCCAGTGAGCGTATGGCTAATGATGCCATTTTCGAAAAGAGGTGTGCTGGAGGGTACAACGCTTCGGGTCGAAATCCATGCGTGGCAGGGCGGATCGTTGGGGGGAGGGGAGAAGGCAGATGGCGGAGTGGCCGGGGGCGTTTATTGGGCTGTTTGGCGGGGAGAATACGGGGAAGGCGGTGATCCGGCTTTGAATCGACCAGGTTATCCGCAACACTGGCTACACAGTTCGCCATGGATTCGCGTCACAGAAAGTGATGCTGTGCCTTCTGGCGGATTTGAAACACGCGTTGCGAAGCCTTTGCAAGACCCCGGCACTGGCCGGGATCGGCATTGTTTCGCTGGCGCTCGGGATCGGGCCCAATATCACCATTTACAGCATCGTCCGCGAGATGATTCTGGACGACATCAGCGCCCGTCAACCCGATCGGCTGGCGCGGGTTTCGGCAAGCATTCCCTATGACCGGTATCGCGAGTTGCGGGACGCCGGCGTATTCGAGGATCTGGCGTTCAGTCTCTGGTTCCGCGACGCCAATTGGATGGCCGGAACGCACCGCGAGGTGGTTTGGCAGATCGCAACCAGCGCCAACTTCTTCGAGGTTCTCGGCGTTGAGGCCGGAGTGGGCCGGCTCTATTCGCAAAGGGACGAGGGCCATCCGGTCGCGGTGGTCAGCCATGGTTTCTGGAGCCGGCGCCTGCACCGCGATTCGCAGGTTGTGGGGCGCACTCTCCATGTAGACGGGAAACTGTACCTGGTTACCGGCGTTCTGCCGCGGGATTACCGGAGCATCGTGGGACACGGCGTCTCGCCGGAGGTCTACCTGATGGCTCCGCCCAACTCCGCGCAGTGCCGCCCGTTCGGGCGTCTGCGAGACGGCATGACGCGAAGCCAGGCACGGGAGGCGCTGGCAGCGGCGGCACGAAACATCGGGGGAGAGGAGTTTGCGCGCCGGGTGAGTGGGGTCCGGCCTATGGCTGGCCTGGCGGCGAACGCCGGGGAGGGCACAAATCGCCGCTTCCTGCTGTTCTTCGTGATGCTATATGGTACGGCGGCCCTGTTAACGCTGATTGCGTGCCTGAATGCCGGGGGCTTGCTGCTGCTCCGGGGGGCGGCGCGGCAACGCGAGTTAGCGATTCGTAAGGCGCTGGGAGCCAGCCGCGGCCGACTCATCCGGCAACTGCTGGCCGAAGGGGCGGTACTGGTGGGGGTTGGGGCGGGAGCCGGGCTCATTCTGGACAGTCTCCTGCGCGAAAAGCTGAGCTATATTCGCTGGCCCACCGCTTACAACCTGCCTATGGAGTTTCACTTCCAGACTGACCGGGGGCTGTATCTTTACGCAGTGGCGGCGGCGCTGCTGACACTTCTGATCTCGTCCTTGCTTCCGGCCGTGCGGTCTTCGGACGTCACGCTGAACCTGGCAATGAAGCAAGGCGAGCCGGCCTTCTCTCTTCGCCGTTGGAGCCTCCGCAACGGCTTCCTTGCGGTCCAACTGGCGGTGTCGGTCGTGCTGGTGAGTCTCGGCCTGCTCTTCACCCGGAGCTTTGTGCATCTTGCCAAGGTAGATCCCGGGTTCGACGTCAAGGGTACGGTGATTGTCGTGATTCGCCAACCACAGGGCCAACACGAAGGCGAGTCCGGGTGGGAGTGGCGCGACCGCATCGTGGAGCGCATCCGGGAGGTACCGGGGGTCACTGGCGTCACCTCGATCGGCACGCTTCCGCTGATGGGGGAACTGCAATCCGCCGGCCCGTTACGGCGCCGGAGCGATTCGCTTGTAACGGCGCACGACGCTTACGAGTTAGGGGGCGGCGAGGCGTTCTGCCGGGTTCTCCGCATTCCGCTATTGCTTGGGCGCGATTTCGAACTTGCGGATCGCAGCAGGCGGCCGGTGCCGGTGATTCTCAGCCGGACACTGGCACAGCGCCTGTTTGGTGACGAGGACCCGGTCGGCAGGGAGATTGCCGTCAACCGGCCGAGCCCGGAGTATGTCCAGGTGGTTGGGGTGGCCGCTGATGCGAAGCTGCGAAGTCTGGGAGAGGAGCATCCGCCGGTGTTCTTCACTCCCTTCTCGCTGGCGCAACTGGTGGTCTCGACCAAGGGTGAGGGCGCCGGATGGGTGCGGCCTTTGCAAGGTGCATTGTCCGCTTTCGGGTCCGGGGCCTCGGTGGAAGTGCGGCCGATGGCCGATGCCGCGGCCGGAGCGCTGTTTCCGATGCGCGTCGCCGCGGGCTTCGCAGGATCTCTAGCGTTAGTGGGACTGGTATTGGTGCTTGTGGGATTGTACGGCTCCGTCGCCCATGCCACGCGGCGGAGAGCGAGGGAAATGGCAATCCGTTCGGCGATCGGCGCCTCGCACGCAATGATTGTGCGGACGGCGATCGGGGATGGAATGACGGTGCTGGTGTGTGGAATCGTGACGGGGCTCCCGCTTGCGGCAGCGGCAATCGTGCCGTTCACAGATATCCTGCCAGATGGGTTGCATCCCTATTCTCCTGCCATGTTCGCCGCGGTGGCGCTAGTCCCGCTAGCGGTGGGAACCATCGCCGCCTGGATGCCCGCAAGGGGAGTTGCAAACGTGGACCCGTCCTCCGTATTGCGGGAAGAATAGGGCGACCCGTCCCTTCGCTGTGAAATCGTCAGGCTTACGACCGGGGACCAATCCCCTAACTAATCGAACGATGGCGGGCGTTTCACAGCGGCGGATGCGCTTCGATTGGGTGGCTTTGGCTTGTTGGGAACGCCAACGTAGGCGTAGGGGTCTTCGGGTGGTTTTCGCTGAAACCAGCGTTGGACGGCATGCCAAAGTTCGGCAACACGGTTGGGTCTCGATGGATGCACGACGGTAAGTTTACCGCGGATGAAACATGGTAGTTTTGGGGCCGTTGCTTTAGTCGGCCTTGATCCCGCTTGTTATTGGCTCACGCCATGCCCCGCATGCCGGCGGCTTCCACCTGCAAGTGCAGCGACGTCTCCATTCGGGAACCGGATCCGCCATGATACGACCCTATCACCGGAGACGCGAGGACGGAGTCGAAGGCCGCGGCCACGGCCACATGGGCATCGGCGACGACCACGCCCCGGGATGGGTCGTAACCGCGCCAGCCTGCGTTTGGCAGGTAGACTTCGGCCCAGGCGTGCATATACGCGTCGGAGCGTCCGGCGGACGCACATTCGTAGCCGCTGACAAATCTGGCGGCGATGCCCATGACGCGGCAGCAGTCGCAGAAGAGGATAGCGAGGTCGCGGCAGGAGCCGGAGGCGCGCCAGAGCGTCTCGCCGGAGGTCCAAGGCGGCCCTTCCGGCCGCGTCATCTGCTGGAAGTTGGAGAAGATCTGCCGGCAAAGGCCCAGCAGGAACGAGAGGGTGTTCCATTGGGCATTGGCGGCAACCGAGGCGGCATACGTCCTGACTGATTCGGCGACATGGCCGTCATTGCGATAGGGAGCCAGGGCGGTGCTCAACGGATCGGGATACCAAAGGGAGAGATGCAGGGATTCGTCCCGGATGAGGAAGTCGAAAGGGTTCTCGCGAATGAGTTCCACGGTGAACTCGCTGCGGACGTTGAGTTCGTAGGTGGGCATGCTGAACCATGCGCGCACGGAGAGGTTTCCGTCCTGGTCGAGGCACTCGGTCTGGCCAGCGGGGGCGGGAAGGACCTGGAGTTGAAACGCGAGCAGCCGCTGCGTGGTGGTCATGCGCGGGCGCAGGCGAAACGTGTGTGGTTCCAGTTGGACGGCGAACGGGTAGCGGTAGACGGTGGAATGCTGAGCGGTAACGATCATTCGATGGACCCCATGCGGGAAGGCTGGACGGAGAAGTGGAGTGGATCTCTCAGGCTCTGCAGCTCCCGGTAGTAGTAGATGGGAGAAGGGCGCCGGACCCCGAACCGGAGCGACTTGAGAAACGCGATCTCCTCCGGGGTGGCGCTCCCGCTTAAGGTGGTGTCCTTGAGAAACTGCTCGAACCCCGGTTCTACCGCAGGGGGCGGCGGCTGTTCGGAAAACTCGAAGCGCTTGTGGCTGGCCGGAGTGAGCCGCGGATTGAGGACAACATCCATCGCGAAGGTCCGGAGGTTGATGTCCCAGGAGTCAACGATGGGGTCCAGGAACGAGACGCAACTCTCCACGGAAACGTCGAAGACATCGGTGTCGAGGAACTCCAGCACCGCCACACGGGTCTGCTCGTAGCTGTGGCCGGTGAGCGAAGCGATTCGCCGCTGCCATTCCTCGCTCTGCAACTCCGCCCTGGCGATCCCCTGCGCGACATCCAGGACGGTCTGCGTCACCAGACGCTCCAATTCGCCGAAGGGCTCCTTCTCGAAGATGTGGCGGATCTCGGATCGGCGTTCCGGGACACACTTGCGTAGCATGAGTTCGCGGCACTCCTGGAACAGCGGCCGCGTTGGATGAGTGAGTTTCTTCCGTAGCCCTTCGCGGCGCTGGGCGTCCGCCATCTTCACGAGTTCGCCGGCGGGCAATCGCAGGAGGGTGCCGATTTTTTCGTAGATGTCGGTGCGGGCGGGCGCAGGAGGAACCTTCCTCCGGGTCAACAACTGCGAGACATAGGATTCGGTGACCTCGGCGGCGACGGCGAGGTCTTTCTGGTCGAGGTCGAGTTCCTCGAGGCGCTGGCGGATAAGGAGGGATATATCCATGGGGAGGTCCGGAAGGTCCGAGGGCGGGTCTATTAACTAAATTAGGTGAACCTTTCCTTTCCATTATGCCATTGTCTTCGCTTGACGAAGCGCAGAAGTTTACTTATTATGGTTAAGTGACTGACGGATCCACCGCGGCACATCGATTCGAGACGGCCCTGTCGCACTTTGCTCCGGGGCCGAGCGAGTACGATCCGGTCACGCAGGTGGGCGATACGGTAAGGCTGCGCCGGGCAGGGGCCCGGGAGATGCAGACCCTTACCGCAGCCATTCGGAGGCGGCGCCGGCCGCCGCTGGCGAAGGGAAACCTTCCTACTACGGAATCGAACTGAGGCCCGCCTATGTCTGACCAGGAATCACCTGTGGTTGACGAGAAGATCTGGAGTGCCTGGCTGCTAAAAGGGAAGCGAGCGGAGCAGCGCACCACTTATCAGAGGAGGGTTGCGGCTGTAGTCGGGCTGACCTTACTCGGGATTGCGGCAGCGCTGTATATTCTCTGAACTCGAGAGAAGGACGCCGCAGTAGCCATGTTTTTCACTCAGTGTTCCCACTGCCGGTCCTTGGACTTCCGCTACGTAGCCGTCCGGAATGTCTTCGAGAAGGCGATGTATTGGTTGTTTCTACCGTGCCGCTGTTGTGTGTGCGGCCGCCATTTCTTCCTGTTCCGGTGGCGGGCTCCCGCCAACACGTAGAGGCAATTGCCACGGGGAACCGACGGGAACAAGTTCGTGTCCATGCCGGTATGCCCTGCGGCTGCGTGCTGCTTGCCGAATTTCGGTCTTTCGATCATTTGGGACGGTTTGCCGCGGACGCTTTCCTTTGAAATCATCGACTGGAGAACAGGAGTTGGGGGTTACACAACATGGGCCGGCGGGTGACCCGCTACGAGGTTACCGTGGCGAGCGACGGCTCGCGCCTGAATCGTTGGGAGCCTATGCGGATGCTTGCTCGGGATAACGCTATGTTGACATAGACGAGAAAGGCACCCCTCAAGACGTTGAACCTGGCAGAGGGATTGGGATGTGAAGTCATGGAGGAGATCCAGACACGGCCGGGAACGTACGGCGTCCCCAGTGCGCGATGGCACTACGGCATCACCCGCCACCAGGCCGGTGAACCGGAGCCAAAGGCTCTCGATCTGCCGCGTGGCTATACGATCCTCCGCCGACCGGTCCGGGACCGCGCTGGCACTCGGGAGACCACCGTACACTTAGCCACGCCGCTGTTACTGCTATTCTAGGAGTAATAAGTGCGTTCCGCTGCGGAACAACCGAATCGATAGATGCAGCACTTTTCCGAACTCAATCTCTGCCCCGCGCTGCGGAAGAATCTGGACAAGAACGGCTTTGTCAAGCCGACCCCTGTCCAGGCGCAGGCGATCCCGCCACTGATGGAGGACCGCGACGTCGTCGCCACGGCCCAGACCGGAACGGGGAAGACGCTGGCCTTTTCCATTCCGCTGCTGGAGAAGCTGGCCGCGCTGCCGCGGGAGAAGACGGTACGGGTGCTGATTCTCACGCCCACGCGGGAACTGGCAATTCAGATTGATGAGGCCTTTCGGGAACTCGCGGAAGGGATGCATATCCGCACCGCGGTGGTGGTGGGTGGTATGCGCGAGGGCAACCAGCTCAAGGACATCAAGGACGGGGCCGAGGTGGTCATTGCCACGCCCGGCCGTCTTTGCGACTACCTGGACCGGCGGTTGGTGGATCTTTCGAAGGCCACGACTGTGGTTCTGGACGAGGCCGACCGCATGCTGGACATGGGCTTCCTCCCGTCGCTGCGCACTATCTTCGACAAGGTTCCGTTGAAGCGGCAGACGATGCTGTTTTCGGCAACGATGGAGCAGTCGGTGGCGGGGCTCGTCGCCAGCTACGTGCACAATCCGGTGCGGATCGCGGTGGAGGCGTGCGCGCAGACGGCGAGCCAGATCGACCTGTTCGGTTTCGAGGTGGCGCAGGGGTCGAAGTTCGACCTGCTGGAGTATTTGCTGAAGCACCAGAAGGGCTCGTTCCTGGTGTTCGTGGCGACGAAAGAAGGCGCGGACCGGCTGACGAAGTTTCTGGAGCGCGGGAAGCACAAGGTGGCGTCGATCCATGGGGACCGCACGCAGGCGCAGCGGAACGAATCGCTACAGGGTTTCAAGGACGGTTTGTACCGGGTGCTGGTGGCGACCGACGTGGCGGCGCGCGGGATTCATGTGGATGACATCGCGCACGTGGTGAATTACGATTTGCCGCAGGAGCCGGAGAACTTCATTCACCGCGTGGGCCGCACGGGGCGGGCCGGGTCGAAGGGTGCCTCCTGGACGTTTGTGACGCCCTTCGAGCGGCTGACGGTGCGCAAGTACGAACGTACGCACGGGTTTCAGATGAAGTTTCGCGAGTTGCCGCCCTTGCCGCGGGCGATCGGACTGGTGACGGATGTGAGTGCGTTCCTGGCGTCGATGAGTTCCGGCCAGCCGGCGAGTCCTGCGACGAAGGCGGCGGCACCGGCGACCCGGAAGAGTACAAGCGACCGGCGACGCCACTAGGGTCACAAAGCCCGGGCAACCGCTTGCTGACGCGCCGCGCAATGGAAGATCTCGCGCAGAGGCCGCAGAGAACGCAGAGAAACAACGCAAGTAAACGAGGGAATGGCCCCCGCGCGTCTACCTGGTTAGGGGCGGCCCGCAGGGCCTTGGGTACTCCCTGACGGCCGCGGTTCAGTGACGAGCGGAGTGCAGTTCGGCGACGTGGAGTTCGGTCCAGGTGCCTTGCGACACGTTGAAGTAGAGGCGCTTGCCGTTGGGGCTGAAGATGGGATGCGGGTGCGATACGCGCCAGCTCTTCGCGCCTTGGCTGTTGTCGAAGCGATGGAGGATGCGGTAGCGCTTGCCTTCCAGATCGCCGACCACCACGCCCCATTCGTTCTTTTTGCCGCCGAAGGTCTCCAGCGTGGTATCGGTGGCGAATAGCTTGCCATCGGGGGAGATGGATGGATGCGATCCGGGGAACTTCGGAAGCCCGGGGATGGGACGCTCTACGCCGGTCTCGGTATCCTGCAGCAGGTTGTAGACGTTGATCAGCGTGCGCGAATTGGGGTGCCAGGCGGGATGACCCCATTTGGCGCGGAAGAACAGGAACCGGGAATGCTCCAGGTCATAGCCGACGAGGCATTCGCGGTCACTGGCTTTGGCACTGCGCGGGTCGGAACCGGTGGCGGAGGCGAGCTTGAAGATCACCCGCTTGCGATCGGGGCTGAGGATGGGGAAGAAGAGGGAGATGGGGCGGTCGCCGAAACGGGCACTGATCTCGGTGGGGTAGCGGGCGCGGGTAGCCTGGGCGGTAACCACGGTAGTGAGGGCGCCGGTTTCGACGTTGAGGAGTTCGAGATCGGGGTGGTCTCCGGGGTTCCAGTGGGGTTTATAGACAGGGACGACATCGCTATCGGGCTGGCCCCAGGAGAGCATGTGGTTGCGGGCGAGGATGCGCTGCTGGCGGGTCTTCACGTCGACGGAGATGACCTGCCATTCGCCGTTCACGTCGTTATGGAAGATGACGCGCCGGCCGTTGGAGACCCACTGCTGGCAGGCGGCCCGGTGTGCGTCTTCGGTGTAGATGCCGGTGGCGAGCACGACTTCCTTCCCGGTGGCGCGTTCGCGAATACGGACATCGCCATGATGGCCGTCGGGGGATGTGGAGGTGTAGAACAGCACCCACTTCCCATCGGGGCTTTCCGGGGAGAGATTGAAGTAGGTGTGCAAGCTATGCCGCTGGGCGCCAGGGGCTAAGGCCGCCACGGTCACGTTCTTCTCCCAGGCGGCGAAGGGATCGGTGGGAAGGGTAGCGCCGAAAGCAGCCAGCAGGAGCGCCAGTCGGATCATGATGCCTCACAGCATATCAACCGGTATCGATCGGTGCTGGGCGGGGAGGGTGGTTCCAAAAAAATCTTTCGGCAACGGCAAACTTTTTTGGACCTTTTCGGTAGGACTACGGCCGGGACCCAGGTACTGGCACGGTGCGGTAATGGGCCGCCATGCGGAGTCAGGTACTGATACCAGAAGTCCCAAAACCGGGGCTCTGGACGGCTACAGCGGGCTTCGGAGGGGGAGAACCCGTAGTTGGGCACCAGTACATGCGTTACTTTTTCGATGCGAGTCTCCCGGGCAAAACAGAGGAGGAGAGTGATTCACTCGACACCACAAAGGGGCCGCTGCCAAGAAGAGAAGAAGCGAGCAGCGGGAAATGAGGGAGATTAACCATGCGCGAGAAACTTTGTCTGCTTGTTGTTTTGGCCTGTGCTGGAATGCCCGCCGCCACCATCAACTGGAACTTCGCCGGCAACGGCGGAACGTTGGGCCAGTCGACGACGTTCACCAGCGGGGGCGTCACGGCGACAGTGAGCGCCTGGGGGTTGACGGGGTCTGGGAATACGCGTTTCGCGGCCGGTACGTTAGGGCAGTGGAGCACGGGATTGGGTGTGTGCAACGCGTCCGAAGGGAGTTCCTGCGGCGATCCGGCACACCAGGTGGACAACGCCGCCGAGGTCGATTTTGTGCTGATCCGGTTCAGCGCTCCGATCGACCCGATTTCCATCGTCATTGACCCTTACAACAGCTGGGACCGAGACATCAGCTACTACACGGGCAACATCGCGTCGGGCAATCTGGCGGGTCTTGGCCTGAGTGACCTGAGCGGTCTGGGCTTTGGGGCGCAACAGAACAGCAACAGCACGGTCAGTTCCGATGCACGGACGGTGAGCCTGACCAGCGGCTATGTGAACGCGATCCTGGTGGCGCCGAGCATTTCCAACAGCGACGGCAGCGTGGACCGATTCAAGTTCAAGTCGTTGAGCGGCGACTTCCAGACTCCGGGCAACGATGTACCGGAACCGTCGACCTTCGCGCTGATGGGCGCGGGGTTGGTGGCGGCCGGGCTGATGCGCCGGAAGCAGAAGTAACGGTTGTTGCGGGTTGGGATTGTCGGGGGCCTGTCACATACAGGCCCCCGATTTTCATTTATGGGGTGCTAGTCTAGCGGCGCTGTCGGATGTATTCGGCCATGGCCTCGGTGAAGCGGGTGACGAAGGTGGCTCCGTTGTTGAGGAGGTTTTCCTTGGTCATGTAGTCGACGGTGAGGTCGGGGCGGACTCCGATGTTCTCTACATAAGGGGCGCTGGGGTAGTCGTCGGTGACCACGTCTCCGTTGCGGACCATCAGGCCCAGGGTCATGCGTGTGTTGGCCTCTGAGTAGGTGCCGGCAGGGAGGTCCACAACGTTGCCGCCGGCGCCGTTGGTGCGATAGCCGTAGATGAGCGCGCGTCCGTTGTCCTGAAGGACGGCCGGGAAGGCATCACCAGCGGAGGTGGAGAACTCGTCGGTAAGAACCATGATCGGCTTGTCATAGCCGATGGCCTCTCTTGCAGCATTCCGGAAGGGCTGGACGGTCAGGCCCGGGGTGCCACACAGCGGGAGCGGCTTGCTCAAGCGACCTTCACGGTTGGCGGCCCTGATCTCATCGAGATTCGCCTCGTGCTGGGCGATCTCGGTGAAAGGGGCGCCGGCGCTCTTGGCACTGATCAGCGTGTTGGTGTAGTACGGCAGCAGTGGCCAGGGTCGCAAGGCCCAGCCCAGGGTGCGGAAGGGCTCGGTCGTCAGTCGGGAGACCAGTTGCTCCAGATAGCAGGCGTTCCCACCAGGGTTGCGCATCTCGTCGATGATCAGCCCATCGGTGTTGGCACGGAAGAAGGCGATTTCGGCATTGAAGCGTGCCAGGGCCTGTGCCTGGTTCGCTGGCGCAAAGCTGGGAATGCGAAGAAAGCCGATGCGCAAGTCATCGTAACGGAACACGCCGGAATAGAAGAAGTCGGCGGCCGCACCGCTCAGGCGGCGCGAGAAGGTGGACGGCAGACCATTAACGAAGATGGGAGTGGGAGCCCCGTAACCGAGCAGGGCATCGGGCACGATGTTGACCCGCAGGTCCTGCAACTGCGTGGGGAGATCGGACTGTGAAGCCGCGGCACGGGTGCGCGGGGAGGGGACGGGA